>NZ_JAANNX010000059.1:0-31852 GCF_013363615.1 Streptomyces sp. CAI-85 | reverse complement strand
TGCGCCGCAAGCCGTTCTCCGTCGTCCTCTTCGACGAGGTCGAGAAGGCCCACCCGGACATCTTCAACAGCCTGCTCCAGATCCTGGAGGACGGTCGTCTGACCGACTCCCAGGGCCGGGTCGTGGACTTCAAGAACACGGTCATCATCATGACGACCAACCTCGGCACCCGGGACATCTCCAAGGGCTTCAACCTGGGCTTCGCGGCCTCGGGCGACTCGAAGACCAACTACGAGCGCATGAAGAACAAGGTGTCGGACGAGCTGAAGCAGCACTTCCGCCCCGAGTTCCTCAACCGCGTCGACGACGTGGTCGTCTTCCCGCAGCTCACCCAGGCCGACATCCTGCGGATCGTCGACCTGATGATCGGCAAGGTCGACGAGCGCCTCAAGGACCGGGACATGGGCATCGAGCTGTCCCAGTCCGCCAAGGAGCTGCTGTCCAAGAAGGGCTACGACCCGGTGCTGGGCGCGCGTCCGCTGCGTCGCACGATCCAGCGCGAGATCGAGGACACGCTCTCGGAGAAGATCCTCTTCGGCGAGCTGCGCCCCGGTCACATCGTGGTCGTGGACACCGAGGGCGAGGGCGAGACCCAGACCTTCACCTTCCGCGGTGAGGAGAAGTCGGCGCTGCCCGACGTCCCGCCGATCGAGCAGGCGGCCGGCGGTGCCGGGCCGAACCTGAGCAAGGAGGCGTAAGCCTCACGGCGACGCCACCGCGCGTCGTCACGGAAAGGGGCCGGTGCTTTCGAGCACCGGCCCCTTTCGCATGCCCTGACGGCCCTCGGGGCGCCGTGCCGGGCCTTGCCGGCTACGAGATGTACGAGAGCTACGAGAGCTGACCGTCGTAGTCCGGCAGCTTGTACGTCTTCTCGGCGTGGCCGCCCGAGAGGTCGGTGGCGCTGTTGCCGATGTTCGCGATGATCGTGTAGCCCTTCTTCTCGATGTCGACGCGCTGGGCGGTCTTGTAGGCGGCGACGTCCTTGAAGAGGTCCAGGAAGCCCCGGACGTAGAGCCCGTCGACCTTGTAGCCGACGGTCTTGAGGTTGTAGTCGGTCACCCAGGACAGGATGTCCGGGCGGGCGGTGACGAAGAACAGCGCGACGCCGCGGTCCTGGGCGTACTTGGCGATGTCGAGCACCGGCTTGTTGGCCGGCTGCGGGTAGCTGAAGCCGAAGTCGGTCTCCAGGGTCGTGTTGTCGATGTCGAAGACGATCGCCTTCTTCTCGCCCGGCTTGGTCGTGGCGATGCGCTGTTCGAGGTACGGCCGCGCCTGGTCCATCACGGCCCGCACGTCGGCCTGCCAGGTGGCGTAGTCGACGTCCGCGGTGGCGGCGGTCACGGAGGCGGTGGCGACGGTGGGGGTGCCGGCGGCCGGAGCGGCCTGGGCGCCGGCCGGGACGGCCATCGCGGTGACGGCGGCGGTGGCCGCCGCGGTCAGGGCGATACGGCGTGTCCAGGTGTCTCTGGTCATGGGTGGGGGTCCTCTCGCGTCCTTGCATGCCGGGGTGTCGTGAGCATGCTGATCGGTGGGGGTGGCCTGAGGGGGACCAACGGGTTACTGGCGGGAACCAGTGGGTTACTGGACGGTAGAGGGTGCTGAGAGGCCCATCACAGACCCGTGCACGCGAGGTGACCGGGGTCACAAGTCCCCCAAGGGGCAGGGGAGTAGCCCCCGTCACATCCCGAAGTCCCTTATGGGCGGGGGCCGGTGACAAGCGGCACAGGCCGCCCGAGGGGTACTAGGGCGCATAGTGGATCAAGCTATTTGGGCAAAAACGGACATACACCCCAGGGGTGTGACGTGCCCCTGTGTCTACGGCGTGCCAGGTGTCCAAATTGCGGCCTTGAGGGCCTCTGTCAAGGAGTGTGGAGTTTTGATCTGAAGTACTAGCTTCCGTCGTAGATCACACGTTTGGGGGTGCGGCGGGAGGCGGGTTACCAAGGGATGGCCATCCGGCGGCGTCCGTGTGCCGGGTGGTTTCTCAGTCCCCGAACCCATGAGGTCTTCATGTTCAAGCGCGTCACGTTCCGTTCTTCCCGTACGTCCCTGCTTCGCACCCGCGTGGCCGTCGGCGCCGCCGCTGTCGGTGCCTCGGTCGTGCTGGGAGCCGGAGTGGCGTCCGCCGCCGCGCCCGCCGCGGCGCCCGTCGCAGCCAAGAAGGCCGTCGCGGCCAAGGGCTGGGTCAAGCCGGTCGCCAAGTACGCCAAGTCCGCGAGCTTCCACCAGGCCGGTGCCATGTGGCAGTCGACCCACAGCGGCCAGGACTTCGCCGTTCCGAGCGGCACCAAGGTCGTCGCCGCGCACGGCGGCACGGTCGTCAAGGCCGGCGGCAACGGCGCCGGTGACGGCCCGGCCTACGGCAACGCCATCGTCATCAAGCACGGCAACGGCACGTACTCCCAGTACGCCCACCTGTCGCGCATCGACGTGAAGATCGGTCAGGTCGTCAAGACCGGCCAGCGCATAGCCCTGTCGGGCAACACGGGCAACTCCAGTGGCCCGCACCTGCACTTCGAGATCCGTACGTCCGCGAACTACGGCACCGCGATCGACCCGGCCGCCTTCCTGCGCGCCAAGGGTCTGTCCATCTGACCCACTCCGTGACCACGGCAGGACCCATGGGGGCATCCCCTGGGGCGGACACGGCGGTGCCGCTCTAGGACGGGAGGGTGCCCTCGTGGGCCTGGGTCACGAGATCGACGGCGACTTCGAGGACGGCTGCACGCTTCTCCTCGGGGTCGCCTTCGAGGTCCTGGAGCAGGAACATCCCGGCGTGCAGCGTGAAGATGGCGCTCACGCAGCGGACCTGGTCGGTGAGGCGGGCGTCGGGGTCGATGAAGATGTCCCGCAGCCCGCGCATCCGGTCCTTGAAGGACTCGCCGATCCGGAGTTCGCGGACGGTGGCCTGGTTCTCCTGCATGAAGCGGAAGAGCGGGGACGCGTCGGCGAGGATCTGGCTGTAGCGCCGTACGATCTCGTGCTTGGTCTCCAGGGTGTGCGGCTGCTGTTCGCCCCACTCGATCAGTTCCTCGATCGGCTTCGTCAGATCCTGGAAGATGCTGACGATGATCTCTTCCTTCGTCTTGAAGTGGTAGTACAGGGCGGCCTTCGTCACGTCCAGACGCTCCGCGATCTCGCGCAGTGAGGTCTTCTCGTAGCCCTGCTCGGCGAAGAGTTCGAGTGCGACGTCCTGGATGCGCTGGCGGGTGTTCCCGCGGCGCTGCTGCTTCGTGCCGTCCATGGTGACGTCCATCCTCGTACTCCTCGGGCTCCCACGGAAACTTACTTGACGACCGGCTAGTGACGGGTCTACCTTCCCCAGTGTAGTCAACTTGCCGGGCGGCAAGTAAGTAGGTGGCCCGGAGCGGTACCCAGGGGAGTGATGAGGATGGCGGACGTACAACCGGCGGAGACCGAGCCGGAGAAGCAGCCGAGAAGTGTGCGGGTCGTGCTGCTCGCGCTCATGATCACGATGATGCTCGCGATGCTCGACAACATGATCGTCGGCACCGCGATGCCGACGATCGTCGGTGAACTCGGCGGACTCGAACACCTCTCGTGGGTCGTCACCGCCTACACCCTCGCCACGGCCGCCTCCACTCCCATCTGGGGCAAGATCGGTGACATGTACGGGCGCAAGGGCGCCTTCATGTCCTCGATCGTGATCTTCCTGATCGGCTCCATGCTCAGCGGCATGGCCCAGAACATGGGCGAACTGATCGGCTTCCGCGCGGTCCAGGGCCTCGGCGCCGGCGGTCTGATGGTCGGTGTCATGGCGATCATCGGCGACCTGATCCCGCCGCGGGAGCGCGGCAAGTACCAGGGCATGATGGCCGGCGTCATGGCGCTGGCGATGATCGGCGGCCCGCTGGTCGGCGGCACCATCACCGACAACTGGGGCTGGCGCTGGTCCTTCTACATCAACCTGCCGCTCGGCATCGTCTCCCTCGGTCTGATCAGCGCCGTCCTGCACCTGCCGCGCAAGCGCTCGCAGGCCCGCATCGACTACCTGGGCGCCGTCCTGCTCACCGTCGGCATCACCTCGATCGTCCTCGTCACCACCTGGGGCGGCACCGAGTACGCCTGGACGTCCGCGCGGATCATGGAGCTGATCGGCATCGGCGTCGCCGCGCTCATCGGGTTCGTGTTCTGGCAGACCCGGGCCGCCGAGCCGATCGTGCCGCTGCACATCTTCCGCAGCCGAAACTTCACCCTGATGTCCCTGATCGGCTTCATCGCCGGCTTCGTGATGTTCGGCGCGACGCTGTTCCTGCCGCTCTACCAGCAGTCGGTGCAGGGGGCTTCCGCCACCAACTCCGGTCTGCTGCTCCTGCCGATGCTCGGCGCCATGCTGGTCACCTCGATGGTCGCGGGCCGCGTCACCACGAACACCGGCAAGTACAAGGTCTTTCCGGTGGCCGGCAGTGCGCTGATGGTCGTCGGCCTGTATCTGCTGTCGACCATGGACACCGGCACCTCCCGGTTCACCTCCGGTGTGTTCATGGCCGTCGTCGGTCTCGGCATGGGCTGTCTGATGCAGATCACCATGCTCGTCGCGCAGAACAGCGTGGAGATGAAGGACATGGGCGTCGCCTCCTCCTCCACCACCCTGTTCCGTACGCTCGGTTCCTCCTTCGGCGTCGCGATCATGGGCGCGCTCTTCAACCACCGCGTCCAGGACGTCATGGCCGAGCGGGCCGGTGCGCTGGGCTCGAAGCTCACCGAGCAGTCCGCGCAGCTCGACGCGGCCAGCCTGGCCAAGCTGCCGGAGGCGGCCCGCGAGGCGTACCAGCACGCGGTGTCGGCCGGCACCCACTCGGCCTTCCTGCTGGGCGCCGTGGTGGCGGTGGGCGCGCTGGTGGCGTCGGTCTTCGTCAAGGAGGTCCCGCTGAAGGGCGCCGGCCCGCAGAAGCCGGGCGAGGACGCCAGCGAGGCCGGGGCCGAGACCGCGGCCGAGGCCGAGGCCGGGGCGAAGGCTGCGGCCACGCCGGTGGCCTAGGCGGTCTGATCCTCGACCTGGAGTGTGGCCTCGGGTCCCCGGCTTGCGCCGGTGGATCCGGGGCCTTCGCCATGTTCGGCGGGGCGGTGGGGTGTTCGCGGCTGTTCCGGTCGCCCGGGGGCTGGTGGCGGCGTCAGGGCGGTGGTGCCGTCGGGGGCGGATGGGGGCTTTCGCTCTGTGCGGCGGGCTGGGTGGGGTGTGCGCTTCAGGTCGTCGGCCCCGGTGGCGGCGTCAGCGCGGTGGTGCCGTCGGGTGCGGATGCGGGGCTTTCACTCTGTCCGGTGGGCTGGGTGGGGAGTGCGCTTTGGGTTGCCGGGCCACCGGCGGCGGCGTCAGGGCGGCGGCGCCATCGGGTGCGGATCAGGGGCTTCCGTCCTGTCCGCCGGGCCGGATGGGAGCGCGCGCTCTCGTCCGCCGGCCACCGGCGCCAGCGCGGTGGTGCTGTCGGCAACGGCTCCGGGGCCTTCGCTCTGTCCGCCGGGGTGGGATGGGTGTTCGGCTGCCCGGTCGCCCGGGCCCGGCGTGGCGCTATCGGCAGCGGATCTGGGGCTTCCGCCCTCTCCGCCGGGCCGGACGGGGAGCGTGTGCTCTCGTCCGCCGGGCCACCGACGGCCTGGGCTCAGGACAGCGGCATCATCGGGTAGCTCCCCGTGTTCGTCGGGGCGTGTTCGGGGAGCCATAGGACCGCTACCGCGCCCTCGGCGGGTATGTGTGGTGGGGCTCCGGCCGGGCGGACGTTGCGGAAGGTCAGGCGGGCGCCGAGGACCCGGGCCTGGCCCGCCGCGATGGTCAGGCCGAGGCCGTGGCCCTTGCCGGCGCGGTCGGCGCTGCCGGTGCGGAAGCGGAGGGGGCCCTCAGTGAGCAGGTCCTCGGGGAAGCCGGGGCCGTGGTCGCGGACCCGGATCACCCGGCCCTCGACGGTGACCTGGATCGGCGAACTGCCGTGCCGGGCGGCGTTGGCGAGCAGGTTGAACAGGACGCGCTCCAGACGGCGGGGGTCGGTGGTGACCATCGACTCGTGCACCACCCGCACCTCGACCGCGGGGTCCTTGGCCGCCACCCGCCGGCTGACGAACTCGCCCAGCAGAAGGTCCTGGAGTTCCGCGCGCTCCGAGGCGCCGTCGAGACGGGCCACCTCCAGGACGTCCTCGACCAGGGTGCGCATGGCCTTCGCCCGGTCCAGCACCAGTTCGGTCGGCCGGCCCGGCGGCAGCAGCTCGGCGGCGGTCAGCAGACCGGTCACCGGGGTGCGCAGCTCGTGCGCGATGTCGGCCGTGACCCGGCGCTCGGCCTCCAGCCGCTGCTGAAGGGCGTCCGCCATGGCGTCCACCGCGCTCGCCAGGTCGTCGGTCTCGTCGCGCACGACCCCGCCGATCGCGTCCCGCACCCGGACGTCCGGCTCGCCCTTGGCGACCTGGTGGGCCGCGGTCGCCGCCTTGCGCAGTCGGCGCGAGAGGTGCCCGCCGATGAGCACGCCGAGCGCGCTGCCGCCGAGGACGACGGCGATGGAGCCGATCACCAGGGCCTGGTCGAGGTCGTTGAGGATGTCGGTGCTGCGGTCGGTGAACCCGGTGTGCAGGGAGAGGATCCGCCCGTCCTTGAGCGGCACGGCCGCCCAGATGTCCGGGCCGCCCTCGCCGTCGGAGACGTACGTCGCCCGCCGGCCCTCCTCGACCTTCTCCCGCAGGGCCGGCGGCAGATTACGGTCGTCGACCTGGATCTTGGGGAAGTTGGGCCGGCCGTTCTGCTCGACGTTGCGCTGGGCGATCTGGACGCGCTCGTCCGCGAGGTCGCGGGCGTTGTCCAGCATGGAGACCCGGGCGGCGTTGTGCACGACCAGGCTGAGCGCGACCGCCACCAGCGCGCCGACCAGCGCGATCGCCGCGCTGAGCTTCCACCGCAGGCCCGTGCGGATACCCGCGCGCTCCAGACGGCCGGGAATCAGGTGCCGGAACATCCCCCGCATACCCCCGCCGCTCAGGCCTTCAGCTTGTAGCCGAAGCCGCGGACCGTCTCGATACGGTCCTGGCCGATCTTGGTCCGCAGCCGCTGCACATGGACGTCCACGACCCGGGTGTCTCCGCCCCAGCCGTAGTCCCACACCCGCTCGAGCAGCTTGTCCCGGGACAGGACCGTGCCCGGCGCGGAGGAGAACTCCAGCAGCAGCCGCATCTCGGTCGGGGTGAGCGCCACCGGCTGACCGGCCCGGCGCACCTCCATGCCCTCGGTGTCGACCTCCAGATCGCCGAAGGTCAGCACACCGCCGTCGGGCGCGGTCCCCTCGCTCCGGTCGCCGCCGCCCGCGTGCCCGAAGCGGCGCAGCACGGCGCGGATCCGGGCGACCAGGACGGCGCCGTCGAACGGCTTGGTCACGTAGTCGTCGGCCCCGGCCTCCAGGCCCAGCACCACGTCGATGGAGTCGGCGCGGGCGGACAGCATGATCACCGGCACGGTGGACTCGTCGCGGATGCGGCGGCACAGGCTGACGCCGTCCAGGCCGGGCACCATGACGTCCAGCAGGGCGATGTCGGGGCGGTCCGCCCGGAACGCCTCCAGGCCGGAGAGGCCGTCGGGCATCGCGGTGACCGCGAAGCCGTCCCGCTCCAGGGCGAGCTGGGTGGCCTCGCGGATGACGTCGTCGTCCTCGACGAACAGAACGTGTGTCTGGTCTGCCATCCCGGTGCTCTCAGTCCTAGTGATCGGTGTGCCGTCTGCCGGTCGTCTTGTGGGTCGTCAGTCTGTCGTGTGCCTGTCGGGGCGGTCCTTAGGGGGGACGCGTGGACCGTGCCGTGCGTTCATTCGCCGGGACGTGACATGCGCTCGGTCCCGTCCTGGCCCGCCCCGTCCCACCCGCCTCATCCATTGATCGGAACGAGCGGCCCGATCGGTTCACGATCCGGCGGACTATTTTCGTGGGCTGCCCCGGCCGTCCGCCTACAGGTCCTCGCCCGCCGCCGCGCTGTAGTCGTTGTGCCAGCTAAACGCCTTGACGAAGCGGTCCGACCGCCACCGGTACGTGATCACGTTCTCCCCGGAGGGGTTCGAGACCGGGTCGCCCTTCTCGTACACCTGCTTGGTCACCACCAGGTCGCCCCGGTCTATCTCGGCGTAGACCGGCGGCTCCTCGGTCCGGAACACGTTCTCGTACCGGCCGTCCGTCTCGCGGTACACGTAGGAGCCGATACCGACCGCGTCGCTGCACGTGAGCACGTTGACCACGATGTCGTCCGCGGGGCCGCCGGTCAGTCCGCCGTACGACACGTCGACCGGGTACTCGTCCCCGACGCAGGGCGTCAGTTGGTGCTTGACCTCCGCCGAGACCGTGGGGTCGTCCCTGACGAGCTGTACCGCGTCCACCCGGCCGAGGGTGTTGGTGGGGGCCGCGCCCGACGGCGTGGCCGCCGGGACGGCGTCCTCCAGGGTGTCGGAGTGGGCCGGCCCCTCGTCACGGGCGCCGGTGCCGCCCGTACCGCAGGAGGCGAGGAAAAGGCCGAGGGCGGCGAGCACGGATATCGCCGTGATCGCCGCCTGGAAGGTGCCTCGGGCCTGTGGGGGCCCGGCCTGGGTCAGGCCGCCGCGCAACGCTCCCGCTCCTCACGCTCCAGCGCGCGTGCGTCCAGATCGCGGGTTTCCAGCTCCTCGCGGAGCCGGGCGAGCGCCCGGTGCAGCGTGCTCTTGACCGTACCCGCCGACATGCCGAGGGCGGCGGCCGTCTCCTCCGTGGACATCTGCTCCCAGTGTCGCAGGACGACGACACTGCGCTGCTTGGGAGCGAGCACCTTCATCGCGTCCATCAGCAGGGCGCGGTCGGCGTGCTGTTCGGTGGAGTCCTCCACGCGGGCGTCCGGGAGCTGCTCGGTGGGGACCTCCTCCAGCTTGCGGGCCCGCCACCACTCCGTCCGGGTGTTGATCATGACCCGGCGCAGATAGGCGTCCGCGAGGCGCTTGTCCGCGATGCCCTCCCAGCGGCCGTACGTCCGGGCGAGGGCGGTCTGGAGGAGGTCCTGTGCGTCGACCGGGTCCGGGACCAGCCGGCGGGCGCTGCGCAGCAGCGCGTCCTGCCGGGTGCGGACGTACTCCTCGAACTCGAGCACCTCGCCCTGCGCCATGGTCAACCCCTCCGTGTTCCCCGTGCCGGCGTGCGGTCGTCCGCCGGTTTTCCTGCCGTGGTCTGTCGCCCTCGTGCCCTCGGTGGGCACGCAAACGAAGCTACGGAGCGGTTGTCACGGGGCTGTCCGAAGCAGCCTGCGGCCAGCACTCGGCTGTCCGTCGGTTGTGTAACGGAAATGAGTTCTGGGTAAAGGGAGGGGCTGAATTGTCCGGTTAAGTCGGCGTTTGCCCGCACCGGCCTGTCGGATGCCTGCCTGATGCCTGTCCGTCGTCTGTGACATGGCGATGCGTCAGATGCGTCAGGTCAGCGGCAGCCGGTACGTCCCGCCCGGCAGCGGCTCCACCAGACCGTCGGCGACCAGGCCGTCCAGGGCGCGGGCGCGCTGCACCGGCTCGTGCCACACCCGGTCCAGGGCTTCCTGCGGCACGGGCGCGTGCGCCTCCCTGAGGACGGCGAGCAGCTTGCCGCGCACCTGCCGGTCGGTGCCGGCGTACGTCTGGCCCCGGCGCGGCGGGCCGTCGTGCTCCGGCTTGCCCGCGAGCCGCCAGGCGCACTGCCCGGCGATGGGGCAGCGCACGCACGTCTCGTTCTTCGCGGTGCACACCAGCGCGCCCAGCTCCATCGAGGCGGCGGCCCAGCGCGCGGCGGTCCCCTCGTCCTCGGGGAGCAGGGCGCGGGCCAGCCGGCGTTCGGCGGCCGTGGTGGCGTTGGGCGGGTACCGCACGCCCGTGACGGCCCGCGCGAAGACCCGGCGGACGTTGGTGTCCAGTACGGCGTGCCGCTGCCCGTAGGCGAAGGAGGCGACGGCCGCCGCCGTGTACTCGCCGATGCCGGGCAGCGCCAGGAGCTGGCCGTGGTCCGACGGCACGTCGCCGCCGTGCCGCTCCGTTATGGCCACCGCGGCGCCGTGCAGCCGCAGGGCGCGCCGGGGGTAGCCGAGCCGCCCCCACGCGCGGACGGCCTCGCCCGGGGCGTCCGCGGCCAGGTCGGCGGGGCGCGGCCAGCGGGCGAGCCACTGCTCGTAGACCGGCAGGACCCGGCTGACCGGGGTCTGCTGGAGCATGAACTCGCTGACCATCACGCCCCACGCGCCCGCCTCCGGGTGCCGCCAGGGCAGGTCACGGGCGTGGTCGTCGAACCAGTCGATGACGGGGGCGTGCAGGTCCGCTCCGGAGACGTCGTCGGCGGGGCTGTTGTGCGGGGGCTTCGTGGGAGCAGTCATGGCCCTTCCGATCCTGCCATGCGGGACGGTGCACGCGTGCGTACCGCCACTCGACAGGGTCCCGCCCCGAGGGTGCCCCCACGCGCGCGTGCCGTGGTCATGGCCAGAGCTGCAAGGGGCGCCGTCGCAAACGGCCGGGGGTGCGCGCGGGCGTGAAGTGGGGCGCGTGGACAGGGAATCCAGGATGATGATCCTGAAAAGTTGTACTCCGGGCGGCGGGTGGGGCCAGCGAACGCGGCGATCTCTCGTACAGTTTGCGCCGTGGGATCTCTGCGCAATCCGATCGGGCCGCTCCCCTCCTCCATCTACTGGCGACGGAGGGTTGTACTGCTGTCTGTGATCGCCCTGTT
The DNA here is from genome assembly GCF_013363615.1 of Streptomyces sp. CAI-85. Classification (NCBI taxonomy): domain Bacteria; kingdom Bacillati; phylum Actinomycetota; class Actinomycetes; order Kitasatosporales; family Streptomycetaceae; genus Streptomyces; species Streptomyces sp. CAI-85. The sequence continues at coordinate 21,167 of NZ_JAANNX010000059.1, read as the reverse complement.
GGCGCTGCTCATCACCTGGGTCGTCACCTCGGGCGGAGGTGGCGGCGACAACGGCGCCACGGGGTCGAACGGCAAGAATCCCGCGTCCTCGATCACTCCGGGACCGAGCGGCTCCGGGCCCGCCATCAGCCAGGCGCCGGGCGGACGCGACGAGCCCACCGAGGGCGCCGACGGCGGCGGCTCGGGCGACGGCGGCTCCGGCACGGGCGGCGGCGGATCCGACGACGGCGCCAACGGCAACGGTGACGGCGGCGGTGCCGGAGGCGGCACCGGGACGGGCGGCAGCGGCGGCATCGGCTCGGGCACGACCCTGCCGGCCGGCACCACCCTCCCCAACTGCACCGCCAGCGTGGTCACGTTGTCCCTGCGCAGCGTCAACAACGAGTACGCGCCCGGCCAGACGCCGACGTTCCGGCTGACCGCAAAGAACTCGTCCGGCAGCGACTGCAAGGTCGATCTCGGCCCGAAGAAGGCGGTGTTGACGATCACCAAGACCGGCAGCACCGACCCCTACTGGTCCACCGCCGACTGCCCGGCCGACTCCGGCAGCCGGCTGTACCGCGTGGTGGCCGGCGACACCTTCACCTACACCGTCACCTGGAACCGCAAGCCGAGCGCCGCCGAGTGCGCCACGCCTCCGGCCGGTTCGGCCGGTCCCGGCACCTACCTCGTGGAGGTGCGGACGCCGGGGTTCGCGAAGGCACAGACGTCCTTCGTGCTCGCGGAGGACTGAGCCGGACCCGGCAGGGGGCGCCCGGTGGTGAGCACGGGCGCACGGCGGGCCGTGTCCTACCCGCGGGCCGACCCACCTAGGCGGCTCGTCCGCTCGTACGGCTAGACGTACCGCTCAAGGATCGAGGACTCCGCCAGCCGCGACAGCCCCTCGCGGACGCTGCGCGCCCGGGCCTCGCCGACGCCGTCCACCGTCTGGAGGTCGTCGACGCTGGCGGCGAGCAGTTTCTGGAGGCCGCCGAAGTGCTCCACCAGACGGTCGATGATGGCGCCCGGCAGCCTCGGCACCTTCGCCAGCAGGCGGAAGCCGCGCGGCGACACCGCGGTGTCGAGGGCCTCGGGGGAGCCGGTGTAGCCCAACGCGCGTGCCACCGTGGACAGTTCGAGCAGCTCGGCGTGGCTGAGCGCGTCCAGTTCGAACAGTGCCTCGTCGACCGTGCGGGAGCGCTTGGCGGTCGGCTCGGGGACGTAGTCCCGCACGACCAGCTCGCGCTCGGGCTCCAGGCCCGCGATCAGCTCGTCGAGCTGGAGGGCGAGCAGCCGTCCGTCCGTGCCCAGTTCGACCACGTACTCGGCGATCTCGGTGGCGATACGGCGGACCATCTCCAGCCGCTGCGCGACCGCGGAGACGTCCCGGACCGTCACCAGGTCCTCGATCTCCAGCGCTGACAACGTTCCCGCGACCTCGTCCAGGCGGAGCTTGTAGCGCTCCAGGGTCGCCAGGGCCTGGTTCGCGCGGGACAGGATCGCCGCCGAGTCCTCCAGGACGCGGCGCTGGCCGTCGACGTACAGGGCGATCAGGCGCATCGACTGGGAGACCGAGACGACCGGGTAGGCGACCTGCTTGGACACACGGTCCGCGGTGCGGTGCCGGGTGCCGGTCTCCTCGGTGGGGATCGTCGGGTCCGGGACGAGCTGGACGCCGGCCCGCAGGATCTTCGACAGGTCGGAGGAGACGACGATGCCGCCGTCGAGCTTGCACAGCTCGCGCAGGCGCGTGGCCGTGAACTCGACGTCCAGGTCGAAACCGCCCGTGCACATCGTCTCGACGGTCTTGTCGGAGCCGAGCACGATGAGCCCGCCGGTGTTGCCGCGCAGAACCCGCTCGAGGCCGTCGCGCAGGGCCGTACCCGGAGCCACCGCGCTCAGCGCGGCGCGCATCAGGCCCTCGGCACCGGAACTCCCGCCGGACTTTCCGGGAGCTGCCGCCCGGTCGTTGGCTGCCACTGCACTCCTCCGGTCGCAGGTTCTTCAGGCGCTCCCGTTTCGCGCACTCGGTTCGTACGGACGGGCGAGACCTGGGCAAAGTCTACCGGCGGTCCTCCGCCTCCCGTGGGGCGTCTCGGCGACGCGAGCGCGGCAGGACCCGCAGGGCCTCTCCCATGTCCGCGACTTCCAGCACCTTCATCCCGGCCGGGACCTTGCCGGGGTCGCCCGGCACGAGCGCGTGCGTGAAGCCCAGACGGTGGGCCTCGGAGAGCCTGCGCTGTACGCCTGTGACCCGTCTGACCTCGCCCGCGAGGCCGACTTCGCCGATCGCGACGAGGTTCTTGGGCAGCGGGGTGTCACTGGCGGCGGAGGCGAGGGCGAGGGCGATCGCGAGGTCCGCGGCGGGCTCCGAGAGGCGCACCCCGCCGACCGTCGCCGAGTAGATGTCCCGCTTGCCGAGCGCGCTGATGCGGCCGCGCTGCTCCAGGACGGCCAGCATCATCGACACCCGGGACGTCTCCAGACCGGAGGTCGTGCGGCGCGGGGACGGGATCTGCGAGTCCACGGTGAGCGCCTGGACCTCGGCGACCAGCGGGCGCCGGCCCTCCAGGGTGACCGTCAGACAGGTGCCCGGGACCGGTTCGTCACGTCTGGTCAGGAAGAGTCCGCTCGGGTCGGCGAGGCCCGTGATGCCCTCGTCGTGCAGTTCGAAGCAGCCGACCTCGTCGGTCGCGCCGTAGCGGTTCTTCACGCCGCGCACCAGACGCAGACGCGCGTGCCGGTCGCCCTCGAAGTGCAGGACGACGTCCACCAGGTGTTCGAGGAGGCGGGGTCCGGCGATCGCGCCGTCCTTGGTGACATGGCCCACCAGGAGGGTGGACATGCCCCGCTCCTTGGAGGCGCGGATCAGGGCGCCGGCGACCTCGCGGACCTGGGCCATGCCGCCGGGGGCGCCGTCGATCTCCGGCGAGGCGACCGTCTGCACGGAGTCCAGGATCAGCAGGGACGGCTTCACCGCGTCGAGATGCCCGAGGACGGCCGACAGGTCGGTCTCGGCCGCGAGATAGAGGTGGTCGTCGATGGCGCCGATGCGGTCGGCGCGCAGCCGGACCTGGCTCGCCGACTCCTCGCCGGTGACATAGAGGGTGCGGTGCTCGTCGCTCGCGGACTTCGCCGCCACGTCCAGCAGGAGCGTCGACTTGCCGACGCCGGGCTCGCCGGCCAGCAGCACGACCGCCCCCGGCACCAGGCCGCCGCCCAGGACACGGTCCAGCTCGGGCACGCCGGTGCCGCGCGCGGTGGCCGTCCGGCCGTCGACCTGACCGATGGGGACGGCGGAGGTGGTGACACGGCCCGGCGCCGTCGTACGGACCGCGGGCGCGCCGCCGTACTCCTCGATCGTGCCCCACGCCTGGCACTCGGGGCAGCGGCCGAGCCACTTGGCCGTCTGCCAGCCGCATTCCGTGCAGCGGTAGGACGGACGGTCCTTGGTGGATTTCGTACGGGCAGCCATGCCCCACACCGTAACCGCCACCACCGACAGCCGGACGAGCCTGTGGACGAACGGTCCTCCGGCACCCCGGCGCACCGGGCGAAACGGCGGGCGCCCCCGGTGATCCGGCCACGTCCTGTCACGAACGAGCCATGGGACCCCCCTCCCATGTCCCCTATTGAGGGATCGTTTCACCCGTACGGATTAAAAGGACTCAAGGGACAAGAGGAGCGCGTTCCGGGCCGCCTACGGTCGCACGGGTGATGAGCAGCAGTCCGGAGACCTCGACCCGCACGACCGGCGCACACCGGGCGCACCGGGAGGCGCTCGACCGCGGCGCGGCGCGCACTCTGGCGCGACGTCCGCCCGCGCGCTACGAGCCGTACCTCGACGGGCTGTTCACCTACTGCCTGTCCGTGCTGTGCGACCACGACGCGGCCACCGCCGCCCTGGGCGACGTCCTCGCGCTCGCCGAGCGGCGCGGCCAGCGCGTCCCGGACGCCGCCGGCGACCGCAGGGCCTGGCTGTACGCGCTGGCCCGCTGGGCCTGCCTGCGCAAGCTGACCGAGGCCAAGCAGAAACGTCAGAGCACGCACGCGGCGACCCGCGCCACCGGCCCGGCCGAACCCGCCGTACCGGACGACGTCCAGCAGCGGCGGCGGCGTGAACTCTCCCTGCTGGCCTGGCCGGAGGCCGCCGGCACCACCCCGGAACAGCGCGAGGCGCTCGAACTCGCCGTCCGCCACCACCTCGCCGCCCACGAGATCGCCGCCGTCCTCGGCAAGGACCACGCGGCGGCCCGCGAACTGCTCGCCACCGCCGCCTGCGAGGTCGAGCGCACGCGCGCGGCCCTCGCCGTCGTCGAGGCCGGCGGCTGCCCCGGCGTGGCCCGGCTCACCGGCGAGCACCAGCTCGTCCTCAGCGCCACCCTGCGCCGCGAACTCGTCCGGCACGTCGACGACTGCCCGCGCTGCCGCAGGACCGCCGAGCGAGCCGTCCCCGGCCGCTGGCCCGGCGCCGGGATCACCCCCGCCGAACTGCCCGTCCTGGAGGCGCCCCGCGCGGAGCTGCACCGGGCCCTGGCGCACCTCCCGCGCGCGCGGGGCGCGGCCCTCCCGCGCTACGACCGGCGCGGCTTCCCCATGGACCCCAAGGACCGCGCCGCCCGCCGCGACCGGCTCCGCGCGCGTGCCGTCACGACCACCGTCGTCGCCACCGTCGTCGCCGCGCCCGTGCTGGCGCTGTGGGCCGCCTACCGGGGCACCCCGACCGGCGAGGGCGCCGACGGCCACGCCGCCACCGCGGGCGAGGCACGGGGTCCCGGCGGCCTGGACGGCGATCCGGCCGGCGGCTACGAGAACGCCGGGAACGCCAGCACCCGCCCCGGCAGCGGCTTCTCCAAGGGCGACGGCCCGGACGTCTCCGTGGAGGTCGTCAGCGTCACCGGGCTCGGCACCAAGAGCGGCAGCCTGCTCGGCGTGACGGCGGCCACCAGCGGCGACACCACCCTGATCACCCTCACCGCGTCGAAGGACGCCGAGGAACCGATTCGCTGGTCCGCCACCACGGGCGCCCGCTGGCTCTACCTGAGCCGTTCGAGCGGCACCCTGAAGCCCGGCGAGTCGGTGACGGTCAAGGTCCACGTCGACCAACTGCGCGAGCCCGCCGGCGCCTGGCACGCGCGCGTGGCGGTCGCCCCGGCCGGCGTGGTCGTCTCGATCGACGGCTACGGCACCGCGTCCGGCCCCTCCGACCCCGGCACCGGACCCGGTCCCGGCCCCGGCGGCCCGCCCGCGTCCTCACCGGACCCGGACCCCGACCCGACGCCCACCGACCCGGGCACCCCGACGCCCACGCCCAGCGACCCGCCGCCCACGACCGACCCGGAGCCCACCCCCTCCGACCCGCCGTCGACCGACCCGGGCTCGTCCCCGCCGCCCACCGGCGACGGCGACCCGGGCCCGGCGACCTCCTGAGCCACCCGGGCCACGGGCATGGGAGCACGAGGCGCGGGGGACCGGCCCCCGGGCGGCATACGCGGGCCGGCCCTACGGACGGCCGGGCTCCCCGGGCGCCACCGGATCCGCCGGATGCGGTGCCAGCAGCGGCAACTGCGAGGCCAGCCGCTCCTCGCACAGCTCGACCAGCCGGTCGTAGCCCGCCTTGCCCATCAGCTCGGTCAGCTCCGGCCGGTAGGACACGTACACCGGGTCGCCCGCGCCGTGCGCCGAGGTCGCCGAGGTGCACCACCAGTGCAGGTCGTGGCCGCCCGGACCCCAGCCGCGGCGGTCGTACTCGCCGATCGACACCTGGAGCACACGCGTGTCGTCGGGCCGTTCGATCCAGTCGAAGGTGCGCCGCACCGGAAGCTGCCAGCACACGTCCGGCTTGGTCTCCAGCGGCTCACGGCCCTCCTTGAGGGCCAGGATGTGCAGCGAGCAGCCCGCGCCGCCCGCGAAGCCCGGACGGTTCTGGAAGATGCACGAGCCGTTGAACGGGCGGGTCTGGCGCGACCCCTCCTCGTCCTCCGAGACCCAGCCGCCCCGGGCGCCCTCGTCGTGGTGCTGCCAGATGTCCGGAGTGAGACGTGCCACGTACCCGGCGACGCGCTTCTCGTCGTCCTCGTCGGAGAAGTGGGCACCCAGCGAGCAGCACCCGTCGTCCGCGCGGCCGGCCTGGATGCCCTGGCAGCCGCTGCCGAAGATGCAGTTCCACCGAGAGGTCAGCCATGTCAGATCGCACCGGAAGACCTGCTCCTCGTCCGCCGGATCAGGGAACTCCACCCACGCGCGTGCGAAGTCGAGGCCCTTCTCGTCGCCAGCCGGGGGCCGCTTCGACGGCTTCGACGGCTTTGCGGGGCCCTTGGCCGACTTGGGAGCTTTGTCGGCCTTCTCTTCCTTCGCCTTTTTCGTCTTTGGCACGTGTCCAGGGTAAGTCGCCCACGGCCGTCCCCGGCACCGTCCCGCACGCCGCACCAGGGGCGGAGCACGGCCCCGCGGGCAGTAGCGTTCCCTACATGAGACTCGGTGTCCTCGACGTGGGATCGAACACGGTGCATCTGCTGGTCGTCGATGCGCACCCCGGCGCGCGCCCGCTGCCCGCGCACTCGCACAAGGCCGAGCTGCGCCTCGCCCAACTCCTCGACCCCGACGGCGCGATCGGCCCCGACGGCGTCGACCGGCTGGTCGGTGTCGTGCACGAGGCGCTCCAGGCCGCCGAGGACAAGGGCGTCGAGGACCTGCTGCCGTTCGCCACCTCCGCCGTGCGCGAGGCCACCAACGCCGACGACGTCCTCGCGCGCGTGCACGCCGAGACCGGGGTGCGGCTCCAGGTCCTCAGCGGCGCCGAGGAGGCCCGTCTCACCTTCCTCGCGGCCCGCCGCTGGTTCGGCTGGTCCGCCGGGAAACTGCTGGTCCTGGACATCGGCGGCGGCTCCCTGGAGATCGCGTACGGCATGGACGAGGAGCCGGACGCCGCCGTGTCGCTGCCCCTGGGCGCCGGCCGGCTCACCGCGGGCTGGCTGCCCGGCGATCCGCCGGAACCCGAGGACATAAGGGCGCTACGACGGCACGCACGCGCGCAGATCGCCCGTACGGTGGGCGAGTTCAGCCGCTTCGGCGCCCCGGACCATGTCGTCGCCACCTCGAAGACCTTCCGGCAGCTCGCCCGCATCGCCGGCGCCGCCCGCTCCACCGAGGGCCTCCACGTCCAGCGCGAGCTGAAGCGCGAGTCCCTGGAGGCATGGGTGCCGCGGCTGGCCGGCATGACGACCGCGCAGCGCTCCGAACTGCCCGGCGTCTCCGAGGGCCGCGCCAACCAGCTCCTGGCCGGCGCCCTGGTCGCCGAGGGCGCCATGGACCTGTTCGGCGTCGAGAAGGTCGAGATCTGCCCGTGGGCGCTGCGTGAGGGCGTGATCCTGCGGCGCCTCGACCACATGGAGTCGGAGCGGATCGGCCAGGGAGTGTGATCGGCCGGGGAGCGCGGGAGGCGCGGGACAGTGCGGGACCGACGGCGAACACCTCGTACCGCCCGGACGGCCGGAACCGGCCGCACGGGCCGGGCCGGTCCGTGGCGCTTCCCACAACGGCGAACGGACGCCCGTTCCCAGGCACCCGCACCCCGTAACCTGTCCCCCATGGCAGAGCCAGTCGTGCGGATCCCGGATGCGAAGGTCGCCCTGTCGACGGCCTCCGTGTACCCGGAGTCGACGGCGACGGCCTTCGAGATCGCCGCGCGCCTCGGCTACGACGGCGTCGAGGTCATGGTGTGGAACGACCCCGTCAGCCAGGACATCGACGCCCTGCGCCGGCTGAGCGACCACCACCGCATCCCGATCCTCGCCGTGCACGCCCCGTGCCTGCTCATCACCCAGCGCGTGTGGTCCACCGACCCCTGGACCAAGCTCCAGCGCGCCCGCGCGGCCGCCGAGAAGCTCGGGGCGACCACGGTCGTCGTCCACCCGCCGTTCCGCTGGCAGCGCCAGTACGCGCGTGACTTCGTGCGCGGCATCTGGCGGATGGCGGACGAGACGGACGTACGGTTCGCCGTCGAGAACATGTACCCGTGGCGCTACCGCGACCGCGAGATGCTCGCGTACGCCCCCGACTGGGACGTCACCAAGGACGACTACCGGCACTTCACGATCGACCTCAGCCACGCGTCGACGGCCCGCACGGACGCGATGCAGATGATCGACCGCATGGGGGACCGGCTCGGCCATGTCCACCTCGCCGACGGAAACGGTTCGGCCAAGGACGAGCACCTGGTTCCGGGGCGGGGCGCCCAGCCCTGCGCCGAGCTGCTGGAACGGCTCGCGCTGAGCGGCTTCGACGGCCATGTCGTGATCGAGGTCAACACCCGGCGGGCCATGTCGAGCGCCGAGCGCGAGGCCGACCTCGCGGAGGCCCTCGCCTTCACCCGCCTGCACCTCGCGTCGGCGACGAAGGTGCCTCGCACGTGACGGACGCGGGTGCCGGACCCGGCGCGGGCGCGGGCAGTGGTCGGGGCGCGGACAGCGGTCCGGGTGCGGCCCCGGGGGCGGGTGCCGGTGCCGACGGTGCGGCCGACCGCCCCGCCGCTCCCCGTCGCCGCGGCCGCCCCCCGCGGGCCGAGTCCGCCGAGACCCGGGACCGGATTCTCGCCGCCGCGCGCGAGCAGTTCTCCGAACGCGGGTACGACAAGACATCCGTACGCGGGATCGCGAAGGCCGCCGGAGTGGACTCGGCGCTCGTGCACCACTACTTCGGCACCAAGGACCTGATCTTCGAGGCGGCCGTCGAGGGCGTCGTCGGACCCGTCCTCGACGGCCCGGGCTCCATCGCGGAGGGCCCGCTGGAGGGCGTGGGGGAGCAGATGGCCCGCTTCTTCTTCGGCGTCTGGGAGAACCCCGCCACGCGCGCGCCCCTGCTGGCGATCGTCCGCTCGGCCGTGAACAACGACGCCGCGGCGGCCGTCTTCCGCCGCCTGGTCGCCGCCCAGGTGCTGCGCCGGATCGCCGCGCGGCTCGACCTGCCCGACGCCGAGCTGCGCGCCGAGCTGGCGGCCGCGCAGCTCATCGGGTGCGTGATGCTGCGGTACGTGATCAAGGTGGAGCCGCTGGCGTCGGCGGACGTCGAGTCGGTCATCGAACGGCTGGCCCCGGTGGTCCAGGGACACCTCACAGGCCCCTGACGATCGCCGACCGGACCCGAGACGCCCGTCCCGCATTCCGGACACCTCGTCCCGTACGGTGGATGACCGGCGTACGCTCTTTAGCAGCCCTATCTGTCTGAAGGAGCGAGCGACGATGCCCGAGCTGAGGTCCCGCACAGTCACCCACGGCCGCAATATGGCGGGCGCCCGCGCCCTTATGCGCGCCTCCGGTGTACCCGGTGCGGACATCGGCCGGAAGCCGATCATCGCGGTGGCCAACAGCTTCACCGAGTTCGTGCCCGGCCACACGCATCTCCAGCCCGTCGGGCGGATCGTCAGCGAGGCGATCCGCGAGGCCGGCGGCATCCCGCGCGAGTTCAACACGATCGCGGTCGACGACGGCATCGCGATGGGCCACGGCGGCATGCTGTACTCCCTGCCCTCCCGCGACCTGATCGCGGACAGCGTGGAGTACATGGTCGAGGCCCACTGCGCCGACGCCCTGATCTGCATCTCCAACTGCGACAAGATCACCCCGGGCATGCTGAACGCCGCGCTGCGGCTGAACATCCCGACGGTCTTCGTCTCCGGCGGCCCGATGGAGTCCGGCCGCGCCACCCTGGTCGACGGCACGGTCCGCACGCTCGACCTGGTCGACGCGATCTCCGACGCCGTGAACGACAAGATCTCGGACGAGGACATCCTCCGTATCGAGGAGAACGCCTGTCCGACCTGCGGCTCCTGTTCCGGCATGTTCACCGCCAACTCGATGAACTGCCTGACCGAGGCCATCGGCCTCTCCCTCCCGGGCAACGGCTCGGTGCTGGCCACCCACACGGCGCGAAAACGCCTCTACGTCGACGCCGCCCGCACGGTCATGGACATCACCCGGCGCTACTACGAGCAGGACGACGAGACCGTCCTGCCGCGCTCCGTCGCCTCCTTCGCGGCCTTCGAGAACGCCATGGCGCTCGACATCGCGATGGGCGGCTCCACCAACACGATCCTGCACCTGCTCGCCGCCGCCCAGGAGGCGGGCGTGCCCTTCGGCCTGGAGCAGATCGACGCCGTCTCCCGGCGCGTGCCCTGCCTGGCGAAGGTCGCCCCCAACGTGGCCAAGGACCGCACGTACTACATGGAGGACGTGCACCGCGCGGGCGGCATCCCCGCCCTGCTCGGCGAGCTGCACCGCGCGGGCCTGCTCAACGAGGACGTGAACTCCGTCCACAGCCCGTCCCTCGCGGACTGGCTGAAGACCTGGGACGTCCGCGGCGGCTCCCCGTCCGCCGAGGCCGTCGAGCTGTGGCACGCCGCCCCGGGCTGCGTCCGCTCCGCCGAGGCGTTCTCCCAGTCCGAGCGCTGGGAGGCGCTCGACGAGGACGCCGAGGGCGGCTGCATCCGCTCCGCCGAGCACGCCTACTCCAAGGACGGCGGCCTCGCGGTGCTGCGCGGCAACCTCGCCGTCGACGGCTGCGTGGTCAAGACGGCCGGTGTGGACGAGTCGATCTGGACCTTCGAGGGCCCGGCGGTCGTCTGCGAGTCGCAGGAGGAGGCCGTCGAGAAGATCCTCAACAAGCAGGTCACCCACGGCGACGTCGTCGTCATCCGCTACGAGGGCCCCAAGGGCGGCCCCGGTATGCAGGAGATGCTGTACCCGACGTCGTTCCTGAAGGGCCGCGGGCTCGGCAAGACCTGCGCCCTGATCACCGACGGCCGCTTCTCCGGCGGCACCTCCGGACTGTCGATCGGCCACGCCTCGCCCGAGGCGGCCTCCGGCGGCACGATCGCCCTCGTCCAGGACGGCGACCGCATCCGCATCGACATCCCGAACCGCTCGATCGAGTTGCTCGTGGACGACGCGGAACTCGCGCGCCGCGAGGAGTCGTTGAACGGGACGTACGCCCCGTCGAACCGTCAGCGCAAGGTCTCCGCCGCCCTGCGCGCCTACGCCGCGATGGCGACCAGCGCGGACAAGGGCGCCGTGCGGGACGTGTCGAAGCTGGGCTGAGCGCCCTCACGCCCCATGGGCCCGGCGGGCGGCTACCAGTCCGCCGGGTCCGTCCCGTCCACCCCGAACACCGTGCCGTCCGGCGCCCCGGCGAACACCCGCCCGTCGACCGCCCGGGGCGCGGGCAGCGCGGACACGACCTCGCCGCCGTTCGCGCCGAGCCGCAGCGCCGTCTGCCCGACCAGCTTCCCCGCCTCCGCGTCCACGGCGAGGAGACGGCCGTCCGCGGCGCTGAAGTACACGTGCGCGCCGTCGGCGACCGGTGCCGAACCCCGGCTCACGGCCGTCTGGAGCGACCACGACTGCTCCGCCCGGCCTGTGTCCACGGCCACCAGGGCCCCGTCGAAGGCCAGCAGATACACCCGGTCGCCGCGTACGGCGGCCCGCGCCTGCTGGAGCGGCACGTTCAGCGCGATCCGCCGGGTGTCCCGGCCGCGCGGGTCGTAGCGGACCACGGCGTCGACCTTGCCGTACTCCCCGCCTTCCGCCAGCAGCACCAGAGCGCCGTCCGCCGTGCCCACCAGGGTCAGCGTGCCGTCCAGCGACCGCTGCCAGCGCACCTCGCCGGTGGCGGGGTCCACGGCGGTGATCCGGGTGCGCCCGTCGTCCGAGGCGGTCGTCGCGTACGCCAGCGGATCCTTCGGGAACGCCACGAAGTACGGCCGGCTCTGCCCCGGCACCCGGCCGCTCCACGCCTCCTGGCCCGTTCCGGCGTCCACACCGGTCACCGTGCCGTCGGCGGCGGTCAGCAGCAGGGTGCCACCGGCGGTCGCGACGCCCTCGTACGCCGTCACGTCCCGCGTCCAGCGGACCTCGCCCGACGCCGGGTCGAGGGCCTCGACGCGCTTGCCGGAGTGCGTGAGCAGCAGCGCGAGGCCGCCCGCGAGCGCCGGGGCCTCTCGGGGCCGGTCGCCCTTCCGGAGCGGATGCCGCCACAGGACGCGCCCGTCGGAGGTGTCGAGCGCGGACACCAGTCCCGTCTGGGCGCAGAGCAGCCGCCGCGCGTCGTACGCGCACTGCGGCACACCGCCGTCGCCGCCGCCCCCTCCGCTGTCGCGGGCCTCGCCGCCGGCGGCCGGGGCCTTGGGGGTCGCCGTCCAGCCGGTGAAGTCCGCCGCGGAGGAACGGGTCCCGCCCGTCGCCCGGGCCGTTCCGCCCGTACCGCCCGCGTCGTCGTCCCCGCCGAGCGCCAGCGCCGTGGCGAGCGCCGCGACCGAGACGACGACGGCCACGGCGGCGAGGCCCAGCCGGATCCTGCGACGCCGCTTCGACGGCTCCGGATCCGAGACGGGCTCCTTGGAATCCGCCTGGGACCCGGTCACTTCCGGCTCGGCCGCTTCCGGACCGTCCGCGTCCGGCTGCGCCCCGTCCGTCGTGCGCTGCGACGGTATGAACGCCTGGGTGTCGTACGAGGCGGCCACCGACCGCAGTTCGCGCATCAGCTCGTCCGGTGTCGGCCGGTCCTCGGGCTCCTTGGCGAGGCAACGGCCCACCAGGGACGCCAGGTTCGCCGGTACGCCCGTCAGATCCGGTTCGTCGTGCACCACTTGGTAGGCGACGACGTACGGGCTGTCGGAATCGAACGGACCGCGTCCCGTCGCCGCGTGCACCATCACCGAGCCCAGCGCGAAGATGTCGGCGGCGGGCCCGACCTCCCGGGGCCGCCGGAACTGCTCCGGCGCCATGAACGGCGGCGTCCCGATCAACTTGCCCGTCTCGGTGCGCAGTTCGCTGTCCTTCGGGCGCGAGATCCCGAAGTCGATCACCTTCGGACCGTCCTCGGCGAGCAGCACGTTGCTCGGCTTCAGATCCCGGTGTACGACTCCGACGCGGTGGATGTCGCGCAGCGCCTCGGCGAGCCCGGCCATCAGCCGGCGCAACTCGCCCGAGTCCATGGGGCCGTTCCGCTTCACCTGCTCGGCGAGGGTCGGGCCGGGGATGAACAGGGTGGCCATCCAAGGGCGTTCGGCCTCGGGATCGGCGTCGACGACCGGTGCGGTGAACGCGCCGCTGACCTTCCGGGCGGCCCCCACCTCCTGCCGGAAACGCCCCCTGAACTCGGGATCCCGCGCGAACTCCGCGTGGACGACCTTGACCGCGACCTTCATCCCGGAGGTGCTGCGGGCCAGATGCACCACGCCCATGCCGCCGGAACCCAGACACGACTCCAGGCGGTAGTGACCGGCGTACTCGGGAAGTTCCGCTTCCGCGCCCGCTCCGGTGTTGCGCTGTGGCGTCATGGACCACCCCCGTGCTGTTCCTCCGCGCGCGCGACGCACGGAGCCTAGTCGATGACTCGAACACGGCAGCGGCGGCTTGCCCGCCACACTGTACGAATCGTGCACATGTGTTTCATCGCGTGTTCAAGGGGAATCAACGGGGCCTCATGGCGTTCACGGGGTTCGACCATGAGGTTCGACGGGGGAGGATTTTCATGTCGGTGGACCGTGTGGAAGAAGTGGAAGAGGCAGGGGGAGCGGCCGAGGGCGCGAGCGCGGGGGAGTCCCTCGCGGCGGCCGCGACGGCGAGCCTCACGTACTACCCGATCGCCCCGGGCGTCCGGCTGAACGTACGCAGCGGCCCGGGCACCAGCTACCCGATCGTCAAGGTGCTCCCCGAGGGCACCCGGGTCCCGATCTTCTGCCAGTCGCCGGGCACCAGCGTCACCGGCCCGTACGGCACCTCCAAGATCTGGGACAACATCGCCAACGGCCAGTTCGTCTCCGACGCCTACGTCAGGACCGGCAGCGACGGCTACGTGGCACCGCGCTGCGCCTGACCGCGGCCCCGACCCGTTCGGGAGCCCGCCGGTGGCCGGAGCCATAATCGTCCCGTGAGCGACAATCGTTCTGTGAGCGATTCTGTGAGCGACGAGAACGGCACCCCGGACACCTCGGCGGGCCCCGACGGGCCCCGCCCCGAGCCCCTGCGGTTCTTCGGCACGACCTGGGTGGACCACGACGGGGGCTACGCCCTGCGCCGCGCCGGCGTGGCCGTCGGCGCGCTCGCCGCCACGACCGCCGCCTGCCTCGTCCTGCGCTTCGCCTACCAGGGCCTGGCCGTCGCCGACATCGGCGGCTTCGTGAACCTGCTGGTCGTCGTCATGTTCGCGGTGTGCAGCGCGCTCGCCTTCCGCACCACCTGGGAGGGCTTCTCCAAGCGCCCCGACCCCGACCGCCAGGCATCCCTGCGCGGGCTGCTGACCATCGGGTTCGTGGGCACGCTCGTCGCCTACTTCTTCCGCACCCTCACCGAGGCGCCCGGAGAGAAGCTGCACCGCGCCGAGTACGAGACCGCCCGGCAGCGGTACGAGAAGCGCGGCACCCGCCGCACGGGCAACCCCGCGAAGAAGCGCCGCCGCACCTGACCGCGGGCGCCGGGAACGCCCCGTTCCCCTCCACACCCGGCGGGGCGACCATGGCCCCATGACGGCCACTTCACAGGCACAGGCCCAGGACCCCGCCGAGGCCCGAGCCCACATCCGCGCCCACTCCTTCAACGCCGCCGCGGCCCAGTACGCCGCGAACCGCCCCTCCTACCCGCCCACCCTCTTCGACACCGTCGAGGAACTCGCCGACCGCCCCCTCGCCGGCGCCCGGATCGCGGACGTCGGGGCAGGGACGGGCATCGCGACCGCCCTGCTGCACGCCCGCGGCGCCCACGTCGTCGCCGTCGAACCGGGAGAGGGCATGGCGGCACAGTTCCGCCGCGCTCTCGCCCAGGTACCGATCGTCCGCGGCGACGGCAACCACCTCCCCCTCGCCACCTCCTCCCTCGACCTCCTTACCTACGCCCAGTCCTGGCACTGGACCGACCCGGCCCGCTCGGTCCCGGAGGCCCTGCGCGTGCTGCGGCCGGGCGGCGTGCTGGCGCTGTGGTGGAACACCAGCACCGTCGACGTGCCGTGGATCGAGGCCCAGGCGCGGCGCATCGAGCGCCACTTCGGCCTCGACGGCGTGGTGAGGACGAACGGCGACGCCTCCCACCTCGCCCGCGCCGACCCCACCGGCAGCCTCGCCTTCACCCACCGCCGGATCCGCTGGAGCCGCCGCGTCCCCGTCGACCTCCACCTCGCCAACATCGGCAGCCACTCGGGCTTCCTGGTCCAGGGCGAGGAGCGGTCCACCGCCTTCCTCACCGAGGAGCGCCGCCATCTCCTCGCCGCCTTCCCGGACGGCACGGTCGAGGAGACGTACGACGTGGAACTGCTGGCCGCCACCGCACCCTGACCGAGACGCCGGACCAAGACGCCAGACCGAGGCGCCAGACCGAGGCGCCTGACCGAGACGCCAGACCGAGGAGCCCGACCGAGACGCTTGACGGGGTACCGCCGCGGGAGCAATATTCATCGCATGATGAATTCCCTGGCCGGCGACCGCGGCGAACCCTCCGCCGAGGAACCGGCACCCGCCCTCCACGCCCGGGACCTCACCGTCGTCCGCGGCTCCCGCACGGTCCTGCGCGGCCTCGGCTTCACCGTCCCGCGCGGCCAGATCACCGGACTCCTCGGCCCGTCCGGCTGCGGCAAGACCACGCTGATGCGCGCCGTCGTCGGCACCCAGGCCAAGGTCACCGGCACCCTCGACGTCCTCGGCAGCCCCGCCGGACACCCCTCCCTGCGCACCCGCATCGGCTACGTCACCCAGGCCCCCTCCGTCTACGACGATCTGACCGCCCGCCAGAACCTCGACTACTTCGCCGCGATCCTCGACCCCGGCCGCGCCGCCGCCGACCGCCGCCACGAGAACGTCACCCGCGCCATCGCCGACGTCGACCTCACCAGCCACACCGACGCCCTCGCCGGCAACCTCTCCGGCGGCCAGCGCAGCCGCGTCTCCCTCGCCGTCGCCCTCCTCGGCACCCCCGAACTCCTCGTCCTCGACGAACCCACCGTCGGCCTCGACCCCGTGCTGCGCCGCGACCTGTGGCAGCTCTTCCACGACATCGCCGCCTCCCGCGGCGCCACCCTCCTCATCTCCTCCCACGTCATGGACGAGGCCGAGCGCTGCCATCGCCTGCTCCTGATGCGCGAGGGCGAGATCCTCGCCGACGACACCCCGGACGCCCTGCGCGAACGCACCCGCTCCGAGACCGTCGAGGCCGCCTTCCTCCACCTGGTCGACCAGGCCGCCGCGGCCGCCCGCGAGAAGGAGACGACCCGATGACCGCACCCACGACCCCCGCCGCGCCCACGGGTGCCCTCAACCTCTCCCGCACCACCGCCACCGCCGCACGCGTCCTGCGCCAGCTCCGCCACGACCCCCGCACCATCGCGCTGATGATCCTCATCCCGTGCGTGATGCTCTTCCTGCTGCGCTACGTCTTCGACGGCAACCCGCGCACCTTCGACAACATCGGCGCCTCCCTCCTCGGGATCTTCCCGCTGATCACGATGTTCCTGGTCACCTCCATCGCCACCCTCCGCGAACGCACTTCCGGCACCCTCGAACGCCTCCTCGCCCTGCCCCTCGGCAAGGGCGACCTCATCGCCGGCTACGCCCTCGCCTTCGGCACCCTCGCGATCATCCAGTCCGCCCTGGCCACGGGCCTCGCGGTCTGGTTCCTCGACCTCGACGTCACCGGCAGCCCCTGGCTGCTCCTCCTGGTCGCGCTCCTCGACGCCCTGCTCGGCACCGCCCTCGGCCTCTTCGTCTCCGCCTTCGCGTCGTCGGAGTTCCAGGCCGTCCAGTTCATGCCGGCCGTGATCTTCCCCCAGCTTCTCCTCTGCGGTCTGTTCACCCCGCGCGACGCCATGCACCCCGCCCTCGAAGCCGTCTCGAACGTGCTGCCCATGTCCTACGCCGTCGACGGCATGAACGAGGTCCTCAAGCACACCGACATGACCGCCACCTTCGTCCGCGACATCCTGATCGTCGGCGGCTGCGCGCTCCTGGTCCTCGCCCTCGGCGCGGCGACCCTGCGCCGCAGGACGGCATGACCCGCCCGCACCGCACGCCCGCACCACACGTCCGCCCACCGGACACACCCGCCGCACCCCCACCCCCGATGGGAGGATGAACAAGGACGACGCACACCCCCGGAGGGCCCCGCACCATGACGCAGAAAGTCGCAGTCCTCGGCACCGGCAAGATCGGCGAAGCCCTGCTCAGCGGAATGATCCGCGGCGGCTGGGCCCCGGCCGACCTCCTCGTCACCGCCCGCCGCCCCGAACGCGCCGAGGAACTCCGCGCCCGCCACGGAGTCACCCCCGTCACCAACGCCGAGGCCCCCAAGACCGCCGACACCCTCATCCTCACGGTCAAACCGCAGGACATGGGCACCCTCCTCGACGAACTCGCCCCGCACGTCCCCGCCGACCGCCTGGTCATCAGCGGCGCGGCGGGCATCCCCACCTCCTTCTTCGAGGAGCGCCTGGCGAGTGGCACCCCGGTCGTCCGCGTGATGACGAACACCCCCGCCCTCGTCGACGAGGCCATGTCCGTCATCTCCGCCGGCACCCACGCCACCGCCGACCACCTCGCCCACACCGAGGAGATCTTCGGCTCCGTCGGCAAGACCCTGCGGGTGCCCGAGTCCCAGCAGGACGCGTGTACCGCGCTCTCCGGATCCGGCCCGGCGTACTTCTTCTACCTGGTCGAGGCCATGACCGACGCCGGCATCCTGCTCGGCCTGCCCCGCGACAAGGCCCACGACCTGATCGTCCAGTCCGCGATCGGCGCCGCGACGATGCTCCGCGACAGCGGCGAGCACCCCGTCAAGCTCCGCGAGAACGTCACCTCCCCCGCCGGCACCACCATCAACGCCATCCGCGAACTGGAGAACCACGGCGTACGGGCCGCCCTCATCGCCGCCCTCGAAGCCGCCCGCGACCGCAGCCGCCAGCTCGCCTCCGGCAACGGCTGACCCCACGGGCGACTACGGACCTGGCCGGCCCGCCGGGGGGCGGTGGATCACGCGGCCGCGGCCACGATCTCCTTCGTGGTCACCACCCGCGCGAAGCCGCCCCCGTGCAACGACACCGCCGTCGCCCGCGCCAGCTCCTCCGCGCTCAGCCGCCACCCGAACGGCCCCTCAAGACCGAAGGTGTACGTCGCGTCGAACGCGAACACCACGTCGTACCCCAGGTTCCCTCCCATCCGCGCCGTCGTCTCGGCGCACATGTTCGTCTGGATCCCGGCCACCACGATCTGCCCCGCCCCCTCGGCCGTCAGCCAGGCGTGCAGATCAGGCGCCCCGAGGAACGCCGAGTTCACCGACTTCGTCACCAGCAGCTCGGCCCCGGCACCCCGCCCGCGCCGCCGCTCCACGTAGTCCTTGAACCCGTTCCCCTCGTACCCGACGCGCAGCGGCGAGTCCGGCTTCACCGAGTCGTGCCGCACGAACACCACCGGCCGGCCCGTCGTCTGCCATACGTCGATCAGGGCGGCGATGTTGTCGTCCGCCTCGGGATGGTTGCGCGTACCCCAGTAGTCCTCCTCCTCGAATCCCTTCTGCACGTCCACGACCACCAGCACTGCGTTCTCCGCGATGTCCATGCCCTCGATCGTGCCGCCCGGCAGGACCGCCGCCCAGCGATACAAAAGCCAGCGATCGATGGTTTACTGCCACCATGGCAGTCCAGGCACCGCGGCCCCCGGCCCACCGCGTGGCGCTCGTCGCCTTCCCCGGGATCCGCGCCTTCGACGTCTCCGTCATCACCGAGGTCTGGGGCACCGACCGCACCGACCGCGGCGCCCCCGCCTTCGACCTGCGCCGCGTCGCCGTCGACAGCACGCCCGTCCCCATGCGCGGCGGTCTGGCCCTGCACCCCGACCGCACCCTCACCTGGCTCGCCCGCGCCGACCTGATCGTGGTCCCCGGCCTCGACGACCACCTCACTCCCGCACCCACCCCCGTGCTGGACGCCCTGCGCCGCGCCCACGCCCGCGGCACCACCCTCGCCGCCCTGTGCGGCGGAGCCTTCACCCTCGCCCAGGCCGGCCTCCTCGACGGCCGCCGGGCGATCACCCACTGGAACCTGATCGACCTCCTCCGCATCCACCACCCCCGGGTGAACGTCGTCCCCGACGCGCTCTTCATCGAGGACGACAACATCTGGACCGCCGCGGGCACGGCAGCCGGCATCGACCTCTGCCTCCACCTCGTCCGCCGGACCCACGGTGCCGAGGCAGCCGCCACCATCGCCCGCTCGATGGTCACCGCGCCCTTCCGCACCGGCACCCAGGCGCAGTTCATCGAGCACCCCACACCCCGCGCCGACCGCGACGCCGACACCCTCGCCGCCGTACGCGAACACGCGCTGCGCCATCTGCACGAACCACTCACGGTCGCCGACCTGGCCGCCTACGCGGGTATGTCCCCCCGCAGCTTCGCCCGCCACTTCACCGCCGCCACCGGCACCACCCCCCTCCGCTGGCTCCTCGACCAGCGCATCGCCACAGCCCAGAAACTCCTCGAACGCACCGACCTCCCCATGCCCGAGATCGCCCGCCGCGCCGGCTTCGGCAGCGAGGTCACGATGCGCCAGCACTTCGCCTCGCGCCTCGCCACCAGCCCACGCGCCTACCGAGCCGCGTTCAGCACCCCGGCCCCGGCCCCGGCCTCGGGCACCGGGGCACCTGACAGCGCGTCCGTCACCGGAGGCAGCAGCCCGATCGCCCGATAGGCGGTATCCACGACGGGGCGCGCCATGGCCCGAGCCTTCTCCGCACCAACCCGAAGCACCCCCTCCACATACGCGGGATCCGCGCACAACTCCCGATGCCTCACCCGCACCGGCCGCAACACCTCGATCACGGCGTCCGCCGTGTCCTTCTTCAAAGCGCCGTACGAGTCGTAAACGGCCGGGAGATCTTCCGGGTTCCCGTCGGTGCAGGCGGCGAGGATCTCCAGCAGATTCGCGACCCCCGGCCGCCCCGCCCGGTCGTAGACCACCTCACGGCCGCTGTCGGTGACGGCCCGCATGACCTTCTTCCGCACCACGTCCGGCTCGTCGAGCAGATAGACGATCCCCGGCCCGGTGTCCTCGCTCTTCCCCATCTTCGAGCCGGGCTCCTGGAGGTTCATCACCCGCGCCGCCACCCCCGGAGGCGTGGCCCGCGGCACCACGAAGGTGTGCCCGTACCGCTGGTTGAACCGCACCGCCAGATCCCGGGCCAGCTCGACATGCTGCGTCTGGTCGTCCCCCACCGGCACCTCGTCGGTCCCGTACGCCAGGATGTCCGCCGCCATCAGCACCGGATACGTCAGCAGCGACAGCCGCACACTCCCGCCGCGCTCCCGCTCCCGGGCGGCCTTCTCCTTGTACTGGATCATCCGCCGCATCTCGCCGTCCGTGGCCACGCACTCCAGCAGATACGACAGCCGCGCGTGCTCGTCCACATGACTCTGTACGAAGACCGTGCACAGCTCGGGGTCCAGTCCCGCCGCCAGCAACAGCGTCGCGGCCTGTCTGCTCAGCCGGCGCACCCGGGCCGGATCGTGCTCCACGGTCAGGGCGTGCAGATCGACGACGCAGAACACGGCGTCCGCCCGGTGCTGGTCGACCTCGGCCCACCGCCGCATGGCCCCCAGGTAGTTCCCCAGGGTCAGATGCCCGGTCGGTTTGATCCCGCTGAAAACCCGTGCCATCTCCACTCCACCTCCTGGTCGAGGCCGCCGTCCCGGCCGGCCGGCCCTCCGGAGTCCTGGAGGAGAAACACGAACGGCCGCCGAGGCGGCGGCCGTTGAACGCATACGTGAGCCCGGCCGCCGTCAGGCGGCCCACCACTGCTGGGTGCAGGTGCGCGTACGCGTAGTCATGGGCCAAGGGTACGCCTGTACGCCTCCGGGGTGCCGTCGAGGCGCGGGTTGACACGCCCCTCGCTCATACGTAGTGTTCTCCGAGTTGTCCGACGTGAGCGCCGACTCCGGTCGGTCCCCGGACAGCCATTCCGCAAGTACCAACCACTTCTCGACGAGCAGTCGTTCCGTCTGTCGTCGTGTCATTGGCGTGCGTATTCGCGAAATGAGGAATCCGCGTTCGAAAGGACGCCGCCCCCGATTGGCTTCGGGAGCGGGGAATCCGCTAAAGTCTCACTCGTCGGAACGGCCCAACAGCCGGGAAGGCAAACCCCCTCTGACTGGGAATCAGAC
>NZ_JAANNX010000142.1:0-3558 GCF_013363615.1 Streptomyces sp. CAI-85 | reverse complement strand
AACCCGCACGCGATCGCGGACCGCCCCAAGGGCATCATCGCCAACCCGAACTGCACCACCATGGCCGCGATGCCGGTCCTCAGGCCGCTGCACGCCGAGGCGGGCCTGGAGGCGCTGGTCGTCGCCACCTACCAGGCGGTGTCCGGGTCCGGTGTGGCGGGCGTGGCGGAGCTGCACGGCCAGGCGCAGAAGGTGATCGCCGACGCGGACAAGCTGACGCACGACGGCACGGCGGCCGACTTCCCCGAGCCGCAGGTATACCGGCGTCCGATCGCCTTCAACGTGGTCCCGCTCGCGGGTTCGATCGTCGAGGACGGCCTCGACGAGACGGACGAGGAGCAGAAGCTGCGCAACGAGTCCCGCAAGATCCTGGAGATCCCGGGTCTGAAGGTCTCCGGCACCTGTGTGCGCGTCCCGGTCTTCTCCGGCCACTCCCTCCAGGTCAACGCCCGTTTCGCGCGCCCGCTGACGGCGGAGCGCGCCACCGAACTGCTGGCCGACGCCCCGGGTGTGGTCCTCACCGACATCCCGACCCCCCTCCAGGCCGCCGGCCAGGACCCCTCGTACGTGGGCCGTATCCGCCGCGACGAGACCGTGGAGCACGGCATCGCGCTGTTCATCTCCAACGACAACCTCCGCAAGGGCGCGGCGCTGAACGCGGTGCAGATCGCGGAGCTGGTGGCGCAGGAGCTGAAGGGCTAGTCCGCCCGCGCGACCTCGTAGCTGCGGGGCTAGTCCGCCCGCGCGACCTCGTAGAGGAAGCACCCGTACTCGACGGCCCTGACGTGGACGAACGCCACGTCGGGGCCGTCGAGCGCGTCCCGGACCCCGGCCGCGATGCCGCCGGGGCCGACCAGCGTGCCGCCGAGGATGCGCCCGTCGTGGGAGTACCGGCGCAGCACCCGGTGGGCGCCACCGAAGGGGTAGGGGTCGTCCGGGTCGCCGGGGCACTCGTCGGCGTGGAGGAAGACGGGGCCCTGTTCGTCGTAGGCGCCGGGGTCGGTGCCCGTCGCCTCGGCCCGGCGGCGCAGGGGCGCGTAGGTCACCAGGGCGATGCGTTCGCCGGGCGCGCTGCGGCGCAGGCAGCAGCGCAGGGGCGCCCCGCCCTCGCCGTCCACGAAGGGCTCGGCGGCGCGTCCGGCGTCGTCGGCGGCCAGCAGTTCCTTCCGTACGTCCGGGCGGACGGCCCGGACCACAGGGTTCTCGCTCATGTCCCCCAGCCTCCCGCCGTCCGGCCCGGCCCACCGGCGGATTCCGGACGCCGTGTCCGGCGGTCCCGGCGGCCGCCGCGGGGCACGGGGAGCACCCGCAGGACGGCCAGCAGCGCCAGCCCGGCGCCCAGCCACAGCACGCCCGTCGCCCCGGCCGTGTCGGCGGTGCGGCCGCCGGTGAAGGCGC
The DNA here is from genome assembly GCF_013363615.1 of Streptomyces sp. CAI-85. NCBI lineage: Bacteria > Bacillati > Actinomycetota > Actinomycetes > Kitasatosporales > Streptomycetaceae > Streptomyces > Streptomyces sp. CAI-85. The sequence continues at coordinate 2,160 of NZ_JAANNX010000142.1, read as the reverse complement.
CGAGCGCGATCGCGGTGTTGAAGACCGCGGCGATCAGCGCGGACACCGCTTCCGGGGCGCGCGGGGCGGCGGCCGTCAGCCAGGTCTGGGCGGAGACGGCGACCCCGCCGTAGGCGAACCCCCACAGGACGAGCAGCAGGGCCGACGCGCCGAGCGACTCGCCCGCCGGGACCAGCAGGGCGACGACCGCCGTCACACCCGCCGCGACCAGGCACACCGTCCGCCGGGGTCCGCGCGCGGCGGCCGGACCGGCGGCGAGGGTGCCGAGGACGCCCGCGACGCCGTAGCCGAGGAGCAGGGTGCCCGCCGCCCCGGCCCCCAGTCCCGGCACCCGCTCCAGGACGGGCCGTACGTACGTGTACGCGGCGAAGTGCCCGGTGACCAGCAAGCCCACCACGGCCAGCCCCCGCCGCACCCCGGGCAGCGCCGCCACCCGCCGCAACTCCCCTACACCCACCGTGCGTTCGGCGGGCAACGGGGGAAGCGCGAGGGCCAGAGCGGCGGCCACCGCGACGGCGAGGACCGCGAGCCCGGCGAAGGCCCACCGCCAGCCGGCCGTCGCGCCGAGGACCGTCCCGGCCGGCACCCCGAGCACGGAGGCCACGGCGATCCCGCTGAACACGACCGCCGTGGCCCGGCCGACCGAGGCCGCCGGCACCAGCCGGACCGCCAGTCCGGCCGCGACCGTCCACACCCCGCCGATGCACACCCCGACCAGCGCCCGCGCCACCAGCAGCGCGGCCATGCCCGGGGCGAGCGCGGACAGCAGGTCGGCGGCCGCGAGGAGCAGCGACAGACCGACCAGCACCCGGCGCCGGTCGGCCCGCCGGACGGCGGCCGGCAGCAGCGGGGCCGCGACGGCGGCGACCAGTCCGGGCAGGGTGAGCGCGAGTCCGGCCGTCCCGGCGGACACGCCCAGCCCGTCGCCGAGCGGGGTGAGCAGTCCGACGGGCAGCATCTCGGTGGTGACGACGGAGAAGGTGGCCCCGGCGAGCGCGAGCACGGCGGCCCAACGGCCGCCCGGCGGCGGGGAGATGTCCGGGGATACCCGGGCAGGTGTGGGGGAGGACATGCCTCCACCCTTCAGCTCCGGACGGGCGCTTCCCACCCCGTCCCGGAGAGCGGACACCGGCCCGCCGTAACGTCGTCGCCCCCGGCGGCCGACCCGTGGAAGGATGGCGCAACCCACACATAACGAGGAGATGACCGCGTGCCTGGCACAAACCTGACTCGCGAAGAGGCGCAGCAGCGGGCGTCGCTGCTCACCGTTGACTCGTACGAGATCGATCTCGACCTCTCCGGCGCGCAGGAGGGCGGTACCTACCGGTCCGTGACCACGGTGCGCTTCGACGTCGCCGAGGAGAACGCCGGGTCCTTCATCGACCTGGTGGCCCCGGCGGTCCACGAGGTGACGCTCAACGGCGACGCGCTCGACGCGGCCGAGGTGTTCAAGGACTCCCGGATCGCGCTGCCGGGCCTGCTGCACGGGCGCAACGTCCTGCGGGTCGTGGCCGACTGCGCGTACACCAACACCGGTGAGGGTCTGCACCGGTTCGTCGACCCGGTCGACGAACAGGCGTATCTGTACACGCAGTTCGAGGTGCCGGACGCCCGCCGGGTGTTCGCGTCCTTCGAACAGCCGGACCTCAAGGCCACCTTCCAGTTCACGGTGAAGGCGCCGTCCGGCTGGACCGTCATCTCCAACTCGCCGACGCCCGAACCCACCGACGACGTCTGGGTGTTCGAGCCGACGCCGCGGATCTCCACGTACATCACCGCGCTGATCGTCGGCCCGTACCACTCCGTGCACAGCGTGTACGAGAAGGACGGGCGGAGCGTGCCGCTCGGCATCTACTGCCGTCCCTCGCTCGCCGAGTTCCTCGACTCGGACGCGATCTTCGAGGTCACCCGGCAGGGCTTCGACTGGTTCCAGGAGAAGTTCGACTACGCGTACCCGTTCGAGAAGTACGACCAGCTCTTCGTGCCGGAGTTCAACGCGGGCGCGATGGAGAACGCGGGCGCGGTGACCATCCGCGACCAGTACGTGTTCCGGTCGAAGGTGACGGACGCGTCGTACGAGCTGCGCGCCGAGACCATCCTGCACGAGCTGGCCCACATGTGGTTCGGCGACCTGGTCACCATGGAGTGGTGGAACGACCT
>NZ_JAANNX010000141.1:0-3574 GCF_013363615.1 Streptomyces sp. CAI-85 | reverse complement strand
CCTTACGGACCAGCTGCTGGATCGTAGGCACTACTTCTCCGGTTTCTGTGTGCCGATGTGTACAGCTAACCTGGAACGTCTCCGACCCACGCGGTCGGGTGTGTCGAATCCCGCGGACTTCCGCCGCGAGGCAGAAAGAGGCGCAGATTGCGGTGGCCGCACGCGGCCCCGGTGCGGTGGGAAGGCACGCACGAGGGCCAGGGCACACCCCAGGCACAAGGTCTGAGCGTACCCAGCGCAACCACTCCGGTCAAAACAAAGGCAGTGCTCCCGACACACCGCGGTCACGTTCGGGGGCGCGAGGGCCCTTGTGATACGGGGCTCGTGGCCCCCTCGGGACGCTCCACGGCTGTGTCATGTCCCACGAAATACGTCGGCCGGTTCTGCACCGCCGTGTAGATGCGGCCGACGTACTCGCCGAGCAGCCCCACGCAGACGAGCTGCACCGCCCCGATGAACAGCACCCCGGTGAACAGGGAGGTCCAGCCGGGGACCGTGTGGTCGAAGGCGTGCGCGCTCAGTGTGTAGACCATCAGCCCCAGGCAGACCAGGAAGGCGAAGCCGCCCAGCCAGGTCGCCACCCGCAGCGGCGCCGCCGAGAACCCGGTGACGCTGTCCACGGCGAGCCGGATCATCCGGCCGAGCGGATACTTGCTCTGGCCGGCCGGGCGCGGGGCGCGCTCGTACGTCACCTCGCCGCTGGGGAAGCCCAGCCAGGGCACCAGGAGCCGGTAGACCCGCTGCTGGTCGGGCAGCGCCTTCAGGGCGTCCACGGCGGCCCTGCTGAGCAGCCGGAAGTCCCCGGCCTGGGCGGGCACCGACGGCCCGGCGAGGCGCCGCACCAGCCGGTAGTACAGGCCGGCCGTCCACCGCTTGAAACCGGTGTCGCTGGCCCGGTCGGCCCGGATGCCGTAGACGATGTCCAGCCCGTCCTTCCGGGCCAGCTCCAGCATCTCGGGGATCTTCTCGGGCGGGTCCTGGAGGTCGGCGTCGATGCTGACCACATAGGCGCCCCGCGCGCGGTCCAGACCGGCGGTGAGGGCGGCCTGGTGGCCGGAGTTGCGGCGCAGGCCGATGATCCGCAGCTCGGGCCAGCCCAGCCGGAACGCGGCGAGCAGCTCGGCGGTGCGGTCGGTGCTGCCGTCGTCGACGGCGATCACCTCGTAGGCGACGCCGAGGCCGGCGAGGGCCGGGCGCAGCCTGGTGACCAGGGCGGGCAGGACCTCTTCCTCGTTGAACATCGGTATGACGACCGACAAGACGGTCGCCGCCGCCACGGTGTCCGGCTCTTCGGGCACCCGTCCTCCCCCACGCTGATGCGCACATGTGCGACTCTGTTGCGATCTTATGACCACACTTCACGACCATCCGGGCAGCGGTTCGGCTCCGTCCCCCGCACGCCGGCCCGTCGTCCGAGGGGGGACCCCAGCCATGAGCACGGCCCGCAGCGACACGGCGACGGACTCGCCCCCGCCCGACGAGCCCGGCCCCACCGGCGGGCAGCCGAAGCGGCCGCCGGTGTTCCGCCGTCTCGCGATTCCGGAAGGTCTACGACCGTACCGCGCCCCCCTGCTCCTCTACGGTGTGACGAAGCTCGTAGGGCTCGCCGTTTTCGCCTGGTTGCTGGAGTGGGCCGACGACTTCCACAAGAAGGAGCCGCGCTTCGGCGGCGGCGCGCACTGGTGGGACGTCCTCGGCACCTGGGACGGCTGGTGGTACCTCCAGGTCGCGGAGAAGGGCTACGACCCCAAGCCGCTGCAACCCCTCGGTCCCGGTGGCCTGTTCACGGTCAAACAGGACTCGGTCGCGTTCTTCCCCCTGTACCCGGGGCTGATCCGGGGCGTGTCGGAAATCACCGGCCTCGGGCTCTTCGGCTCCGGGATCCTGATCTCCGTCCTGGCGTCCTTCGTGGCCGCCGCCGGCATCTACGCCGTCGTCTCGACGCTCGCCGGGGTCCGGGCCGGGACGATCGCGGCCGGGCTGTGGGCCGTGGTGCCCGGGGCGGGCGTGGAGTGGGCGGTCTACTCCGAGTCCCTGTTCGTGGCCGTCGCCGCCTGGTGCTGCTACTGCGTGATGAAGCACCGCTGGGTGGCGGCGGGGCTGCTCGCCTTCCTCGCCGGGCTCAACCGGCCGACGTCCGCCGCGCTCATCGGCGCCGTGGGGCTCGCCGCGCTCGTGACGCTGGCCCGCAAGGAGACACGGCGCGAACACGGCGTCGCCGGGCCCGTGTACGCGATGATCGCGGCGCCGCTCGGCCTGCTCACCTACGTGACCTGGGTGGGGCTCAGCATGGGCGACCTCACCGCGTACTTCACGCTCCAGCGCGAGGGCTGGGCGCACTACTTCGACTACGGCGCCTACACGCTGGACGTACTGGGCAACATCGCGGTCGGCCACAACGACTATCTGTTCGCCTTCTCCACGCCCGACCTGATCGCCGTACAGATCGTGCTGGCGCTGCCCTTCCTGATCGCGCTGATGCTGCGCAAGAAGCCCCCGCTGGTGCTGGTCGCGTACACCCTGGCGTCGATCGTGACGGTGCTGGGGACCCAGCAGATGTTCGGCAACACCGGCCGCTATCTGCTGCCCGCGTTCCCCCTGCTGCTGGCCCCCGCGGCGGCCCTCGGCCGGCTGAAGTGGCCGAGCCTCACGGTGTTCTTCACGACGGCGGCGCTGGCGTCCGGCTGGTACGCGCACTACGTGATCTTCGAACTCGGCATCCCGTAGAACCGCCTGCCCCGGCCGCTCCCCCGGTCACTCCCGGCCGGGCCCGCCGTCGCGCTCAGGAGCCCGAGGCGACCGCCAGGAGCATGATCGCCAGGAAGAAGGCCCAGCCCGCTATCGAGATCCAGCCGAGGACGAGCCCGGCGATCGCGAGGCCGTCGCCGCCCTCGCCGGTGCGGCGGATCTCACCGCGGGCCGTGTGCCCGAGGATCACCGCCGGGATGCCGGTGACACCGAGGGTCATGGTGGTGAGGACACCGCAGATCAGGGCGCCCACCGCCTTGCCGTTGGTGGGCGGCGGGGCCGGCAGGAAGGTGCGGGGCACGCCGTACGCCGTCGGCTGCGGGAAGTGCTGCTGCTGGACGGCGGACGGGCCCTGCGGCAGGTCCGCGACGAGCAGGGACAGCTCGGCCACGGTCCGCGCCTCGTAGGCCCGCTGGACGCGGCGCTCGAACTCGGTCTGCGGCAGGCGCCCCTCGGCGAAACCCGCTCTGAGCACATCGACGGCGCGCTCGCGGTCCGCGTGGGCGGCCAGCATCGACGGACCGCTCTGCCCCTGCCACGGCTGCCACGGCGACGGATACGACACGGACACCTCCCCCGCTGAACGCGAATGCCTTCATTGTTCTCCTACGCTCGGCGCCGCGCGATGGTTCCCGGGGACATCCGCCGACACGTCCCACGACGCCCGGACACGCCGAAGGGCGGTCACCCCGACCGGGGTGACCGCCCTCCTGTGCCTCAGCGCGCGGTGCTCAGTGGTTCAAGCCCGCCCGGCGCCTCGACGGACGCCTCACTGGTTGTACGGACCGTAGTCGTAGTCCTCCAGCGGAACGGCCTGGCCGGAGCC
>NZ_JAANNX010000140.1:0-3580 GCF_013363615.1 Streptomyces sp. CAI-85 | reverse complement strand
GTTGGCGCCGGTGGGTGCGGACGCGCTGTCGGTGACCGTCGCCGACGGCACCGGAGCGCCCGTCGCCACCGTGGAGTCGCTGATCTGTCTGCCCGTCGACCGTGAGCAGCTCGCGGCTGCCGCGGACGCCGCCCGTACGCCGGGGCACGACGCGCTCTTCCACCTCGACTGGACGCCCGTCCAGGCATCGGCCGTGGCCGACCACGCCGCCGGCTCCGGCCGCTGGGCGCTGATCGGGGACGACCCGGCCGGCCTCGGAGCCCACCCGACGGCCGGCAGCCACCACGACCTGGCCGCGCTGGGCGACGCGGTGGCCGCCGGTACCGCCCTCCCGGACATCGTCGCCCTGCCCGTTCCGACGGAGTCGGAGGAGGCGGACGGGATGGCGGAGGCCGCGCGCGCCGCGGCCCACCGCGCCCTGGACGTCGTACAGGCCTGGCTGGCGGACGAGCAGTTCGCGGCGGCCGGGACACGGCTGGCGCTGGTGACGCGGGGTGCCGTGGCCGCGGGCCCCGACGAGGGGGTGGCCGATCTCGCGGGTGCGCCGGTGTGGGGGCTGCTGCGGTCGGCGCAGACCGAGAACCCGGACCGGTTCCTGCTGCTCGACACCGACGACAGCGAGGCCTCCAGGGATGTGCTGCCCGACGCCCTGCTGTGGGCGGTGGCACAGGACGAGCCGCAGGTGGCGGTGCGCGGCGGCGAGGTCCGGGTGCCGCGGCTGGCCCGCGCCGGCCGGGCCGGCGGCGCGCTGATCCCGCCGGCCGGGACGTCCGCCTGGCGGCTGGAGATCCCGGTCAAGGGCTCCTTCGGCAACCTGGAGCTGCGGGAGTGCCCGTCGGCCGGGGAGCCGCTCGCGCCCGGACAGGTACGGGTCCAGGTGCGGGCCGCCGGCATGAACTTCCGGGACGTCCTGCTGGCCCTGGGCGTGGTGCCGAACCAGCAGGTGATGGGCAACGAGGCCGCCGGTGTCGTCCTGGAGGTCGGCGAGGGCGTGACCGACCTGGTGGTCGGCGACCGCGTGCTGGGTGTCTTCTCCGGGGCCTTCGGCCCCGTCGCCGTCACCGACCGGCGGATGCTCGCCCCCATGCCCGCCGACTGGTCCTTCGTCCAGGCCGCGTCCGTGCCCGTCGTCTTCCTCACCGCCTACTACGGCCTGCGCGACCTGGCCGGCCTGCGGGCCGGCGAGTCGGTGCTCGTGCACAACGCCGCTGGCGGCGTCGGCATGGCCGCCGTCCAGCTGGCGCGGCACTGGGGGACCGAGGTCTACGGCACCGCGAGCGAGGGCAAGTGGGACGCGCTGCGTGCCGCCGGACTGGACGACGCGCACATCGCCTCCTCCCGCACCCTCGACTTCGAGGAGCGCTTCCGCACAACGAGCGGCGGGCGCGGCATGGACGTGGTGCTGGACGCGCTCGCGGGCGAGTTCGTGGACGCCTCCCTGCGGCTGCTGCCGCGTGGCGGGCGCTTCCTGGAGATGGGCAAGACCGACCAGCGCGACCCCGCCGAGGTCTCCGCGGCACACCCGGGCGTCACCTACCGCGCGTTCGACCTTGGCGAGGCCGGGCTCGACCGCACCCAGGAGATGCTCACCGAACTGCTGGAGCTGTTCGAGCGGGGCGTGCTCACTCCGCTTCCGGTCGCCTCCTGGGACGTGCGACGGGCGCCCGAGGCGTTCCGGTACCTCAGCCAGGCCCGGCACATCGGCAAGGTGGTCCTCACGGTGCCCGCCCCGCCGGCCGGCAGCGGAGCCGGCACCGCCCTGGTGACCGGCGCCACCGGCGCCCTCGGCCGACTCGTGGCCCGCCACCTCGTGGAGCGGCACGGCGTACGCAACCTCCTGCTCGTCAGCCGCAGCGGCCCGGCCGCCGACGGCGCCGCCGAACTCGTCGCTGAACTCTCCGCTCTCGGCGCCCGTGCCGACCTGGCGGCCTGCGACGTCGCCGACCGGCAGGCACTGGCGGACCTCTTGGACGGCATCCCGGCCGACCGGCCGCTCACCACCGTCGTCCACACCGCCGGCGTGCTGGACGACGGCATGCTGCCCGCGCTCACCCCCGAGCGGATCGACACGGTACTGCGCCCGAAGGCCGACGCCGCCTGGAACCTGCACGAGCTGACCCGCGAACTCGACCTGTCCGTATTCGTCCTGTTCTCGTCCGTCTCGGGCGTGCTGGGCAACGCCGGCCAGGGCAACTACGCGGCCGCCAACACCTTCCTCGACGCCCTGGCCGCCGCCCGCCGCGCCGAGGGACTGCCCGCCACCTCGCTGGCCTGGGGCTTCTGGGAACAGCGCAGCGCCATGACGGGCGAGCTGGACGACGTCAACCTGGCACGTATCGCCCGCTCCGGCCTGACCGCCCTGCCCTCCGAGGAGGCGCTGGCCCTCTTCGACACCGCCGTCGCGGCCGACGCCGCGCTGACGCTGCCCGTCCGGTTCGATACGGCCGCGCTGCGCGCCGCACAGACACCCCTTCCGGCGCTGCTGCGCGGCCTGGTCCGCGGCACCGCCGTACGCCGAGCCCGGGCCGCGGCCGCAGCGGAGCAGCCCACGGCCGCGTCCTCGGCCCTCGTACGGCAACTGGCCGGACGCCCGGAAGACGAACAGCTGGCCTGGCTGTCGGAGTTCGTCCGCGGGCACGTCGCGACCGTCCTCGGCCACGGGTCCGCCGCCGCGGTGGGGGAGAACCGCGCTTTCAAGGAACTCGGGTTCGACTCCCTGACCTCGGTGGAACTCCGCAACCGCCTCAGCGCCGCGACCGGCCTGCGGCTGCCCGCCACCCTCGTCTTCGACCACCCGGCCCCCGGCGCCCTGGCCGGTCACCTGCGCGACGAACTGCTCGGCATCGAGCCCGGCCCCGACGCGACCCCGGCCGGCCGGGCCGGCGCGGCGCCGCAGCACGACGACCCCATCGCGATCGTCGGCATGAGCTGCCGCTACCCCGGCGACGCCGACTCACCCGAGGCCCTGTGGGAGCTGCTTGCCTCCGGCGGTGACGGCATCACCGGGTTCCCCACGGACCGCGGCTGGGACCTCGACGCGCTGTACGACGCCGACCCCGACCGTCCCGGCACGTCGTACGTCCACAGCGGCGGATTCCTCCACACCGCGGCCGAGTTCGACGCGGGCTTCTTCGGGATCTCGCCGCGTGAGGCACTCGCGATGGACCCGCAGCAGCGCCTGCTGCTGGAGTCGTCGTGGGAGGCCCTGGAACGCGCGGGCATCGACCCCACCTCCCTGCGCGGCCACCAGGCCGGCGTCTTCGCCGGCGCCGCGGCCCAGGGCTACGCCTTCGGCCAGGAACAGGCCGGCGAGGGCAGCGAGGGCTACTACCTCACCGGCAGCACCACCTCCGCCATCTCCGGCCGCGTCGCCTACACCCTTGGGCTGGAGGGCCCGGCGGTGACGGTGGACACGGCTTGCTCGTCGTCGCTGGTGGCCCTGCATCTGGCGGTGCAGGCGCTGCGGTCGGGTGAGTGCTCGCTGGCTCTGGCCGGCGGCGGGAACGTCATGGCCACGTCCATGGCCTTCGTGGAGTTCAGTCGGCAGCGGGGGCTGTCGCCGGACGGCCGCTGCCGGTCG
>NZ_JAANNX010000011.1:0-179825 GCF_013363615.1 Streptomyces sp. CAI-85 | reverse complement strand
TCGACCCCAACATCCGCCCCGCACTCATCCCCGACCCCGACGCCTACCGCGCCCGCTTCCGCACCTGGCTGCCCTCCGTCACCCTCCTCAAACTCTCCCAGGACGACGCCACCTGGCTCGGCGGCACCCCACAGGAATGGCTCACCGCCGGACCCACCGCCGTCGTCATCACCCAAGGGGGCGACGGACTCACCGCCTTCACCCACGACGGAGGCGTCCACACCGTGCCGGGGGAGAAGGTGGACGTGGTCGACACCATCGGCGCGGGTGACACCGTCAACGCCGCGCTTCTGCACGGACTCGCCGCCCGCGACGCGCTGTCCGCGCAGGCCCTCGGGGAGATGACGTCCGCCGACTGGCAGACCCTGCTGCGCTTCGCCGCCCGCGCGGCCGCGATCACCTGCTCCCGCGCGGGAGCCGAACCGCCCTACGTCGCCGAACTCGACACCCCCTGACCATGGTGTCGGCCGAGGGAAATTCCGCCCAGGGCGGATCTTCGGCTGGCTTGGAGACGGTGTCGGTGGGGAGAATGCCCGCCATGAGCAACGAGACGAAGCGCTACGGACTCCTGTGGACCGACCCGGACGGCACCCCGCAGGCGTCCGCCGCCGGCTACGACAAGCGCGCCGCGAAGTTCCGCCGCGCCGAACTGGAGGCCGTCGGCTGCACGAGCATCGAGATCGTGCAGGTGAGATACGGCGAGCTGCCCGAGCCCGCGGTGTGAGACCGGGCGCGGCAGGTCGGTTGGACGCGGAGGGGCCCGGCTGAGACCGTGGTCGTTTCGATCGACTCACGTCACAGTGGAGACACCTGATGAATCACGTCGCGGCCCCCGATCGCTACGACGGCGGCATGCTGTACCGGCGCACGGGACGGTCCGGGCTCGACCTGCCCGTGCTGTCCCTGGGCTACTGGCACAACTTCGGCGACGACCGGCCGTTCGAGACGCAGCGGGAGATCGCCCTGCGCGCCTTCGACCTCGGGATCACCCACCACGACCTGGCCAACAACTACGGGCCGCCCTACGGCTCCGCCGAGATCAACTTCGGCAGGCTGCTGCGCCAGGACCTGGCTCCCTACCGGGACGAGCTGATCGTCTCGACCAAGGCCGGCTGGGACATGTGGCCGGGCCCGTACGGACAGGGCGGCGGTTCGCGCAAGTACGTGCTCGCCTCCCTCGACCAGTCGCTGAAGCGCATGGGCCTCGACTACGTCGACATCTTCTACTCCCACCGGCTGGACGCCTCCACCCCGCTGGAGGAGACGATGACGGCCCTGGACACCGCCGTGCGCCAGGGCAAGGCGCTGTACGTGGGCATCTCCTCCTACGACGCGGAGCGCACCCGCCAGGCCGCGGCCATCCTGCGCGACCTCGGCACCCCGCTGCTCATCCACCAGCCGTCGTACAACATGCTCAACCGGTGGATCGAGACGGAGGGCCTGCTCGACGTCGCGGAGGAGGAGGGCTTCGGGGTGATCGGGTTCACCGCGCTCGCCCAGGGCCTGCTCACCGGCCGCTATCTCGACGGTGTGCCGAAGGACTCGCGGGCCGCGCAGGACAAGTCCTTCGACACGGGCTGGCTCACCGACGACACCCTGGGGCGGCTGCGGGCCCTGAACGACATCGCGGAGCGCCGCGGCCAGAGCCTGGCACAGATGGCCCTCGCCTGGGCGCTGCGCGACGAGCGGGTCACCTCCCTGGTGATCGGCGCCTCGCGTGCGGAGCAGGTCGAGCAGAACGTGGCGGCGCTGACGAACCTGTCCTTCACCGCCGGGGAACTCGCCGAGATCGACAAGTACGCGGTGGAGGGCGGCGTCGACCTGTGGCGGCAGGCCCGCACCGGCGAGCTGGGCTGACCACGCTCAGGCCGGGCGGCGGTGCCGGACGGTGTGATGGATGGGCCTGCCCGAGCCGGTCAGCGGCAGGCCCGTTCCGCCCCGGCGGGCGGCGACGATCTCCGCCGTGATCGACAGGGCGGTCTCCTCGGGTGTACGGCCCCCGAGGTCCAGGCCGATCGGTGACCTCAGCCGCGCCAACTCGTGCTCCTTGAGGCCGATCTCGCGCAGCCGCCGGTCCCGGTCGGCGTGGGTGCGCTGCGAGCCCATCGCGCCGACGAACGCCAGCGGCAGCCGCAGCGCGACCTCCAGGAGCGGCACGTCGAACTTGGCGTCGTGGGTGAGCACGCACACCACCGTGCGCGCGTCGGTCCTGGTGCTCCGCAGATAGCGGTGCGGCCAGTCCACGACGACCTCGTCGGCCTCGGGGAAGCGCTCCGGGGTGGTGAAGACGGGCCGCGCGTCGCACACGGTGACATGGTGGCCGAGGAACTTCCCGGCGCGCACCAGGGCCGCCGCGAAGTCGACGGCACCGAACACGATCATCCGGGGCGGCGGCACGCTCGTCTCCACCAGCAGGGTGAGCCCTTCCGGGCAGTGCGAGCCGTCCGGCGACAGCTCGACCGTGCCGGTGCGGCCCGTGTCCAGCGCGGCGAGGGCCTCCGCGACGGCGGTGCGGTCGAGGTCCGCGTGGCCGCCGAGCCCGCCCTCACGGGAGCCGTCGGCACGCACGAGAAGCATCCCGCCGAGGAACTCCTCGGGGCCCTGGACGACCCGGACGAGGGCGACGGGCTCACCCCGGGCCGAGGTGTCCAGGGCGGAGCGCAGCAGCGCGCCGACCGGGCCGTCCGCCGGCACCGGGGTGACCAGCACGTCGAGGACCCCGCCGCAGGTCAGCCCCACGGCGAAGGCGTCGTCGTCGCTGTACCCGAAGCGTTCCAGCACGCTGCCGCCGGTCCTGAGCGCCTCCTCGCACAGGTCGTAGACCGACGCCTCCACACAGCCGCCGGACACCGACCCGATGACGGCACCCGCCCCGTCGACCGCGAGGGCGGCGCCCGGTCCGCGGGGCGCGCTGCCGCCGACGGACACGACGGTCGCCACGGCGACCTCCCGGCCCTCGGCCAGCCAGTCGCCCAGCCGCGGCCCCAGATCAAGCATCGGGGCCGCCCGCCAGCACCCGGTCGGGGCGGATCGGCAGACCGCGGTGGCGCACGCCGGTCGCGTGCCACACGGCGTTGGCGACGGCGGCCGCCGCGCCGACGATGCCGATCTCCCCGATGCCCTTGATGCCCACCGGGTCGTCCGGGTCGTCGTCCTCCACCCAATGGACCTCCACCCGGGGGACGTCGGCGTGCGTCGCCACGTGATAGCCCGCCAGGTCCGCGCCCACCGGCCCGCCGGACGCCGTGTCGCGGGCGGCCTCCTCGTGCAGGGCCATGGAGATGCCCCAGATCATGCCGCCGGTGAACTGCCCGCGCGCGGTCAGGGGGTTGACGATCCGGCCCGCGGCGAACACCCCGAGCATCCGCCGCACCCGGACCTCGCCGGTGGCGGGGTCGACGGCGACCTCGGCGAACTGGGCGCCGTAGGAGTGCCGTTCCTTCTGCGCCAGGGCGGAGACCGCCGCGGTGGTGTCGGAGCGCACGGTGACGCCCTCGGGCGGGAGGGCGGCGCCGGGCACAAGACGCTCGCGCAGTTCGGCCGCGGCCGCCATGACGGCCCAGGACCAGGACCGGGTGCCCATGGACCCGCCCGCGATCATGGCGAATCCGAACGCGCTGTCGCCGAGCCGGACCCGCACCCGCTCCGGCGGGACGTCCAGGGCGTCGGCGGCCACCAGGGTGAGTGCGGTGCGCGCGCCGGTGCCGATGTCCGCCGCCGCGATCCGCACGGTGAAGCGGCCGTCGGCCTCGGCGGTGATCGCGGCCGTGGACGGGGCGGCGCCGGCGCCGAAGGAGGCCGCCGCGGTGCCGGTGCCGATCAGCCACCGCCCCTCGCGCCGCACCCCGGGCCGGGGATCGCGCCGGTCCCAGCCGAACCGGCGGGCGCCCTCCGCGAAGCAGGCGCGCAGATTGCGGCCGGCGAAGGGGAGCCCGGAGACCGGGCCCCGGTCGGGTTCGTTGCGCAGCCGCAGCTCGATCGGGTCGACGCCGCACGCGTGGGCGAGTTCGTCGAGCGCGGCCTCCAGCGCGAAGGAGCCCGGCGCCTCGCCCGGGGCGCGCATCCAGGTGGGGCTGGGGACGTCCAGCGGTACGACGCGGTTCTCGGTGTGGTGGGCGTCGGCGTCGTACATCACCCGGGCCACACCGGCGCTCGGCTCGACGAACTCGTACACCGTGGAGGTGCGGCTGAGCGAGCGGTGATCGAGGGCGCGCAGCCGGCCGTCGGGGTCCGCGCCGAGCCGGACGCGCTGGATGGTCGGGCTGCGATGGCCGGCCAGCGTGAACATCTGACGCCGGGTCAGGACGACACGCACCGGGCGGCCGACCGTCCGGGACGCCATCACGGCCGCGACCTGGTGGGCGCGGACGCCCTTGCTGCCGAAGCCGCCGCCGACGTGTTCCGAACGCACCCGCACCGAGGCGGGGTCGAGCGCGAAGAGGTTCGCGAGTTCCCCGACGACCCAGGTGGCGCCCTGGTTGGAGTCCACCACCTCCAGCCGGCCGTCCTCCCAGCGGGCGGTGGCCGCGTGGGGCTCCATGGGGTGGTGGTGCTCCTCCGGAGTGGTGTAGACGGCTTCCACCCGGACGGCGGACGCGGCGAGTTCCGCCTCCTGGTCGCCCTTGTCCGTGACGGCGGGCATATGGCCGTCGGACGGGTGCGCGTCGGCGTGGTCCTCGGTGAACCCGATGTCGTGCGGGACCTGTTCGTAGCGGACGACCAGTGACTCGGCGGCCTCACGGGCCTGTTCGGAGGTCTCGGCGACGACGAGTGCCACCGGCCAGCCCCGGTGCGGGACTTGGTCGCTCTGGAAGAGCGCGCAGGTCGGGTCCGGGACCGTGCCCAGCAGGCCGATGTAGTCGGTCTTCAGCGGCGGGGCGTTGCGGTGGTCGAGCACGGCGAGGACGCCCGGCATCGCGAGGACGGCGTCCGTCTCGACGTCCAGGATCCGGCCGCGCGCCACGGTCGACAACACCAGCCAGCCGTGGGCGAGTTCGGGGAAGGGGACCTCGCCCGCGTACCGGGCCGCACCGGTGACCTTGTCGCGGCCCTCCACCCGGACATGGCCGGTGCCGACGGCGCGGACGGGGGCGAGGGGCGCCCCGGTCGTCGTCATCGCGCGGCCTCCTCGGCGAGTTCGCCGAGCACGGCCACCGTCAGGTTGCGCATCAGGGTCACCTTGAATCCGTTGTCCGACAGGGGCCGGGCCGCCGCCAGTTCGGCGTCGGCGGCGGCCGCGAACGACGCGGCGTCGGCGGGCGCGCCGGTGAGGGTCCGTTCGGCGGCGCGGGCCCGCCAGGGCCGGGAGGCGACCGCGCCGAACGCCAGCCGCACCTCGCGCACGACCCCGTCGCGCACGTCCAGCGCGGCGGCGACCGAGCCGACGGCGAACGCGTAGGAGGCGCGCTCGCGCACCTTGCGGTAGCGGGACCGGAGCGCGACCGGGGCCGGCGGCAGGGTGACGCTCGTGATCAGCGCGCCCGGCGGCAGGGCCGTCTCGCGCTGCGGCGTGTCGCCGACCGGCAGATAGAACCAGCCGAGCGGCAGCTCACCGGGCCCCTGGGCGGTCTCGTAGTGCACCACCGCGTCGAGCGCGGCCAGGGCGATGGCCATGTCCGAGGGGTGTACGGCCACACAGTGCGCGGACGCGCCGAGGACGGCGTGATTGCGGTTCTCGCCCTCGATCGCCGGACAACCGGTGCCGGGGGAGCGCTTGTTGCAGGGCCCGGTGGTGTCGGCGAAGTAGGCGCAGCGGGTGCGCTGGAGGAGATTGCCGCCGACGGTGGCCATGTTGCGCAACTGCCCGGAGGCGCCCGCGAGCACCGCCTGCGCCAGCACCGGGTAGCGGGAGCGGACCAGGGGATGGGCGGCGAGGTCGCTGTTGGTGACGGTCGCGCCGATCCGCAGCCCGCCGCCCGGGGTCGGCTCGACCCGGTCCAGCGGCAGCCGGCGGACGTCGACCAGCCGCCGTGGACGTTCGACGCCGGCCTTCATCAGGTCGACCAGGTTGGTGCCGCCCGCGAGGCAGCGGGCGTCCGGGTCGGAGTCGAGCAGGGCGACGGCGCCGGGCACGTCGTCGGCCCTGCGGTAGTCGAACTCCCTCATGCGGCGGGCTCCTTCGCTTCTTCTTCCGGCCGGGCACCCGTGCGCGACGCCGGCCCGGACTCCGCGGCCCGGGTGACGGCCTCCACGATCGAGGGGTACGCGGCGCAGCGGCACAGATTGCCGCTCATGCGCTCCCGGATCTCCTCCGGGGTCAGCGGCGGCGGTCCGGCCGCGGGCCGTACATCGGCCGTGGCGGCGCTGGGCCAGCCGGCGGCGTGCTCCGCGAGCGCGCCGATCGCCGAACAGATCTGTCCGGGTGTGCAGTAGCCGCACTGATAGCCGTCGAGATCGAGGAACGCCTGCTGCACGGGGTGCAGCCGGTCGCCGTCGGCCAGGCCCTCGACGGTGGTGATCTCGCGGTCCTCGGCCGCGACCGCGAACTGGAGACAGGCCACGGTCCTGCGGCCGTCGACCAGCACGGTGCAGGCCCCGCACTGCCCCTGGTCGCAGCCCTTCTTGGTGCCGGTGAGGCCGAGGCGCTCACGGAGCGCGTCGAGCAGGGTGGTGCGGTGGTCGACGGGCAGCGTGTACCGCTCGCCGTTGATGTGCAGGGTGATGACGCTGGACGTCGATAAGGGCATGAACGCTTCTTTCCAGCCTTCGGGGTTCCGGTGACCGGCTTTCGGGGTTCCGGCTCCCTGCCTTCGGGCTTCCGGGCAGGACCGGGCCGGGGCTATGGTGAACCCAATCGGACAATCGTCCGCTACCGGAAAACGTAACGGACAGTTGTCCGCTTAGCAAGGGTGGGGTTCGGCCACGCGCCCCCGAGGAGAGTCGAGTGCAGCACCACAAGGACGCGCCCCTGCGCTCGGACGCCCAACGCAACCGTGAACGCATCCTCGAAGTCGCCGTGGCCGAACTGACGGCGTGCCCCGACGCCGCGCTCAGCGTGATCGCCAAGAAGGCGGGCGTCGGACAGGGCACCCTCTACCGCAACTTCCCCAACCGTGAGGCGCTCGTCCTGGAGATCTACCGCCACGAGATGCGCCAGGTCGCCGACAGCGCCGCCCAGTTGCTCGACAGCCTGCCGCCGGACCGGGCCCTGCGCGCCTGGATGGACCGGCTGGCCGAGTTCGCCATGACCAAGGCGGGCCTCGCCGACGCGATCCGCCTCGCCACCAGCACGCCCGGCGGCCCCGAGAAGCCGCCCCACACACCCGTCGCCGACGCCGCCGAACTGCTCCTGCGCGCCAACGACGCGGCGGGCACCATCCGGCCCGGCATGACCCCCGACGACCTGATCCTCGCCATCGGCGGCCTGTGGCAGTTGACCCCCACCGACGACTGGCGCCCCCGCGCCGCCCGCCTCCTCGACCTCGTCATGGACGGCCTGCGCGCCGGCGCCCCCGGCGCCTGACGGCCTGAGGGTCAGCCGGAGAAGCGGGTCTCGATCCGCGAGGCGTTCGAGACCCGGCTGTGCGCCCTCATCAGCTCCTCGGCCCGGTCCCCGTCACCGGCGGCGATGGCCTCGAAGATGGCGCGGTGCTGCCGGAACCGCTCGTCGACGGCCTCCCGGTCCTCGCCCCGCACCTCGGACAGCACACTGCTCTGCCGCTCGTCCGAACCGAAGGCGTCGACGGTGTTCAGCATCTGCACCAGCGTCGCGTTCCCGCTGGCCCGGTCCACGAGCGCGTGGAAACGCCGCATGAGCCGCTGGATCTCCAGGACGATCCGCAGCTCCTCGGCACTGCCCGGGGAGCCGCCGTCCAGCTCGCTGCGCAACTCCTGCGCCTCGTCGAGACAGGCGGACATCTCGCGCCGCTGCGCCGCGGTCGACTTCTCCGCGGCCAGCCGGGCGGAGAGAGCCCGCAGCACGTCCTCGATCATGGTGAACTCGCGCAGCTCCTCCTTGTCGAACTTCGCGATGCGCACGGACCGGGGCCCGGTCCGCTCGACCAGACGGTCCTGCTCCAGCCGCCGCAGCGCCTCACGGACCGGAGTGGCGCTGATGGTGAGCGACTCGGCCAGCCCCCGCTCGGTGACCTTCTCCCCGCGCTTGAGCGCACCACTGACGATGGCCTCGCGGATCGCGGCGTACGCCTGGTCGCCGAGGGTCACCGGTGACGAGAGATGGGGGAGCCGACTCATGCCGGGATGGTATTTGCTACAGCACGACGGGTCAACGCTCATGAGCAGCGCCCGACAGGATCCCTGCGCAACCTGTTGACAAACATGCTGTAGCAAATAACCTCCTTCCACTGCTCCTGCTATAGCAAATAGTGGAGGATCGATGACGATCTCACTCTCCAGAGCCGGCGCGCTGGCAGCGGCCTGCGCGGTGCTCCTCACCGCGTGCGGCGGCTCCACCGGGCCGGCCACGCCGACCCCGTCGGTCGACGTCGGCCGGGCCTCGCCCGTCACCCCGCTCGACGCGGCGACCGTCGCCCGCGCCGAGAAGCAGGGCTCGGTCCTCCTCTACACCAACGCCGACGCCGACCAGACGGCCCCGCTGGCCAAGGCGTTCGAGGCGAAGTACCCCGCCATCGACGTGCGCGTGCTCAACATGAACGACCCCCAGACCTTTCAGCGCTACGCCACCGAGACCGCCACCGGCGTGCGCACCGCCGACGTCGTCATGGCCACCGACTCCGTCGGCATGCTCACCTTCGTCCGCGACGGCAACGTCCTCGACTACGACGACCCCAACCTCCGCCACCTCCCCGCCTACGCGCGGCTCGCCCCCGGCGTGGTCGCCATGTCCGAGGACCCCCTCGTCGCCGTCTACAACACCGCACTGATCCCCAAGGACGAGCAGCCGCCGGACCTCGCCTCCCTCGCCGCACTGTCGACGTCCCTCAAGGGCAAGGTCGCGACCACGGACATCGGCAACCCCATCGCCTTCGGCGCCGTCAGCAACTACACCGCCCGGCAGGGCGAGTCGGGATGGCGGAACCTCGAAACCCTGGGCCGCACCAGCGGAGTCGAGTCCGGCAACGGCAACCTGATACAGAAACTCGCCCAGGGCCAGTACCAGGCGGCCTACTTCGTGGCCGGCTCGGTCCGGGCCCTGATCGAGAGCGAGGAGGCGGCGAAACTCCTCAACTACACCTACCTGAAGGACGCGACACCCCTCCTCCCACGAGCCGTCGCCGTCACCGCCGAGGCCGCCTCCCCGGACGCCGGCAAGCTCTTCGTGAACTTCCTGCTGTCGGTCGAGGGCCAAGAGGCCGCCTGCGAAGGCGGATTCACCCCCTACCGCGACGGCGTCGACTGCGCCTACGGGCTCCCGGCGATCGAAGCCGTCGTCGGCGCGGGGAACGTACGTCCGGCCGGATACCTCGACGACATCGTGAAGAAGCAGCCGGAGATCGTCGCACGCTGGAACAAGGCGTACGACCGATGAGTGTCACCCCGCTGCGGCCGCCCCCCAGCACGCTCATCACCCCGCCCCGGGAGCCTCGCCGACGGGCACTCTCCACTGGCGCGAGCCACTACCTCCTGTGGGCCCTGGCCCTCCTGGTGATCGTCGGCCCGCTCGTCCCGGTCGTGGCCGCCTCCCTGTGGTCCACCCCGCTGTACGCCTCCGGCGGCCATCCGACCTGGGACAACTTCCACGCCCTGGTCACCGACCCCGACTGGTGGACGGCGGTGGCCAACTCGGTCCTGTTCGCCGCCCTCAACACCGCCGGATCCCTCCTGGTCGGCGTCACCTGCGCGGTGCTCCTGACCCGCACGAACATACCGGGACGCCGTGTCCTGACGACCCTGCTGCTGATCCCGATCGCTCTGCCGGGCCTCGTCCTCGTCATCGGATGGGCCGCCATGTGGACGCCGGCGGGATTCGCGTCGTCCTGGCTGACGACGCACACCTTCCTCGCCATGCCCGTCGACCTCTACAGCATCCCCGGAATGGCCTTGGTCGCGATGGGCGTCGCCGCCCCGACGATCTTCCTGCTCTGCCGGGGCACCCTGCTGGCCGTCGACCCCGCCCTGGAGGACGCCGCCCGCACCCTCGGCGCGGGCCCGTTGCGCAGCCTGGTCTCTGTCAGCCTGCCGCTGCTGCGGCCCGCGATCACCAACGCCGCCCTGCTGGTCTTCGCCCTGTCGATGGAGGTCCTCGGCCTCCCGCTGATCCTGGGCTTCTCGAACAAGATCAGCCTGCTCTCCACCTACCTCTACGACCACTGGGTCAACGCGTCGCAGCAAGGCTTGGTCTCCGCCGGTGCCGTGTTCCTCCTGGTCGCCGTCTCCGGACTGCTCCTGCTGCGCAACCGGCTGGTGGGGGACACCGCCCGGTTCACCACGACCACCGGAAAACCCACCGGCGTACGGATCCTCACCCTCGGCCCCTCGCGCTGGCTCCTCGCCGCCGGGATCGCCCTGTATCTGCTGATCTCCGTGGCCGTCCCGCTGGCCGGTGTCGTGCTGACGGCGTTCACCTCGATCCTGTCCCCGTTCGTCTCCCCGTGGAGCGTGCTGACGCTCGACAACTTCACCGCCGTCCTCGACAACCCGCTCTACACCGACTCGATCGTCAACAGCCTGCTCATCGCCGGGATCGGGGGCGCCCTGACGACCGTCGCCATCGCCGTCCTGTCCGTGATCGCGCACCGCTCCCGGTTCCGGTTCCGGGGATCGCTCCAGCAGGGCATGATGTGGCCCCGCATGATGCCGGCGCTCGTCACCGGCATGGCGTTCTTCTGGAGCTTCGCGCTGCTCGACCGCTCCGGCGCCGTCCGCGCCAGTCTGTGGGGCATCGGCATCGCGTTCGCCGTGCGCAGCCTCGCCCTCGGCTACAGCGCCTTCTACCCGGCGCTCGCCGGCATCGGCGCCGACCTCGACAACGCCGCCCGCACCTCGGGCGCCTCCTGGTGGACGGCGATGCGCACCGTCGTCCTGCGCCTGGTGGCACCCGCCATGGGCGCGTCGTTCGTGCTGCTCTTCGTGGCCATGCTCAACGACGCCGAACCCGCCGTCTTCCTCGTCACCGACAGGACGCCCGTCCTCGGCCTCACCATGCTGCAACTCGCGGCGACAAGCATCGGCGGCAGTGTCGCCGCCCTGGGAGTCATCCAGATGGTCATCACCCTGGTCGTCCTGGGCGCCGGACGCGCCCTGCTGGGGGTGCGCCCCCGTGCCTAGCCTCCACCTCCGCGGAATCAGCAAGACGTTCGCCCGGCGCACCGTGCTCCACGATCTCTCCCTGACCGTCCACGACGGCGAGATCTTCACGCTCCTCGGACCCAGCGGCTGCGGCAAGTCCACCACCCTGTGGGCCGTCGCGGGACTGCACGCCCCCGACTCGGGCAGCATCGCCTTCGGCGACCGTGTCGTCTTCGACCACGGCCGCACGAACGTCGAGCCCGAACACCGCAACTGCGGCGTCGTGTTCCAGTCCTACGCGATCTGGCCGCACCTGTCCGTCGCGGACAACGTCGGCTACCCCCTCAAGCTCCGCAGGACCCCCAGGGCCCGACGCGAGCACCGGGTGCGCGAGGTCCTCGACCTCGTCGAACTCGGCGACCACGCCCGCAGCTACCCGCACCAGCTCTCCGGAGGCCAGCAGCAGCGCGTCGCCATGGCCCGCGCCCTCGCCCACCCGCCCGACCTCCTGCTCCTGGACGAACCCTTCTCCAACCTGGACGCCAAACTCAGGGACCGCTCCCGCCAGTGGCTCAAGGCCCTCCAGGCCCAGGTCGGCGTCACCACCGTCTTCGTCACCCACGACCAGGACGAGGCCCTGTCCTTCAGCGACCGCATCGCCGTGATGAACCACGGCCGGGTGCACCAGGTCGGCACCCCGCGGGAGATCTACGAGCACCCCGCCGACCTGTTCACGGCCGGCTTCGTCGGCACCGCCAACATCCTCCCCGCCACCGTCACCCGAGCCGACGGCCACCACGCGCAGGTCCGGGTCGAGGGCATCGGCGAACCGCTGACCGTCCGGCACACCGGCACCCGGCCGGGCCCCGTAATGGTCTGCGTCCGCCCGGAGAACATCACCCTGCACCGCGGCGGCGCCGACGACCCGCCACCGCCGGGCGCCGTCACCATCAAGATCGAGAACCGCGCCTACCTCGGCGACCACCACCGCTACCTCGTCCGCATCGGCGGCACCCCCGTCGTGGTGACCACCACGCGCCCCGTCGCCGACGGCGAGATCGTCGTCAGCCTCCCCGCCGACGGCCTCCGGATCTTCCCGCACCCGACCGACCCCACCGAGGAGCCCCAGCATGCCCCCGTCCCGTGACACGGCCACCCGTGTCGGAGTCCTGACCCCCGCCGGCATGCTCGGCGCCGGCTTCACCCCGGAGTCCGTCGAACGCGGCCTCACCCTCGGCCCGGACGTCATCGCGATCGACGGCGGCTCCACCGACTCCGGCCCCTACTACCTCGGCGCCGGCCTGCCCAAGACCACCGCGGCGGCGGTCCGCCGCGACCTGCGCATCCTCCTCAAGGCGGCCGCCGCCGCGGACATCCCGCTCGTCGTCGGCTCCTGCGGCACCAGCGGCACCGACTCCGGCGTCGACTGGGTCGCGGGAATCGCCCAGGACGTCATGGCCGAGGAAGGACTCGACCTGAGGATCGCCCGCGTCTACAGCGAGCAGGACACCGCCGTCCTCAAGGAACACCTCGACGCGGGCCGCATCCACCCCCTCGCCCCGCACGGCCCCCTCCGCGCGGAGATCCTGGAGAGCTGCACCCACGTCGTCGGCATGATGGGCCACGAACCCCTCGCCGACGCCCTGCGCGCCGGCGCCCAGGTCGTCCTCGCCGGCCGCGCCACCGACACCGCCCTCGCGGCCGTCGTCCCCCTGATGCGCGGCATGCCGGCCGGACCCGCCTGGCACGCCGCCAAGATCGTCGAATGCGGCGGCCAGGCCACCACCGACCCCCGCCTCGGCGGCGTCTTCGCCACCGTCGACCACGACGGCTTCGTCATCGAACCCCTCGACCCCGACAACGTCTGCACCCCCCACTCGGTCGCCGCCCACATGCTCTACGAGACCGCCGACCCCCACCGGATGCGGGAACCCGCCGGCACCCTCGACGTCACCGACGCCGTCTACACCGCCCTCGACCACCGCCGCGTCCGGGTGGAGGGATCCCGCTTCGAACCGGCCGGCCGGCACACCATCAAACTCGAAGGCGCCCGCGTCACCGGCTACGAGACCGTCTCCTTCACCGGCATCCGCGACCCGCACATCACCGCCCACATCGAGGAATGGGCGACCTGTCTGCGCGCCGTCCTCACCGACCGCGTCCGCCAGACCCTCGCCCTGAACGACGACGACTACGGCCTCGACATCCGCCTCTACGGCCACAACGCCGTCCTCGACGACATCGAACCCGACCCCACCCCGCCCCGCGAGGTCGGCGTCATGCTCGTCGTCAACGCCCCCGCGCAGAACACCGCCACCGCGATCGCCAAGGTCGCCAACCCCCTGATGCTGCACCTCCCGCTCCCCGACATGCCCTACCTGCCCAGCCTCGCCTTCGCCACCTCCCCGGCGGAGACGGAACGGGGAGCGGCCTACGAGTTCGTCCTGAACCACGCCGTCGACGTCGACGACCCCACCGCCCTGTTCCGCACCGAGCACTCCCACCCCCGCGAGGCCACCCATGCCTGAACCCACCGCCACCCCGCCCCTGCTCGGCGACTACGCGATCGAGATCCGCTCCAAGAACGCCGGCCCCTTCTGGGTCACCCTGGAGACCTTCATGAAGGACGGCACCGGATACGCCATCGCGGCCGACGACACCTTCCTCAACGAGCGGGTGATCGCCGGCCTCTACAAGGTCGACGCCGCACAGGTCCGCATCTTCCGCATCCCCGCGCTGAACGTCGTGAAGATCTCCTTCCCGCGCCCCGTCGCCCAGGCGAGCCTCCGCGACCGTGACATCCACGCCGGGCAGCACCACGTGCCCCTCGCCACCCTGCCGGTGCCTCAACGGCACCTGTCCGCCTGACCGTTCACCGTCCGTCCCGGCCTTGGGCGCCCAAGTCCGGGACACCGCACGTCAGTTGATGGCGAACCGCGGGCGTCCCCGCAACGAAGCCACCAACTCCTCCGCACCCGCGAACCCCGACGCCCGCCGGGCCTCTGCCGTTTGACCCGCCAGATGCGAGTACACGGTGACACCCCGGACGCCGCGCAGCGGACTCTCCGGCGGCAGAGGCTCCCGCGTCACGACGTCGAGCGCCGCCCCGGCGATCGTGCCCGACCGTACGGCGTCCGCGAGCGCCTGTTCGTCGACGACGGCCCCGCGCGCGGTGTTGATCAGCAGGGCCGTCCTCTTCATCCGCGCGAAGGCATCCGCGTCGAACAGCCCCCGTGTTCGGTCGGTCAGGGCACAGTGGACCGAGACGTAGTCCGACCGCGCGAGCAGCTCGGGGAGGGCCACGAATCGGACCGAGGGGTCGTCCCGCAGCTCCTCGGGCACGCCGGTGGAGCACACCACCTCCATGCCGAAGGCACGGGCGAGCGGGACGACCGCGCGGGCGGTGGCGCCGTAGCCGACCAAACCCACTGTGGCGCCCCGCAGTTCATGCCCGTCCTCGCGCGGCCAGGCCCCCGCGGCCACGCCCGTGGCGCTCTCGACGAGCCGGCGCGCGGATGCGAGCAGCAGGCCGAGCGTGTACTCGGCCACGGCGTTGGCGTTGATCCCGGGCAGGTTGCTCACCCTGATCCCGAGCCGGGCCGCGGCATCGACGTCGATGGAGTCGTAGCCGACACCGGTGCGCACCACGACCTTCAACTGCCCGGCGCGGGCGAGGACATCGGCGGTGAGCGGCTCGTTCGCGACGAGCGCCGCGTCGATCCCGGCGAGCGCCGACACGAGTTCCTCCGGGTCCCGTCGGCCGGTCATCGGCGCATGGCGGGTCTCGCAGCCGGCCGCCCGCAGGTACAGATCCGTGTCGTCGCCGGGGCGCAGATAGTCGGTGGTGATCAGGACGCGCGGCACGCTCTTTCGTTCCTCGTCGCGCGGGTGGCTCACGGGGCGACCCGGCCCGCACCGGCGGGGGCCCCGGTGGTGATCCGCCGCGCTATGGCGGAGCCGAGGGCCACCGTCGTGGCGTTGCCGCCGAGGTCGGGTGTGCGGACCTCCGGGTGTTCCTCCAGGACCGACTCGATCGCGGCCACCACGGCGGCCGCGGCGGCGCTCTCGCCCAGGTGCTTCAGCATCATCGCCCCGCTCCAGATCTGCCCGACCGGATTGGCGACGCCCAGACCCGCGATGTCCGGCGCCGAACCGTGCACGGGCTCGAACAGGCTGGGGTACCGCCGTTCGGGATTGATGTTGGCGCTGGGGGCCACGCCGATCGTGCCCGTGCAGGCCGGGCCC
This sequence comes from Streptomyces sp. CAI-85, assembly GCF_013363615.1. Lineage (NCBI taxonomy): Bacteria > Bacillati > Actinomycetota > Actinomycetes > Kitasatosporales > Streptomycetaceae > Streptomyces > Streptomyces sp. CAI-85. Next base: position 164,432 of record NZ_JAANNX010000011.1, on the reverse strand, counting down.
AGGTCGGAGAGGATGTCGCCGAAGAGATTGCTCGCCACCACGACGTCGTACTGCTCGGGCCGGAGCACGAACTTGGCGGCCAGGATGTCGATGTGGTCCTTGTCGGCCCGCACCCGCGGATAGCGCAGCGCCATCTCGCCCGCCCGCTCGTCCCAGTAGGGCATGGAGATCGAGATGCCGTTGCTCTTGGTCGCCCAGGTCAGACGGCGACGGGGCCGGGCGTCGGCGAGTTCGAAGGCGTACCGCAGCACGCGGTCGACGCCGACGCGGGTCATCACGGTCTCCTGGAGCACCGTCTCGCGCTCGGTGCCCTCGAAGATCCGGCCGCCGATGCTGGAGTACTCGCCCTCGGTGTTCTCCCGCACGACATAGAAGTCGATGTCGCCCGGACGATGGTCACGCAGGGGGCTGCGGACCCCGCGCAGCAGCCGGACCGGCCGCAGATTGACGTACTGGTCGAAGCCGCGGCGCATCTGGAGCAGGCTTCCCCACAGCGACACATGGTCGGGCACGACCTCGGGCCACCCCACCGCGCCGAAGAAGACCGCGTCGAAGCCGCCCAGGACGTCGCGCCAGTCCTCCGGCATCATCCGGCCGTGCCGCTGCCAGTAGTCGGCGCTCGCGAAGTCGAACTCCTCGACATCGAGGGCGAATCCGTAGGTGTCGGAGGCGGCGCGCAGACAGCGCAGCCCCTCGGGCACCACCTCCTTGCCGATGCCGTCCCCGGGAATGGCGGCGACGCGGTAACGCTGTGCCACGGTTGTTGCTCCTCGCTCGACGGGCGGAGCACGCCGGTCCGGCCGGCGTGCGCGGCTTTCCACTCTGGGCGGCGCGGGGGCCCGTCACAACGGCTGATCAGGCAAGTTACCCTTTCCCTCACGGAAAGCCCCTGGCGGATCGAGGGCCTGATGAGGACGTCCATCGACGACTTGCAGTTTTTCCAGGCCGTCGCGGCCAGTGAGACCCTCACCGCTGCCGCACGCCGGCTCGGCTACTCCCTCCCCGCGATCAGCAAGCGGCTCAGCGCACTGGAGCAACGCCTCGACGTCCGGCTCGTCCAACGGGGCACCCGCCGCCTGGTTCTCACCTCGGAGGGTGCCCTCTACGCGAGCGGGATCGACGCCATCCTCGACCGGCTCCGCGAACTGGAGGACGTGGTGACCGACGGCTCGGGGGACCTGCGCGGCTCGCTGGTCGTCCAGGCGACCCTGGGCCTCGGCCGCGCGCATGTCGCCCCGCTGCTGGCGGAGTTCGCGGCGCCCCACCCCGCGCTCCAGGTCGTGCTGAACACCTCGGCGCTGCCGCTGCGCCCGCACCGGCGGGAGTTCGACGTCGCCGTCCATGTGGGCCCGCCGCCGGACTCCTCGCTGCGGATGCGCCGCCTCGCGGAGAACCGCCGGGTGCCGTGCGCGTCCCCGTCGTACCTCGAACGACGCGGGATTCCCGGGCGAGTCGAGGAACTCGCCGAGCACGACTGCATCGTGCTGCGCGAGAACGAGGGGGACTTCGTCCTCTGGCGTTTCGGGGACGCCGGCGATCCGGTCCAGGTACGGGTGCGCGGCTCCCTCGCGAGCAACGACGGTGATGTCGTGACCGGTTGGGCGTTGGAGGGGCGCGGTGTGATCATGCGGTCCGAGTGGCAGGTGCGGCCGTATCTCGAACGGGGCGACCTCGTGCGCATCCTGCCCGAGGTGCCGACACCGGCCGCCGACATCTACGCCCTGCTGGCGAGCGACGGGCATGTGCCGCGCCGGGTCACGGCGTTGACCGACCATCTCGCGGCCCGTCTGCCGGCCCGGCTGGGACGGATGTGACGGGGCGCCCACGGACGGTCGCGTGTGCCGTGGGCGCGCGGGCAGGCACACCTCGTACGGGCGAACGTGTTTGTACCCCGGGTGAAGGGCAACGCGGAGTCCATGACTGATCCGAACACGGAATCCAACGAAGCGCGCGCCGCCCGGCGTGCGACCGCATCCGAGGCCGAACGCGCGGTGGAGAGGACGACGGCCCCCGCCGTACGGGCCGCGAACAGCGCGGCGGACAAGACGGCGGGCAAGGCGTCCGACGCCGCGTCGGCCGCGAAGTCCGCGGCCGATCGTGCCGCCGACAAGGCCGAGGGCGCGGCGAACGGCGTGGCCCGCGGTGTCGAGGCGGGCCGCCAGACGCTCGTCGCGACGACCGGCCAGGTCGCCGCCACGGCGAAGGCGGCCACCGATCACGTCACGTCCACGGCCAAGGCGGCCACCGACCAGGTCGCCGACACCGCGAGGACGGCCTGGACGGCGATCGCCCAGCGGAAGCTGGTCGCCGCCGGGGTCGGCGCGGGAGTGACCGTGCTGACGGCCGCGTCGTACGCGGCGGGCCGTCGCTCCGGACGGCAGAGCCACGGCCCGATCACCCGGCTCACCGGCGGCCGGATCTGACGTTCCGCACGCGCGGTGGGCCGGCGGAGCCGATCACGGCGGACCACCGCGCGGAGCCGGGGGAGTCACCGACTCCAGTGCAAGGCGTTGCGAGGCGTACGGAGCAGGCGCCGGGCTCAGGAAGTCGGGGGCCTCAGCCCTCCACGGCCGGTGCCGAGCCGGGCAGCGGACGTCCCGCCGACTCCGCCATGAACCACACCGCCACACCACCGACGACGGCCGCGGCCATCATGTAGTACGCGGGCATCATCATGTTGCCGGTCGCCCCGATGAGCGCGGTCACGACCAGCGGCGTCGTGCCTCCGAACACCGACACGGAGACGTTGAAGCCGATCGACAGCGACCCGTAGCGGACCTTCGTGGGGAACAGCGCCGGCAGCGCGGCCGGCATCGCCGCCGTGAAGCAGACCAGCAGCAGGCCCAGCGCGCCCATGCCGAGCGCCACCGCGAACAGGCTGCCCTGACGGATCAGCAGCAGCGCGGGAACGGACAGCACCAGGAAGCCCGCACAGCCCGCCGCGATCACCGGCCGGCGGCCCACGCGGTCGGTCAGCGCGCCCGCGAAGGGCTGGACGGCCATCATCAGCACCATCACGCCGAGCACGACGAGCAGGCCGTGCGTCGCGTCGTACTTCAGCTCACTGGTCAGATAGCTCGGCATGTACGACAGCAGCATGTAGTCGGTGACGTTGAAGACCAGCACGAGGCCGACGCAGAGCAGCAGCGCCCGCCACTGGCCCGTGATCATCTCGCGCAGCGGCACCTTCGGGCGGTCGGCCTCGGCCTTCTCCAGCTCCGCCGCGAACGCCGGGGTCTCCTCCAGCCGCATCCGCAGATAGAGGCCGATGAGGCCCATCGGACCCGCGATCAGGAACGGGATCCGCCAGCCCCAGCTCAGCAGGTCCTCGGTGGACAGCAGCGCGGTCATCAGCGTGACCAGGCCGGCGCCGCCGATGTACCCGGCTAGGGTGCCGAACTCCAGCCAACTGCCGAGGAACCCACGCCGCTTGTCGGGCGCGTACTCGGCGATGAAGGTGGACGCGCCCGCGTACTCGCCGCCGGTGGAGAAGCCCTGCACCAGCCGGGCGGCCAGCAGGAGCAGCGGGGCGCCGACGCCGATCGAGGCGTAGGAGGGGATGAGGCCGATGGCGAACGTGCCCGCGGCCATCATGATCATCGTGAGCGCCAGCACCTTCTGACGCCCGACACGGTCGCCGAGCGGTCCGAAGACCATCCCGCCGAGGGGGCGGACCAGGAAGGCGGCGGCGAAGGCGCCGAAGGTGGACAGGAGCTGGGCGGTCGGGTTCCCGGACGGGAAGAAGACCTTGCCCAGGGTGACCGCGATGTAGCTGTAGACGCCGAAGTCGAACCATTCCATCGCGTTGCCCAGCGCGGCGGCCTTCACGGCACGCTTCACGAGCGCGGGGTCGGTGACGGTGACGTCGGCGTTCTCCGGCGCGGCCGGGTGGACCGGGACCGGGCGGATCGTAGGGGGAGGGGTGACTGTGGCACTCGCCAAGACTTCGCTCGCCTACTTTCGTCGGGGGCAGGGACGGGTCTGCTCGACGGCGCCGGCGGCAGGCCAAGGAGCGACCATAGTGGGGCATGTGCCCCTTACGGGTCGTAGGCAGTTCAATGCATGCTGCACGTAAATGGTGTGTGGTCTGGGACGTCGGTACGTCCGGAAGGCCGCCGTGACGCCTGCCGCTGTGACCCATCTCGCGCCCCGCGCGCTCCTACGGGATCAGGAACTCCAGCTCGGGACGGTCCCACGCCACCGCGGGCGGATTCGCGGCCACGGTCCCGGTGCGCACCGCGCCCACGCCGAGGTAGAACCCCTCGGCGGGCGGATGCGACACCACCCGCACCCGGTCGAGCCCGGCGGCCCGGGCCTCGGACGTCATGTGCGCGACGAGCAGCCGCCCGATGCCGAGCCCCTGCGCCCGGTCGGCGACGAACAGCAGATCCAGCTCGGGCGGCGCGAGCACGAGCGAGTAGAACCCGAGAACCTGCTCCCGACCGTGCTCGTCGAGGCTCACGGCCACGAAGACCCGGTGGGCCTCGATATAGGCGGAGCCGACCCGGTAGCCCGCGATCATCGGCGCGTACGGCCCTTCGTAGGCGCGCGAACTCCGCACGATCCGCGTGAGCCGCTTGGCGTCCCGCGCCACGGCCCGCCGGATCGTGACGGACCCGTCGGCGGCGGGGGTAATGATCGGCTTCACCAGGAGAGTATTACGCATGGCGGGCGTGACAGGGTGATCACATGACGACGAACCCCCTGCCCTGGTCGGACACCCCCTCCGTCCACGCGGACCTGCGCGCGGCGAAGGCGCTCGTCTACGATCCGTGCGGCTTCACCTGCTCGCGGCCCGTGCCCGAGGCCGAGAGCGCCGAGTACGCGGCCCACGAGTTCACCCTCGACGGCCGCGCCGTCCGCTTCCGCGCGGGCAAGACGACTCCCACCAAGGCCGGTCAGTTCGTCACCGTGTGGAAGAGGTCCCCGGGCGGCCCCATCCAGCCGTTCGACGTGACGGACCCCGTCGACCTCTTCGTCATCAGCACCCGCGACCGGCAGGGCTTCGGCCAGTTCGTGTTCCCCCTGGACGCGTTGCGCGCGCACGGCGTCGTATCGGCGGCCGGTTCCGGCGGGAAACGCGCTTTCCGTGTCTACGCGCCCTGGGTGACGACGACGAACCGCCAGGCCGGCAGGGCGCAGGCATGGCAGGCGGACTTCTTCCTCCCCATGGGTCTCGCGGGAGGAGAGGACGGGCCGTGCGACCTGCCCCGGGCCCGGAAGCTCTACGAGAGGTAGGCGGGCGGCAAGGTGTGACCGAGGCCACATTTCCCGTGGTCCGATCTTGGAATGCGCGGGCCTCCGCCGCCGCTGGACTCCTTGTGGGCCTTCCCTGTGCTGGGGGGCGCACCGGGCAATGGTGGCCGGCGCGACTGGCCACCGGAGCGGGCTACGACGGTCCCCGTCAGCGTCCGCTCCGCAGCATCCCGGATCGCCGCCCGTGAAAGGTATCCCCGCTCCATGCCACTGGCTCTGCTGGCCCTCGCTCTCGTCGCGTTCGGCATCGGTACGACCGAGTTCGCCACGATGGGGCTGCTGCCCCAGATCGCCGACGGGGTCGGCGTGTCCGTGCCGCATGCCGGCAACGTCGTCTCCGCCTACGCGCTCGGCGTCGTCGTCGGCGCACCCGTACTGACCGGCATCGGCGCGCGCATCCCCCACAAGCGGCTCCTGCTCCTGCTGTCCGGCCTGTTCGTGGTCGGCAACATCGCCTCCGCCCTGGCGCCCAACTTCGGCCTGCTGTTCGCCGCGCGCTTCCTGGCGGGGCTGCCGCACGGGGCGCTGTTCGGCGTGGGCGCCGTCGTCGCCTCGCGACTGGTCGCGCCCGAGCGGGCCGGGACGGCCGTGTCGCGGATGTTCCTCGGACTCACCGTCGCCAACATCGTCGGCGTGCCTGCCGGTACGGCGCTCGGGCAGCAACTGGGCTGGCGGTACGCCTACTGCGCGGTCGCCGTCATCGGCCTGATCGCCCTCGCCGCGCTCGCCGCCTTCGTCCCCCATCAGCCGCGCGGCAGGCAGGCGGGCATCCGGCACGAGCTGCGGGCGATGGGCAACCGGCAGGTCGCCCTCGGACTGGCCGTCGCCGTCGTGGGATTCGGCGGCTTCTTCGCCGTCTACAGCTATCTGGTGCCGATCCTCACGCATGTGACGGGCTTCGCCGAGTCCTCGACCACGTGGGTCCTGGCGCTCTACGGCGGTGGAATGACGGTGGGCACGCTGATCGCGGGTCCGCTGACCGACCGCGCCCTGCGCCCGACGCTGTACGGCGGGCTGGCCCTGCTCGGCGCGTCGCTGGTGACGTTCTACTTCACGGTGCACAGCACGGTGCCCGCCCTGGTGACGCTCGCCGTCATGGGGGCGATGGGCGCGATGGTCACCACGCCGGTGCAGATGCTGCTCATGGCCAAGGCGAAGAACGCCCCGACGATGGCGGCGGCTTCGAACCACTCCGCCTTCAACCTGGCCAACGCGGGCGGTGCGTGGCTGGGCGGTCTGGCCATCTCGGCCGGGTGGGGCTGGGCTTCACCCGCGCTGGTCGGCGCGGCCCTCGCCGCGGCCGGGCTGGGCCTCGCCTTCCTCAGCGGCGCCACGGACCGTGACAACGGCGCCTCGGAAGTGGTCACTTCGTCGGGCGCCGAGACGGCGACGGAGGCCGGTGAGGTCGCACCGGCCTGACGGACGCGGGCCCTCACGACGGGGGTGAGTGCGGGGGCCTTCCGCGTCCACGGGTCCTTGTGTACCGGTCCCTCGCCTACTGGTCGTTGCCTACTGGTCCGTCTTCTTGCTCTGTTCGAGACCCTCGGAGAACAACTCCGTGTACTCCTGGACCGACAGGCCCAGGCATTCGGCGGGTACGGCGTCCTGGTCGGTCATCTCGGGGGCCCAGCCGGTGGGCTGGGAACCTATCGCGATGGCCCAGGCGTCCACGCAGGCCTGACGGGCCTCCGCGGCTGACAGTGTTGGCGACGACGAACCGTCCGCATCGCCGGCGCTGTCGGACGACGAGCAGCCGGTGACGGCGAAGCAGGCGGCGGTGGTGAGCAGAACGGCGGATCTACGGAGCATGGGTGTTCCCCCCAGCGACTCAGTGGGTGCTGGCTGAGTGTAAGCGTCACAACACCCTGCGCGGCCGAAGTGTGAAGTGTGTGATCGTTCTGTAACTGTCGGTGTGATCCACACCGCCCTCACCAGCCAGAACGCTCATTCGGGCCACGGATTGATAACGCGTGCGGAGATTCCCTTGGCACCTCGGAAGAAACGAACTCGGCATATCGCTCACGCAGTTCTGCGCGTGACGGACCACGAAGGGGCAGTTCGGCTCTGGTGCCGGCCGGCGCCGACAACTGCCTGAGAGAAAGGGGAGGGTGGCCTCAGGTCACCAGTAGTGGCGGCGGCCGGCGACGGCGTGGCCCATGCCGCCGAGGATCCACAGGGCCGCTCCGACGACCAGCAGGATGACCCCGATGGTCCACAGGACGGCGATGCCGGTGATCAAGCCGATGACCAGCAAAAGGGCGCCCAGGATGATCATGTCGTCCTCCTCGGGGGAGTGGTGGGCTTCCCGCCCCGAGTACCCCTTCGGGCGCGCCGGATGCCCCTTGCGGCCCCTGTGATCTGGGCCGGGCTCAGTCCTCGGCCGCCGACGGCTCCGCCGTCTCGTCCAGTTGAAACCGGCGGCGGACGTCCGGGCGGTCGAGGAGTTTGCGCGGGTAGCCGGGGCCGGGGCGGGCCGTGACGTCCTCCCAGGCGAGGGGCTCCTTGCAGTGGGAGCAGACGACCTCGCCGTGGGTGTCGTGGCCGCAGGTCTCGTGACGGGTGATCACCGGCGGACCCGCCTCGTCCGCGAGCCACCGGTCACCCCAGTCCGTCATCGCGAGGATCACGCCGTAGAAGTCACGCCCCGACTCGGTCAACAGGTACTCGTGACGGACCGGCTGGGTGTCGTACGCGCGCTTCTCCATCAGCCCCGCCTCGACCAGCCGGCGCAGCCGCTCCGACAGGGTGTTGCGGGCGATGCCCAGCTCCTGCTGGAACGCGTCGAACCGGCGGACCCCGTAGAACGCCTCCCTCAGGACCAGCGGGCTCCACGCGTCACCGAGCAGGTCCATGGTCCTGGCCACCGAGCAGGGCCAGTTCGCGAACGACGTACGCCTCATACCCCGATGGTACGAGTCTTTTCACGAAACTCAGCAGGCGACCGGTACCGGACAGTATGCCGCCCGGACCTTGCGCGAGTGAGTCTTAATAAGCAACCATGCAGGCCATCGAGCGAGAGAGAGGGGATCGACGGCATGGAATGGACGGGGCAGGTCTACGCGGACACCCCCACCGTCTCCGCGGAGGCGTACATCGACGCACCGCCGCAGCACCTGTGGGGCTATGTGAGCGACATCCATCTGATGCCCAGGCTCAGCACCGAACTCCGCCAGGTGGAGTGGCTCGACGGCGCGACCGGCCCGCGGCCCGGCAACCGTTTCCTCGGCCGCAGCACCCACCCCGCGCTCGGCGACTGGGAGACCGTGAGCACGGTCGTCGACTGCGAGGAGCCGCACCGCTTCGCCTGGGCCGTGGGCGACCCCGACCACCCGACCAGCGTGTGGCGGTTCACCCTGCGCCCGGAGGGCTCGGGCACGCTGCTGGAGCAGTGGGCGCAGATGGGCCCGGACCGCTCCGGACTGAGCGCGGCCATCGACGCGATGCCGGACAAGGAACAGAAGATCGTGTTCGTACGGCTGCGGGAGTTCGAGGCCGGGATGAAGGCCAACCTCGCCGCCGTCAAGGCCCTGGCCGAACGGGAGATGTGAGATGCGTACCGCGACCACCGTCGAGGCGTCCGGCGGCGCCTGGGGCGAGATCGTCGAGTTCGTCGTGGAGGCCGAGAAGCTGGGCCTGGACATCTGCTGGGTGGCCGAGGCGTGGGGCAGCGACGCCCCGTCGCCGCTGGGCTATCTGGCCGGCCGCACCGAGCGGATCCTGCTCGGCTCGGGGGTGATCCAGCTCGGCACGCGTTCCCCGGTCACCGTCGCACAGACCGCGATGACGCTCGCCCACCTCTCGGACGGCCGCTTCCGCCTCGGCCTCGGCGCGTCGGGACCACAGGTCATCGAGGGGCTGCACGGCATCCCGTTCGCGCGGCCGCTGACCCGGATGCGGGAGACCGTCGAGATCATCCGCAGCGCCTTCGGCGGCGAGAAGATCCGCTTCGAGGGCCGCCACCACACCATCCCCCTCCCGGACGGGGAGGGCCGCCCGATGCGGCTCAGCGTGCCGCCGGTGCAGGTGCCGGTCTATCTCGCCACCCTGTCCCCGAAGATGCTCGAACTCACCGGTGAGATCGCCGACGGCTGGCTCGGCACCAGCTTCGTACCCGAGGGCGCCCACGACGCCTACTTCACCCACCTGGACAGCGGACTGGCCCGCGCCGGCCGCACCCGTGCCGACCTCGACGTGTGCCAGGGCGCCGAGATCAACATCGTCGCGGACGAAGGGCAGTTGGCCGAGGTCGTCGGCAGCCGCAAGAAGGAACTCGCCTTCTCCCTGGGCGGGATGGGCTCCGGGGCCACCAACTTCTACAACAACGCCTACAGCCGCCAGGGTTGGGCCGACGTCGCCGCCCGCATCCGTGAACGCTGGCAGGCCGGGGACCGTGACGGCGCCACAGCTCTCGTCACCGACGAGATGGTCCTCGCCACGACCCTGATCGGCACCGAGGACATGGTCCGCGCCCGGCTCGGGGACTGGCGTGCCGCGGGCGTGGACACCGTCCGCCTCTACCCGGCGGGCGAGACGCTCGCGGCACGGCTGGACAACCTCGGACGCGGCATCGACCTCGTCCGTGCCCTGGACGCGCGCTAGCAGCCGGGCTCGTATCCCTCAGCCGAGCGCGGCGATGTCCTCCGCGCTCAGCGTCAGCTCACCGGCGGCGACGTTCTCCTCCAGATGCGCGACCGAGCCCGTGCCGGGGATGAGGAGGATGTTCGGCGAGCGGGCCAGCAGCCAGGCCAGGGCCACCTGCGGCACGGACGCGTGGTGGCGCGCGGCGATGCCGTCCAGATGCTCGGCGGTGACCGGCTGGAAGCCGCCGACCGGGAAGAACGGGACGTAGGCGATACCGGCCTCGGCGCAGGTGTCGATGAGGGGATCGTCGTCGCGGCGGGCCAGGTTGTAGAGGTTCTGGACGCAGGCGATCGGCGCGACCTCGCGTGCCTGGGCGAACTCCTCGGCGGTGACGTTGGAGACGCCCAGATGCCGGATCAACCCCTCCTCGCGCAGCGCCAGAAGGGTCTCCAGCGGTCCGGTCAACGACGTCCCGCCCCGCTCCAGATCCCCCATCCGCAGATTCACCAGATCCAGCCGGTCCACGCCCAGCGAGAGCAGGTTGGCCTCGACTCCCCGGCGCAGATTGTCGGGGGTCAGGCCGGTCTTCGCCGCGTCGGGCAGCGCGATGTCGGAACCCTCGACCAGCGCGCCCACCTTCGTGGCGATCACCAGGCCGTCGGGATAGGGGTGCAGCGCCTCCCGGATCAGCTCGTTGGCCGCGACGCCGTCACGGGCGTAGTAGTGCGAGGTGTCGATGTGGTTCACGCCCAGCTCCACGGCCCGGCGCAGGACGGCGAGAGCCGTGTCCCGGTCGGGCCGCTCACCCCTCGGCCAGCCGGTCAGCTTCATCGCGCCGTAGCCGATCCTCGCGACATCCAAGTCGCCACCGAGAGACCATCGTTGTGTCGTCACGCCGATCACCCTAGTGCGGCGCGGGGTGCACACACGTCGGAGGACACTCCGTACCGCGCCAGGCAATGCCACACCTTCTTGACCGCCTGAGGATCGAAACGACCACTCCGCGCGGCGTCCCCGACGACACGAGGATCGAGGACGCCGTCCACGGCGATCCGCGCGCCCAGATCGACGTACTCCTGACCGCGATAACCGGGATGACGGCGAAGCTCGTCGACGGTGAGCCGAAACCCGGGATGCCACTCCACGGGACACCCGAGCGCCAGGGCGGCGGCCTCGACGCCCGTACCCCGATAACAGGGATCGAGGACCAGCGCCTCCACATCCGGCCGCCCGAGCCGCACCGGCCCATGAACCTGCGCCTCGACGTAATCGTCAAGGTCGTCCCGGCGATCGGCGAGAGCGAGCTCCACGAGCCCCATCCGGTCCGCCACTCCAAAATCCGTGGGCTCGACGCAACTGTCCGGATAACAGAACGTGGTCCGCGCCAACGTCCCGACAGCCAGCCGAAAATGCGCCGACCCGAACCGCGGCGCCGCGCCAACCGGCTTGCGCCGAAAGTTCAACGCCCCGTAAACCGGCCGCTCATGAGCGGCCCCGTCGTCGTACACCCCGCCGAACATCCGACTCTCCCACCGCCACCGGTCCCCACCGGGATACGCGGTCAGCCCACCATTGCTGGTACCGGTGACGAACTGCGACCGATACACGCCGTCCGCGGCCATCCCCTCCAGAATCCACACCCCACCCCGCACCCACCGATCGGGATGAAAGTTCAGCGTCACCCGCAACGCCCCGTCCAACGCACTCCCCGACGCCAACCCGGCAACGTACTGAACGGCCCGCTCCTGCACGGTCGGACGAACCACGGAATCCATCCGGACAGTGTTCCTTGGGTGATTGGTGGGCGCACGCGGATTCCTTGGCGTGGGGGAGTAGTCGTCAGCTCGGACGTCTAACGGCGCGTAGCCGTGGCAGAAATGCCGGCCGTTCGAAGTGCGCGGGCCAGGTGTTCCATCTCGGGCAGCGTGCCTGAGTAGTCACCGTCCAGCACACGGTGCAGCGTTGCCTTGGCTTCGAGCAGGTCTATGCCCAACTCGGCGCGCAGCACGCGCATGATGGTGACGCTTCTCGCCGACGGAGGGTCTACCTGAAGCCACGCGGCTCCGTGTTCGGCGAGCATCTGGGCCCGCCGTTCTGCCGGCATGGCGCCGGCACCACCACACACGGCTTCGGCAAATCCACAAGCGGAGCACGTCGACTCGACGTCCCAACGCAACTGGTCACCGACCAGGGCCTGCACGCCCCAGCACTCCATCTCCGCATCGCAGGTCTGGCACGCGGCGGAGTACCTGACAGCCTCAATCACCGTCCACGCCACCCCGCAACCCCCACTCGTCGAGGCCGGAGTAGATCAACGCGGTGCGGCCTCGGGGGAAGGACATGGCCGCGGCTTCCCCCGTATAGAGGGCCACCAGGGAGTCGGGACCCCTCCACCAGGTATCTGCGAGGCCCTTCACCTCACGCACCGGTTCGTAGCCGGTCAGGTCGATGGATTCGATGCCGTCGCCGACGAGCCTGGTGACCTGTTTCGCGTAGAGGGACGCGTGGTGGGACAGGGCGAGTGATTGCACCCAGCCCTCGACGGTGGCGTGGAGGGGCGCCCACTCGTAGCCCTGGATGCCGAACTCGCCGGACGGGCTGATCACGAAGGCGTAGGGGAGGGCGGTCCGTGGTGGGCCGGCTTCGAACCACCACCCCGCCGAGTCCGCTTCGGGGGACGTCGGATTGAGGTGGCCGGGGCCTCCGTCGTACTGCGGTCCCGGTGGCAGGACCAGACCTCCCCACCGCCGCTGGAAGGCGTACAGTCGGTCGATCACTTCGCCCGGGACGCCTCGTTCGAGCAACCACGGCCTGCGATCCTCGACGGCCCGGACATCGGCCTTGACGCCGTGCGTGCCGACGAACGACGCGGCTCGTCGGGTCAGACCGTCCGGTACGTCGTTGATCAAGTGAACCTCCACGGCAGGGACGTTACCCGGCGACCGCGAGGCCGGACGACAGGTTGCCGACAGCAGCGTCACGTAGGCTCGGACGTGGTGACGTCGGTCGCCCCGGGTTCGCACACTGAGGAGGCGACGGTGCTCGGAAAGGGCACGCGGTTGTTCGTGGGCGCCCTCGCCGTGGTCTGCCTGGTGCTCCTCGGCCGCAGTGGATCGGGCGGCGACCTCGACGGCACGTCGCTGCCCGCCGGGGGCGCCCGGGACACCGTCGCGAACCGCGTCATGACGTGGAACATCTGCAACCCCTGCGACGAGAGCAACGCCGACCGCGCCGCCGACATCGCCGCCTACGCACCCCAGGTGATCGGCCTGCAAGAAGCCTGCGTGCGGGACGTCGAGAGCATCCGGGATCAGCTCAAGAGCAGGTACGGGCTCGTGTACCACGTCGAGTACGGCAGCGTGCTGCGGAGCTGGAGCCGCTGCGGGGGAGCGCCGTGGAGCCCGGGAGGCTACGGCTCGGCGCTCCTGTCGGCGGCTCCGATGACCGACGTCGTCAAGACCGAGTACCCGGACGGCGGATCCGAGGACCGGGGGTACATGGAGGTCACGACCACGGTCGGCGGCCAGCGCGTCCGGGTCTTCGTGACGCACCTGGCCGAACGGCGCCAGGAAGACGTCCGCGCGGACCAGATCGGCGTCCTCGCGGCAGAGGTCGCCCGGCACAAGCGCGCCATCGTCCTCGGCGACTTCAACGCGGTGCCGTACGCCTCCGAACTCACCCGCATGTGGGCCCTGGCCGACGACGCCGACCCCCAGTGCCGCCCGGGAACCGACGGCACCTGCGAGGTGACCACCGACTGGGAGAGCAAGTTCGACTACATCTTCCTGCGCGGCATCACCCCGCTGAAGCAGCACGTACAGCCCACCGCGCACTCGGACCACCACCTGGTCCACAGCGACCTCGACCTCGGCTGAGACGTCACGTCACCCGCGGTGTGTCAGCACGTTGATCACCCGGCCGTTGGGGTCACGCACGAAGAACCTCCGCACTCCCCACTCCTCGCCCTGCAACGGGTGCACGATCTCCGCGCCGCTCTCCCGCAGCGCCTCGTAGACCGCGTCCACGTCGTCCACCTCGACACTCAGGTCGGGCGTGACCGGTGCCGTCTTGTCGTGGGTCATGAAACTGACCTGCGCGGTCGGGTTGGACGGCGAACCGAGCGTCATGATCCAGCCGTGATCCATGACCTCCTGGAGACCGAGCAGACCGTAGAACGCCCGGCTCTCCCGCACCGCCTCCACGCCCCCCTCCGCCCGGATATTGGGTACGACACGACGAACAGTCATGGGCATCTCCTGATGAATCGGCTGCATCCATGATCCCTCGCACCGGCAAGGGAAGCGGCTATTGCGGCGGGCACGCCTGGGCCGCCTCCCCGGGGCGAAGATGAGGAACCGGCGGAACGGCCCCGCACCCAACCACGCCGCGAGAAGCAGCGGTTGCTCGTGGTCCGGGGATCACATGGCGGAAGAGGAATCTCGCCCCCGTACATCCCGGGACGGCGCAGCGCGAGGTTGAGCTCCTTGAGAAGGCGGGCGAGGTCATACGCGCAGTCTCCTGCGTCACCGCCCCCGCAACTCCGGTCGGCGGGACAGGTGGAGGGCGACGGCCGTCGAGACCGCGATGACGCAGGCCACGAAGATCAACCCGGCTCCGCGCAGCCCGACGGCCACCGTCAGGGCGCCGATTCCCACCACGGGGAGGGAGATGCCGACGTAGGCGGTGACGAAGAGCGCGGAGATCGTCGCGCCGCGCTGCCGGTCGGGGGCGGCGCGGGAGACCTCGGCGACCGACGCGCGGAAGGACAGCCCTTGCCCCATGCCGGCCACCACCGCTCCCGCGACCAGCACTCCGAGGGACTCCACCAGCAGCGAGGAACCGATCAGGACCAGCCCGACGACCAGGATCGCGCAGCCCAGCGGCAGGGCGCGGACGGGGCCGACGCGTTCCATGAACAGTTGGCCGGCGGTCGAGGCGAGGAACACCAGCAGGACGATCGCGCCCTCCACGGCAAGATTGTCGACGCCCAGATACTGCGCGGCGAACGCCGGCGCGACCGCCGTGAACAGCCCCAGCACCGAGAACCCGGCGAACGAGGCCAGCGCGGCGGGCGCGAACACCGAACGGGCCTCGGCCGGTACGACCATGCCCTGCGGGCGCAGAGCAGGTCGCGGCACCGGACGTTCCACGGTCTCCGGCAGCGCCGCGAGCAGGACCATGGCGACGGCCAGCAGCCCGAGATGGACCAGGTAGGGCAGCCGCAGCGGGTACGGGGCGTACTCGGCCAGGACCCCGGACAGCAGCGGCCCGCACCCCAGCCCGCCCATGTTCGCCGCGGTGGCCGCGAACGCCGCCCGCCGCCGCTGCCCCGTCTTGGCCAGTTCGGTGACGGCGGCGGTCGCGGCCCCGCTGAGCAGCCCGGCCGCGAACCCCGACAGCAGCCGCCCCAGGAACAGCAGCGGGAGCCCGTCCTCGAAGAGGAAACAGACCGCCGAGAACACAGACAGCACCAGCGCCACGAAGATCACCGGACGACGGCCGACGACGTCCGAGAAGTTCCCCGCCACGAGCAGCGCGGCGATGACACCGACCGCGTAGACGGCGAAGATCACCGTCACCATGAACTGCGAGAAGCCGATTTCCTCGCGGTAGAGCCCGTACAGCGGGGTCGGCAGCGTCGTACCGGCCATGCCCACCGCGAACACCACCGCCGCGACGGCGTACCACGGACGGTCGGACCGGACCTGCCGCTGGGATTTCGCCATGCCTTCCGTCCCCTGGATAGGTGGTGAGCGGCGGCGCGCCCGGGACGCCGGACGGCCGCGGCCACGTCACCTTATGCGCATGCCGCTGCCCGCATTCCGCTGTGCTGACGGTGTGTCATGGGAACGTGCGCGAACGCCGGGTGACGGGGATCAGGTCATCCCCGCGGCGGCGTGAGTCTGGCGGCCACGGCGTCGAGGACCCAGTCCAGGCCGGTCGTGAAGGTCGTCTCGGCGTCCAGGTCCGTACCGTCGTGGACGGCCTTGGACAGGGCCGGGAAGCGGCCCGTGGCCAGCATTTGCGTCAGGCGCGGGCCGGAGGCGCGCTGCCAGTCGTGCTTGGACAGGCCCGTGGCGCGCTCGGCCCGCAGGTTCGCGATCTCGCGTCTGATCGCGCCGGTGAAGTAGGCGCTGACGGTCTCCACCGCGCGCATGACGGTGTCGACGTCGGCGAGGCCGTCGAGCGCGGACAGGGTGGCCTCGGCGACGGCGATGCCGTTCGGGCCGAGGGCAGGGCGGCCGCCGAGCAGGTCGGCCAGCCACTCGTGACGGAGCGCGGCCTGCCGGGTGCGGTGGGCGAGCGTGCCCAGCGCCTCGCGCCAGTCACCGGGCCGCTCCTCGGGGAGGATCTCGGCGTAGACCTCGTCCAGCATGAGGTCGAACAGCTCTTCCTTGGTGGCGATGTAGCCGTACAACCGCATCGGGCCGGCGTTCAGACGGGCGGCGACCTTGCGCAACGACACCGCGTCCAGCCCGCCCTCGTCGGCCAGGGCGACGGCCGCGGCGACGATCCGCTCCCGGTCGAGCGGCACGGGTCGAGTCGGCGGCTCGGGCCGGTCCCACACAGTCATGGTCACACCATACTGTTGCGATACGACGTATCGAATCAATACAGTGTATCGACATGAGACATCGCATCGCCGTGGTGGGGAGCGGCCCCGCCGGCCTCACCTTCGCCCGCGTCCTGCACCGCCACGGCCACGCCGTGACGGTCCTGGAACGCGACTCCGCCCGCGACGCCCGCCCACCGGGCGGCACGCTCGACCTGCACGCGGGCCTCGGTCAACTCGCCCTGGAAAAAGCGGGGTTGACGGCAGAGTTTCAGGTGCTGTCCCGCCCCGAGGGGCAGGCCATGCGCATCCTGTCCCCGGACGGGACCGTCCTGCGCGACTGGCGACCCGGCCCGGAGGAACGGGCCAATCCCGAGATCGACCGCGGACAACTCCGCGACCTGCTGCTCGGGCCGCTCGACGTCCGGTGGGGGAGGGGAGTGACACAGGTGGTGCCGGGCGCCCGGGGCGGCGCGCGGATCGTCTTCGCGGACGGACGGCAGGAGACGTACGACCTCGTGGTCGGCGCGGACGGAGCCTGGTCCCGGGTCCGGTCGGCGGTCTCGCCGGTGACTCCGCACTACACGGGTGTCACGTCGGTGGAGTCCTCCCTTGACGACGTGGACCGCCGCCACCCGGACCTCGCCCGTCTGATCGGCGACGGTTCCCTTGCCGTGTACGGCGTGAACCGGGCCCTCGTGGCCCAGCGCAACAGCGGGGGTCACGTGAAGGTGTACGCGCAGTTCCGCGCACCGCTGGACCGGCAGGCGGCCGACGTCGACACCGAGACCGTACGATCGAGCCTGCTCGCGCTCTTCGACGGCTGGGCCGCGCCCGTCCTCGAACTCCTCCACCACGGTACGGCGTTCATCCACCGCCCCCTCTTCGTCCTGCCTGTGTCCCACACCTGGGCCCACACCCCCGGGGTGACGCTTCTGGGCGATGCGGCCCATCTGATGCCCCCGTTGGGAGCAGGCGCCAACCTCGCGATGCTGGAAGGCGCCGAACTGGCCGAGTCCCTCGCCACCGACCCCGACGACTTGGACGACGCCGTCCGATCCTTCGAGGAACGGATGTGGGCCCGGGCCACCCGATGGGCACAGCTCACGACGGCGGGCCTGGAACGCCTGGTGAGCCCGGACCCGGCCCAAGCGCTGGCCCTCTTCGACGAGGTCCAACCGTCCTGAGCGCCAAGCCCTCGTCTCTCCAGGGGAGTTGATTGACTGCCCCCATGACCTCACCAGTCTTCGAGTCCACGACTCCTGACCCGATCGCCTACCTCGACCGCGTCGCCGAGACCGACCTCGGCCGCTCCTACAAGGGGCGCATGCTCGACGAACTCGCCATCCGCCCCGGCCATACGGCACTCGACCTGGGCTGCGGCCCCGGCACCGACCTCGCCTCGCTCGCCCAAGCGGTCACCGGGACGGGCAAGGTGATCGGTATCGACCACGACCAGGCCACGATCGACGTGGCGAGAGAACGCACCGCCGATCAGTCCGCCGTCTCCGTGCGACGCGCCGACATCCACGACCTGCCGCTGCCGGATGACACTGCTGACCGCGCCCGAACCGACCGGGTCCTGCAACACGTCGCCGACCCGGCCGGAGCTCTCCGCGAAATCCACCGCGTCCTCCGCCCCGGCGGGCGCCTGGTCATGGGCGAGCCGGACTGGGGGACCCTGACCGTCGACCATCCGGACGGTCAACTCTCGCGCGCTTACAACCAGTTCGTCACGGACAGGGTCGTCCGCAACGCCCGCATCGGCAGCCGGCTCCCCCGCCTGGCGACAGCGGCCGGCTTCACGGTGCCCTCGGTCATCCCGATCACCCCCGTCTTCCGCGACGCCGAGGCAGCCGACAAGATCCTCGGCCTGGAACGCACGACGCAACGCGCGGTGACGGCCGGCTACTTGACCGCGGACGCGGCCCAAAGGTGGCTGGACCACCTCTCCACGGGGCCCTTCCTCGCGGCGGTGACGTTCTACATCGTCGTGGCGGAGTCGTAGTGGAACGGCCCGTCATCCTGAGCGGCCTCGTCGCACGCGGGACCGGGGGCACCTCACCGCAACGACTCGGCGAACTCGCCGTTGAACTCGACATACCGGCCGCCGCCCTTCTCGTTGTCGCGGGTCACCCTGTGCCGACGGAACTGCTTTCGCCGCCGTGCCCGGTGGGCTGCTGCGCAACCGTGGCTTCGGGGTCCGTGAACTGCCTTTCATGGGGCTGGCCCGCAGCACGCTGTACCAGATGGTGTGGAGCTGGGAGACGCGTCCGCTCAGTTGATCGAGGTCGCGAAGGAGGCAGACCGGTTGAGCGTGCGGGAGGATCACGGCGCGTGGCAGCCCGTTTCGCAGGGCTTCGCCGATGAGTGCCCGGACTTGGTCAGGTGGCCGGGGGAGGCGGAAGCAGCGCCGTCAGCAGGGCCTTGAGTGCCGTCGGGTATGTGTCGGCGGGGCCCCGGTCCTTCGTCGCTCGTACGCGGGCCAGGGCTGGGAGGGCGGTGGGGTCCAAGGAGGCGATGGCGAGGTCGCGTTGGGTGGGACGGCGGGGTGGGGTCAGGGGGTGCTCGTTGAGGAGTTCGCCGGTGGTGAGGTGCCAGCAGGCGCTGTAGGCGAGGGACGCCTGGCGTTCGGTGAGGCCGGCGGCGAGGAAGTCGGCTAGGCATGCGTCGCTGAAGGGGAAGGCGTTGCGGGCGACCAACTCGCCGCGGATCAGGACATGCAGGACCCAGACGTGCGCGGCCATGTAGTCGTGGGCCGTGAGCAGCCTCGTGTAGAGGCGTTCCGCCGGGGTCGCGCCCGGTACCTCCACCGGCAGCCGGGACGCGATGTCCTCCAGGATCGCCAGCAACAGCGCGTCGCGGTCGGCCACATGACGGTAGAGCGAGGGGGCCGCCGTACCCAGCTCGGCCGCGACCGCGCGCATCGTGAGCGCGTCGAGTCCCTCGCGTTCGATGAGGCGTCGGCCGGCCTGGGCGATGGCCTCCGGGGTCAGGCCCGGGCGCGGCTGTGACCTGGGAACTCCGCGCCGCCTGCGGGCGAGGTCGGGGTCGGGCGTCTGCGCGGGGGACATGGGGTCATCCTGCCATTTCCGGTGCCCGGATCCGCCGTTCGGTGGAAGTTAGGCAAGCCTTACGCGTACATTGTTCGCGTCGTGCTTTCGCGGCACCGGCCCCACGCGTCAGCACGCCTCCGCACACTGCCTCCACACGCCGCCTCCGCACACCGCACCGCGAACGGGAGTACGCGCCATGGCCAAGAGCACGGGATCGTCAAGAACCCCCGACCTGCCCGACAGTTCCTCAGGCCCCCGCCCCGGCCTCGTCCTCGCCACCGCCTGTGTCGCGCAGGTGATGGTCGTCCTCGACGTGAGTGTCGTGAACGTGGCGCTGCCCTCCATCGCCACCGACCTCGGCTTCGCGCCCGGCGGACTGTCCTGGGTCGTCAACGCCTACACGCTCGTCTTCGGCGGACTGCTCCTGCTCGGCGGCCGGGTCGCCGACTTCGTCGGACACCGTACGGCGATGCTGCTGGGCCTCGCGGTCTTCGGCGTCACCTCGGTCGCCGGCGGGCTGGCGCAGACGCCGGGTCAGCTCGTCGCCGCCCGCGCGGGCCAGGGCCTGGCCGGTGCGCTGCTCGCTCCGCTGAGCCTGGCGGTCATCATGGTGACCTTCCGCGACGGCAAGGCCCGCACCCGAGCCGTCGGCATCTGGGCGATGGTGGCCGCCGCGGGCAGCGCGCTCGGTGTACTCCTGGGCGGACTGCTCACCGAATGGCTGTCGTGGCGCTGGGTCCTCTTCGTCAACGTGCCGATCGTGGCCCTCGGCCTCGCCCTCGCCTGGCTGTCCCTCCGGCCCGGGCGCGCCACCCGCGCCGGACGCCTCGACCTGCCCGGCGCGCTCCTCGCGACCGTCGCCGTGACGGCCCTGGTGAACGGTCTGATCCGGGCCGGCGAGCACGGCTGGGGCACGGCCGGCACGCTCGCCTCCCTCGCGACGGCCGTCGTGACCGGCGCCGCCTTCACGGTCTGGGAACTGCGGACCACCGCCGAACCCCTCGTACGCTTCGGCGTGTTCCGCGCCCGCTCGGTGTGGGTGGCCAACCTGATCGTCGTCTTCATCGGCGCCGCCACGGTCGCCGGGTTCTACTTCGCCTCGCTCTTCCTCCAGAACGTGCTGCACTACTCGCCCCTGCGTGCCGGCGCCGCCTTCCTGCCGTTCTGCTTCGGCACGATCGTCGGATCGATGCTCTCCGGCCGGCTCACCGCCCGCTTCGGCACCCGCCCGGTCCTGACGGTCGGTCTGGCGCTCGGCGCGATCGGCATGCTGCTCTTCAGCCGGATGGACGCGGACTCCACCTTCGCGAACGGCTTCCTGCTCCCCTCGCTCGTCGCCTCCACCGGCGTCGGCCTGTGCATGGTCGCCAACACCTCCCTGGCCACGTCGGGAGCCGCCGCCGAGGACGCCGGACTGCTCAGCGGGCTCATCAACGCGGGCCGCCAGATCGGCGGCAGCCTCGGCCTCGCCGTCCTCACCACGGTCGCCGCGACGCGCGGCACGCCCACCTCCACGGCCGAACGGCTCCATGAACTGGTCGCCGGTTACGACCGGGCCTTCCTCGTGACCGCCGGGTTCTGCGCCGTGGCCGCCCTGACCGCCGCCCTCTTCGCACCCGGGGGTCGGCCGCCCCAGCGGGCCGGGGCGGAATCCGCGTCCGTCCCGGAGGGCAACCCTGCACGGGCCTGACCGGTGCTCCCCGGCCCCGGACTTGGCCTGGCTATACGACGACGGCTCCCGCCCCGTACGCAGGGGAGGGAGCCGTCGAGATACCCGGCGCGGCACCGTTCGGTGGGCCACCGGTCGGCAGGTCAGGCGTGCCGGTGCGAGCGCCGGTTGCCCGTGACCAGGCGGTACAGCGCGAGCAGGATGAACGAGCCGACGATCGCGGCGATCCAGGTCGAGAGGTCGAAGAACCCGTCGATGGAGTCGACCCCGAAGATCACCTTGCCCAGCCAGCCGCCGAGCAGACCGCCGGCGATACCGATGAGCATGGTGACGATGACGCCGCCCGGGTCCTTGCCCGGCATCAGCGCCTTGGCGATGGCGCCGGCGAGCAGGCCGATGATGATCCACGCGATGATGCCCATGACGGTCTCCAGTTCGTCGTGTAAAGAAAGTGTCAGCTCTCGTGTGCACCGTGCGCGTCCGAACAAACGTGTTCTCGGGCCATTGACGGAAACTGCCCGACCGACATGAGGACGCCGTGAAGGCAGGCCCGCAGCAACGAAATCGGATTCCGATCCTCTGACACCGCGCCCACCGCCGTCCGTATTCGTTGTCACCACAGTGGCCAGGCAGGCCGGTCCTGACGGTGCCTGGCGGACGACGACGACAGAGAGCAGGCGCGCATGAACCCCAGTGCTCACATCGAGGCCGTCTACGCGGAGGTCTGCCGGCGCAACGCCGGTGAGACCGAGTTCCATCAGGCGGTGGGAGAAGTGCTGCACACCCTGGCCCCGGCGCTCCAAGCGCACCCGGAGTACGCCGACTCCTCGATCCTGGAGCGGCTGTGCGAGCCCGAGCGCCAGGTGCTCTTCCGGGTGCCGTGGACGGACGACGCGGGACGGGTCCGGGTCAACCGCGGGTTCCGGGTCGAGTTCAGCAGCGCGCTCGGCCCGTACAAGGGCGGCCTGCGCTTCCATCCGAGCGTCAACCTCGGCATCGTGAAGTTCCTGGGCTTCGAGCAGATCTTCAAGAACGCCCTGACGGGGCTGGCGATCGGCGGCGGCAAGGGCGGCTCGGACTTCGACCCCAAGGGCCGTAGCGACCAGGAGGTCATGCGTTTCTGTCAGGCGTTCATGACCGAGCTGTACCGGCACCTCGGCGAGCACACCGACGTCCCGGCCGGTGACATCGGGGTGGGCGGGCGCGAGATCGGCTACCTCTTCGGCCAGTACAAGCGGATCACCAACCGCTTCGAGGCGGGCGTCCTGACCGGCAAGGGCATCGGCTGGGGCGGCTCGCAGGCCAGGACCGAGGCCACCGGCTACGGCGCCGTGTACTTCGCGCAGGAGATGCTGGCCACGCGCGGATCCGGCTTCGACGGCCGCAAGGTCGTCGTCTCCGGCTCCGGGAACGTCGCCGTCTACGCCATCGAGAAGGCCCACGCGCTGGGCGGGTCCGTGACCGCCTGCTCCGACTCCTCCGGCTATCTGGTCGACGAGGACGGCATCGACCTGGACCTGCTGAAGACCATCAAGGAGGTCGGGCGGGCGCGGCTCTCGGCCTACGCGGAGGCCAAGCCCGGGGCGCGGTTCTCCGAGCGCGGCTCGGTCTTCGAGGTGCCCTGCGACATCGCCCTGCCGTGCGCCACCCAGAACGAACTGGGCGGACAGGAGGCGGGCGCCCTGGTGAAGAACGGCGTCCTGGCCGTCAGCGAGGGCGCCAACATGCCGTGCACACCCGAGGCGATCGAGGTCTTCCGGGAGGCGGGCGTCCTGTTCGGCCCCGGCAAGGCGGCCAACGCGGGCGGCGTGGCCACCTCCGCGCTGGAGATGCAGCAGAACGCCTCCCGCGAGGTGTGGACCTTCGAGCAGACCGAGACCCGGCTGGCCGCCGTCATGCGCGGCGTCCACGCCCAGTGCCGCGCCACCGCCGAGACCTACGGCGGCACCCCCGACGACTACGTCCTCGGCGCCAACATCGCGGGCTTCCTGAAGGTGGCGGAGGCGATGACGGCCCAGGGCGTCGTATAGATCCTCACCACGTCCCGGCGTACGCACCGTCAGTCGACCGGAGCGACGATCACCGCCGACCCGGCGGTCGTGACTCCCAGCGCAGGCGTACGCCGGTGGCGCGGGCGATGAGCCGTAGATGGGGTCCCGTGTTGCCGATGTACCAGATCGCCCGGTCGGCACGGGGCCATGCGTAGGCCGGAACGCCCTGGTCCAGCAGCGAGGGCAGGCGGGGCTCTTCGAGGGACTGGGCGGAGAACGCGTACAGCGCGGACAGCCGCGGGGCGATCAGGCCGTAGTCGAGCATGCGGGCGAGGGCGTGTTCGTCGAGGATCGCCTCCTCGACGGACACGGTCAGCGGGTAGACGGCCGGGAAGGACCGGCCGAGGTCAAGGAACATCCGCACACCACGGCCACGCGGGTCGGCCAGCCGCGGACCCAGCGGGGCCAGCGGGCCGAGCGCCAGCCGGGGACGGATCAGCATCGCGTGGGTGAACAGGACGCGGAGCAGCGCGACGTTCATCATGAAGCGCTCCACCTGGAGTTCCGCCGCCGCCAACTCCTCGTGCCGCAGATAGCCCGCGACGATGCTGGCGTTGTGCGCCCGGTACCACAGACCGGGGGACGGGGTCCGGATGAAGTCGAGCCAGAACTCGACGCTGCGGGCGCTGGGGGTTCCGGGGACACCGTCGGTGAGCAGCCGGGCCTCGGCCTTGTCCCGCAGCAGCCGCTCGTTGACGGCCCGCCACCAGGGGCTGCCGCCCGGTGCGTCGACGGACTCGGGCGCGAGGACGCCGCGTGAGCGTGACCAGTGGGTGAAGCTCAACTCGGCGTTGCCGTACGGGCGGAGCGCGGCGGAGGAGAGGTAGAAGTCCCGCGCCAGTCCGAACCGCTCGGCGGCACTGTCCCGTACACGTGCCACCTGTCGCTGGGCACGCGCGGAAGCGTCAGTGGCGTCACCGTCAGTCATGGCGGCCGCCGCCCGGTCGGCTCGGAATCATGCGAGAACCTCAAGAACTCCAGGTAGACACAGCAAACGCGGACCACGCTATCCGCCACCGACGCAATTCCCAGGAAGGCCCGCCCCGAAAACAGGCCCGCGAAAACAGTCCCGCCCCGAAAACAGGGCTGCGCCGGATCGGGGCGCCGGGCAGGATGACCGGGTGGGTGACCTTGTGTGGGACGACGTGAGCCGCCTTGGCGGGGGTCTGGCAGGTGGTTCTCGGTCTCGTCGAGGTGAGGGGCTGGAGGTCTGAGTACTCCGGGGGTGTGACCGAGGCGTCCTTCCTGACGGATCCGCAGCGTCGGGGAAACGGGTGACTACCTCCGTCCGGGTGGGCGTGGCAGGCCCAGGTGGGCTCGGAGTGTGTGGCCCGTGTAGTGGGTGCGGAACAGGCCGCGGGTGCGGAGTTCCGGGATGACGAGGTCGGCGAAGTCGTCCAGGGTGCCGGGCAGGTAGGGGAAGATCACGTTGAAGCCGTCGGCCGCGCCGCCGAGGAACCACTCCTCGATGTGGTCGGCGATGAGATCGGGCGGGCCGGTGATGGTGCGGTCGTCGTTCGCCACCCGCCGGACCAGGTCGCGGATGGTGAGGTTGTCGCGGCGGGCGGCCTGGTAGATCTGCTGCTGAGCTGTGCGGGACTGGTTGGAGACGGGGAGTTCGGGCAGCGGGCCGTCGAGCGGATATGCGCTGAGGTCGAACCCGCCGAGCCAGTAGGAGAGGTCCGCGAGGGCGACCTGCGGGGGCAGCAGCGCGGTCAGCCGGGAGAGTTTCCGCTGTGCCTCCGCCGCCGTGGGCGCCGTGATGACCGACAGCGCCGGAAGCACCTTGACGTGGTCCGGATCGCGGCCGTGGGCGGCGGCGCGCTCCTTGATCTCCGTGTAGAACTCCTTGGCCCGGGCGAGGTCGGTGATGCCCGAGAAGATGACGTCGGCGATCCGCGCCGCGAGGTTCTTGCCGGCCTCGGAGGCCCCGGCCTGCACGATGACCGGGTGCCCCTGCGGCGGCCGTGCGATGTTCAGGGGCCCGGCGACCTTGAGGTGTTTGCCCTCGTGGTTCAGCGCGTGCAGCTTGCCCGGGTCGAAGTAGACGCCTGAGACGCGGTCGTGGCGGAAGGCGTCGTCCTCGAAGGAGTCCCACAGCCCCTTCACCACGTCGTGGAACTCCTCGGCGCGGTCGTAGCGCGTGGCGTGGTCGAGATGGGCGTCCAGGCCGAAGTTCTGGGCCTCGCCGTCGTTCAGGGACGTCACCACGTTCCAGCCCGCCCGGCCGCCGGAGATGTGGTCGAGGGAGGCGAAGGTACGGGCCACGTGGTACGGCTCGTTGTAGCTGGTGGACGCGGGGGCGATGAGGCCGATCCGGGAGGTTCCCGCGGCGAGCGCGGCCAGCAGGGTGGTCGGCTCGAAGGAGTCGTTGACGACGCTGACCCGGCTGAGGACGTCCTCGCTCGCGAACGGCACCCCGACCAGATCGGCGAGGAACACCGCGTCGAAGGCGGCCCGTTCGGCGGTCCGGGCGAAGGCGAGCACCTCGCGGATGTCGACGCCCGAGCCCGCGGCGGTCTCCGGATGCCGCCAGGCGGCCAGGAACTCCCCCGGAGGCTTGAGGAAGGCGTTGAGATGGAGTTGACCGGCGCGGCGGCCAGTGGGGCGGCCGGTGTGGGATGTCATCGTCCGCTCTCCTGGAGATGCCGGTCACGGGCGGCCGGCCGCGGCAGTCCCAGGTTCTCGCGCAGGGTCGAGCCCTCGTACTCCGTGCGCAGAAGCCCCCGTTGCTGCAACAGCGGCACGACCTGGTCCACGAAGTCCTCGGCGGGGCCCGGGAGATAGGGGAAGGAGATGTTGAACCCGTCGGCCGCGTAGGCGCGGAACCACGTCTCGATGTGATCGGCGATCTGCTCGGGCGTGCCGGCGACTGCGGCGTCCGTGGCGAAGCGCAGAGCGAGTTGACGTATCGTCAGGCCCTCGGCGCGTGCCGTCCGCAGCAGCAGGTCGCGGCGGGACTTGCTGCGGTTGCTCTCGGGGATGTCCGGCAGCGGACCGTCCACCGGACGGTCGCTGAGGTCGAGGTCGCCGATGTTGTCCTGGACGAGCCGGCGGGCCACGTCGTCGTGCACGAGATCCCCCAGCTCACCGAGGCGTTGCCGGGCCTCCGCCTCCGTCGCGGCGACGAGCGGCGAGATGCCCGGCCACACCAGCACATGCGCGGGATCACGCCCGTGGGCCGCCGCCCGTGCCTTGACGTCGGCGTAGAACGCCTGCGCCGGGCCGAGTTCGTACTGCGAGGTGAACAGGACCTCGCCGTGCCGGGCCGCGAACTCCCGCCCCGTCGGGGAGGATCCGGCCTGGAAGACCACGGGATGACCTTGCGGAGGCCGGGAGATGTTCAGCGGCCCGCGCACGGAGAAGTGCTCGCCCCGGTGGTGCGGGGTGTGCAGTCCGGCGGGGTCGTAGTAGCGGCCGGTGGCCTTGTCGCGTACGACCGCGTCGTCGTCGAAGCTGTCCCAGAGCGCCTTGACGACCTGGACGAACTCGTCGGCGCGCCGGTAGCGCAGCTCGTGTTCGAGGTGGCGGTCGAAACCGAAGTTCGCCGCCTCCAGCGGGACGACGGAGGTGACCACGTTCCAGCCGGCCCGGCCGCCCGAGATGTGGTCCAGGGAGGCGAACTTACGGGCGATGTGGAACGGGTGGTTGTAGGTGGCGGTCGCCGTCGCCGCCAGGCCGATGTGCTCGGTCACCAGGGACAGCGCGGCCAGCAGGGTGATCGGTTCGAAGTGCTCGGCGCGGCCGGTGCGCGACAGCGAGTCGAGCTGATGGCCCCAGACGGCGACGACGTCGGCGAGGAACAGGGCGTCGAACCGGCCGCGTTCGAGGGTGCGGGCCAGGTCGGCGTGGAAGGCGAAGTCGAGCTGTCCGTCGGGGCGGCCGTCGGGGTGCCGCCAGCCGGCGATGTGCCCGCCGGAACCCTGGACGAGTGCGCCCAGGGAGAGCCGACGCACGGGGTGTGTGGTCATCCGGTCCTCCCGGTCATAGAGGTCCTCCCGGTCGTGGGGAGGGTCCTGCGGTCAGGCGGGCAGCCGTGGTACGGCGGCCAACAGGCGGCGCGTGTAAGGGTGTTCGGGTTCGGTCAGCACGGACGCGGCCGGGCCCTGCTCGACGGCCCGGCCGTCCTTCATCACCAGCACGTCCGTACACGACCGCCGTACGACACCGATGTCGTGGGAGACGAGCAGCAGCGTCAGGCCGTACGCCTCGGCGAGGTCCTCCAGCAGGGCGAGGATCTGCGCGCGGACCGACACGTCGAGGGCGCTGAGCGGTTCGTCGCCGACCAGGACCTTCGGCCCGAGGGCGAGGGCGCGCGCGATGGCGATGCGCTGCCGCTGGCCCCCGGAGAACTCGTGCGGATAGCGGCCGCGCACGGACGGGCCGAGCGCCACCGCGCGCAGGAGTTCGTCCACCCGGTCGTCGTGGTCGCCCGCCACCTTCAGGCATTCCAGCGGTTCGGCGACGATGTCACGGACCGTGGCGCGCGGGTCGAGGGAGCCCATCGGATCCTGGAGGACGACCTGCACCTCGCGCCGGAACCAGGGCAGCCGGCCCCGGTGGACCGGGCGCCCGCGGTACTCGACCGTTCCGGAGTCGGGCCGTTCCAGCGCCAGCAGGAGCCGTGCCAGGGTGGACTTGCCGGATCCGGACTCCCCGACGACCCCCAGGCTTCGGCCCTCCCGCAGCTCCAGCGACACGTCCCGCACGGCGTGCCGGTGCGCGGGCGGTGCCAGCAGGGAGGCGCGGGGCAGCCGGTAGCGGCGGCTCAGGCCGGTCGCCCGCAACAGGACAGTCATCGGATGACCTCCTCGTATCCGGTCGCGCGGGCGGCCTCCACCAACCCGCGCGTGTACGGGTGTCGGGGCTCGCGCACGAGGGCGCCGGTCGTGCCTTCCTCCACGAGTCGTCCGTCCTTGAGGACGACGGCCCGCGGGCACAACCGGGCGACCACGGCGAGGTCGTGGCTGATGAAGAGCAGCGAGGTGCCGTGCTCCCGCACCAACTCGTCGAGCAGCGACAGCATGTCGGCCTGGACGGTGACGTCGAGCGCGGTGGTGGGTTCGTCCGCGATGAGGAGGGCCGGGCGGGTGGCGAGGGCCATGGCCAGGCCGACGCGCTGCCGTTGGCCCCCGGAGAGCTGGTGCGGCCACGCGCGCACGATCAGCTCCGGATCCGGCAGACCGACCCGCGCGGCCAGTTCGACGGCCGCCGCACGCGCGTGCCGCCGCTTCAGGCCCCGGTGCAGGCGGAGCGGCTCGGCGAGCTGTGCGCCGATGCGCATCAGAGGGTTGAGGGCGCTCATGGGCTCCTGGAAGACCATGGCCATCCGGTTGCCGCGCAGCCGGGACAGCTCCCGGTCGCCGAGGCCGAGCAGCTCCCGCCCGCCGAACCGGACACTTCCGGTGGCCCCGGCGCCGTCGGGCAGCAGACCCATGACGGTCAGGGCGGTGAGGGACTTGCCGGAGCCGGACTCGCCGATCAGGGCGAGGCGTTCCCCGGCGGCGAGGGAGAAGCCGAGACCGTCCACGGCGGTCGTACCGCCGATCCGAACGCTCAGCTTGTCGACCGTGAGCAGGCTCATGCCTCCTCCCGGATCCGCAGGCGCGCGTCGGCCGCCTCGCGCAGCCCGTCCCCGAGCAGGTTGAACCCGAGGACGGAGGCGGCGACGGCGAGCCCGGGCCAGACGACCAGCAACGGGCGGGCGGCGATGTACTGCTGCTGCTCGTGCAGCATGCGCCCCCAGGAGACGGTGGGCGCCGGCGCGCCGAACCCGAGGAACGACAGGGCCGCCTCGGCGAGCACCGCCACCGACAGCACCAGGGAGAGCTGGACGACGAGCGTGGGCGCGATGTTCGGCATCAGATGCTTGCGCACGACCCGCCAGGTCCCGGCGCCGGCGGCGTGGGCGGCCAGCACATAATCCGTGGTGAGCACGCGCGCGGCCTCGGCGCGTGCGATCCGCGCGAGGTTGACGCCCGCGCCGACCCCGACCGCCGTGACCACGGTCCAGGTGGAGGCGCCGTGCACGGCGGTGAGGATCATCGCGATCAGCAGGACCGGGAACGCGATCAGCACGTCCGTGAACTGGACGACGACGGGCCCGATCCAACGCGGCAGCAGCACCGCCGCCAGGGCGAGTGACAGCCCGACGAGGGCGGCCACGGCGGCCGCGAGGACGGCGGTGAGCAGGGTGGCGCGGGCCCCGGTCAGCAGTTGGCTCAGCTCGTCGCGGCCCAGCCGGTCGGTGCCCAGCACATGCCCGCCGGACAGCGGCAGCAGCCAGCCGTCCTCGGGACGCGCGAGCGTCGGGTCGTACGGCGTCCGGACCAGGGAGACCAGCGCGGCCAGGACGAGCAGGCCCACCAGCACGGTTCCGGCGAGGCCGCTGCGGCTGCGCAGCAGCGCACGGACGACGGGAAAGCGCGGAGTCGTCGGAGCCGTCGGAGGCGTCGCAAGCTTGGAAGGCTTCATACGGTGCTCCGCAGCCGTGGGTCGATCAGCCGGTGCGCCAGGTCCACCAGGAACCCGACGACCAGCACCGCGCCCGTGAGCAGCAGGATCTCGCCCTGCACCTTGTCCAGGTCCCGGTTGCCGACGTCCGTGATCAGCATCTGGCCGACCCCCGGCAGCACGAACACCTGCTCCACGACCACCGCCCCCGCCACCAGCGCCGCGATCTGGAGTCCGAGCACCGACACCACGGGCACGGCCGCGTTGCGCAGCCCGTGCCGCAGCAGCGCGCCCGTGCGGGTGCGGCCCTTGGCGCGGGCGGTGCGCAGCCAGTCCTGGTGCAGGACGTCCAGAACCGCGGACCGTACGAAGCGCAGCAGGACGGCGCCCTCGGCGAGGGCCAGGGTCAGCCAGGGCAGCACCAGACTGCGCAGCGCCTGCCCGGGATCGGCCCAGCCGTCGACGGGGAACCCTTGCGCGGGCAGCCAGGGCACCTGGACGGCGAAGACCACGACGAGCAGCAGCCCGGTCCACAGCGTGGGCAGCGCGATGCCGAACTGGCCGACCGTGTTGACGGCGCTGCCCAGCCGCGAGTCCCGGCGGACGGCGGCGAGGACACCCAGCGGGACGGCGAAGGCGAGTGCGAGGACGACGGCGCCCGCGGCCAGCGGTCCGGTCACCGCGAACTTCTCGGCGAGCTGACCGGACACGGAGGTGCCGTCGAGCACCGAGCGCCCGAAGTCACCGGTGACCACACCCCCGATCCAGTCGCCGTACTGGCGGCGAGCGGCCGGTCCAGGCCCAGGTCGTGGCGTACGGCCGAAACCTGGGCCGGGGTGGCCTTGATTCCGCCGATCGTCTGGGCGACGTCGCCCGGCAGCAGCCGCAGCGCCAGGAAGACCAGCACGCTGGCGGCCAGCAGGGACACCACCAGCCGCGCGGCCCGGTGCAGCAGGAACAGCGTCACCCGCGCCTCACTTCTTCGCCACGGCGAGGTCGGTGAGGCGGTAGCGGTTGCTGGTGAAGTTACGCGGGACGCCGGTGACCCCGTCGCGCACCACGGTGAGGGTCTGGCTGACGAACAGCCAGTCGGCGGCGGCGTTTTCGGAGACCTGCCGGGCCGCCTTCCGCAGCAGGGCGTCACGGGCGCCGTCGCCCTCGGCGGTCTGCGCCGCCGCGTACCACGTGCGCACGTCGGCGTTGTCGTAGCCGAAGTAGTAGTCCGGGTTGGCGAAGTTGTTCAGGTCGCGGGCCTCGGCGTGGTCGACGACGCTGAGCTGGTAGTCGTGCTTGGTGTACACGGCGTCGAGCCAGGTCTGGAACTCCACGCTGCGCACGCTGAGTTGGATTCCCACCTGCTTGAGCTGGGAGGCGAGGTAGTCGCCGATCTCCGCCGGGTAGATGGTGGGGATCTGGACGGTGAGCTTGAGGCCGTCGCCGTAACCGGCCTGTTGGAGCAGCTTCTTGGCGCCCGCCGGATCGTAGGCGTCGATGGAGGTGAGGTCCTCGTACCCGGGGTCGCTCGGCGGTATCGGTCCGCCGACCGGCTTGCCCGCGCCGCCGAGGATCTTGATCAGGCCGGCCTTGTCGACGGCCCGGCGGACGGCGCGCCGCACCCGAACGTCCTTGGTGGGGCCCTCGGCGTTGTTGAGGGCGAGCGTGAACTTGTCGGTGGTGTCGCCGCGCAGCACCGTGTGGTCGGGGTTGTCGGTGAACGGCTGGAGCAGGGTCGCGTTCGCGCCGGTCTCGATGTCGGTCTGGCCGGTGCGCTGGGTGTTGTTGGCCGCGTTGTCGTCCTTGATGTAGTGGAAGACGACCTTGGCGACCCTGGCCTTCGTCCCCCAGTAGGCGTCGTCGCGGACGAACGTGATGGACGAACCGCGCTTCCAGCCCGCGAGCTTGAAGGGGCCGGTGCCGTTCTCCTTCGCCGCGAGGGAGGAGAAGTCGGTGCCCCGCTTGAAGACGATGCCGGCCCGGCCGGTCAGCCCCCAGGGGAAACCGGTGTCGCGGTGGGCGAGTTCGACGACGACGGTGTGCTCGTCGGCGGCGGTGACGCGCTTGACGGAGGCGAGCGCCGCCGCGTCGGGGTTCGTGGAGCCGGCCGCCGTCACCTGCCGCAGCGACCAGACGGCGTCGGCCGCGGTGACCTTCGTCCCGTCGTGGAAGGCGGCGTTCTTCGCGAGGCGGAACGTGTAGGTGAGCCCGTCGGGCGACTCCTCGAAGCCGGTCGCCAGGCTCGGCCGGACCTTGTTTTCCTCGTCGCGGGTCAGCAGGCCCTCGTAGATGTTGTCGAGCAGGATCTGGTCGAGCGCAGCGCCCGCCGTACCGGCGATGTCGAGACTGGTCGGCTCGAGGACCAGGCGGACGTCGACGGTGGCCGCGGTGTCGATGGCGTCGGGCTGGGCGGCCTGGCTGGTCTGCCCCGCGTCCCCGGGGCTGTCGGCGGCGCCGGTGCCGCAGCCGGTCGCGGCCAGACCGACGAGGACGGTCGTGGTGGCGGCGAGCCGGAGGGCGGTGCTGCGGCGCATGACGGATCGGGCTCCTCTGAGGTGTGGGCGCGCGGAAGTGCGCGGGCGGGGAAGGGGGTTCATTCGGCGGCCGCTCTCAGGCCCGCCGCGAGGTCGGCGATCAGATCGTCGACGCCCTCGATGCCGACCGACAGACGCACCAGGCCGGGCGTGACCCCGGCCGCCGCCTGCTGACGGGCGTCCAGTTGGGCGTGGGTGGTGGAGGCGGGGTGGATGACCAGACTGCGGACGTCACCGATGTTCGCGAGATGGCTGAACAGCCGGACCCCTTCCACGAACCGCCGCCCCGCCCGCAGACCGCCCGCGAGTTCGAAGGAGAGGACCGCCCCGGCACCCCGCGGCAGATAGCGCTTGGCCTGCGTCCGCCACGGGCTGGAGGGCAGCGACGGGTAGTGCACCCGCCGCACCTGAGGCTGGTCCTCCAGCCAGACGGCCAGCGCGTGCGCGTTGGCCACATGCCGCTCGATCCGCAGACTGAGCGTCTCCAGGCCCTGGAGCAGCAGGAAGCTGTTGAACGGCGAGACGGCCGGCCCCAGATCGCGCACCAGCCGGGTGCGCAGCCGCAGCGCGTAGGCGAGCCCGAGGTCGGAGAACGAGTCCCAGAACGACAGCCCGCCGTAGGTCGGATCGGGCCGGGTCAGCCCCGGCCAACGGCCGGGATCGGCACCGAAGTCGAACCTCCCGCCGTCCACGACGACCCCGCCGATCGCGGTGCCGTGTCCGGACAGGAACTTGGTGGTGGAGTGCAGGACGATGTCCGCGCCGTGCTCGAACGGCCGCAGCAGATACGGGGTGAGCACGGTGTTGTCGACCACCAACGGCACCCCGGCCTCGTGGGCGACCCGGGCCACCGCCTCGATGTCCAGGACGTTGCCGCGCGGATTGCCGAGACTCTCCCCGAACAGCGCTTTCGTGGCGGGACGTACGGCCGCCGCCCAGGCACCGGGGTCGTCCGGGTCGTCCACGAACGTCACGTCGATGCCGAAGTCGGCGAACGTGTGCTCCAACAGGGTGCGGGTGCCGCCGTACAGGGACGACGAGGCCACGATGTGGTCGCCCGCCCGGGCCAGGTTGAGCAGGGCCAGGCTCGTCGCGGCCTGCCCGCTGGCCACGGCGACCGCCGCCGAACCGCCCTCCAGGGACGCGATCCTGTCCTCCGCCACGGCGGTCGTCGGATTCGACAGCCGTGTGTACGCGTGCGTGGCGAGGTCGCTCAGCTCGAAGGCCGCCGCCGCGTGCGCGGTGTCCCGGAAGACATAGCTCGCCGACTGGTGGACCGGGACGGCCCGCGCGCCGGTGGTCGGGTCCGGCACCGCTCCGGCGTGCACCTGCCGGGTCTCGAACCCCCAGCGTCCGTCGCTCATCGGGTGCCCTCCCGCCGGGCCAGGACGTCGGACCACCAGCGCTCGGCCACCCGTGGATGCGAACGCAGCCAGCCCACCACGGCGTTCTCCCCGAAGGCCGCCAGCAGCGGATTGTCCGGGTCGTCGCTCACCCCGCGGCTGAGCGCCGCCAACTCCGGTGGCAGGAACAGGGGTTTGACCACCGCGTCCAGACGCGGGCCGAGGAAGAAGGGAATCGAGTAGCGGTGCACCCCCGGCTGCGGGCTGACCACACGGTGCTGAGTGGCCCTCAGATAGCCCTGGGTGGCGATCTCCAGCATCTCGCCGATGTTGAACACGAACGCGTCCGGCACCGGCACCGCGTCGATCCACCCGCCGTCCTCGCGCCGCACCTGGAGCCCGCCGATGTCGTCCTGCTGCAACAGGGCGAGATAGCCGTAGTCCTTGTGCGCGCCCACGCCCTGATCGGCGTCCTGGGCGGGGCGCGGGGGATAGTGCACGAGCTTCACATGGACGGCCGCCTCGTCGTCGAACCACTGGTCGAAGTAGCCCTCGTCCTGTCCCAGCGCGGCGGCCAGGGCCCGCAGCACCTCACGGCTCACCCGCAGCGCCTCCGCCTGCCAGCGCAGCACCGCGTCCCTCAACTCCGGCAGTACGGACGGCCATTGGTTGGGTCCCACGAGCCGCAGATAGTCGGGGTCGCCCGGTCCCGTCGTCAGCGTGGCACGCTCGGGGCCGATGTCGATCTGCTCCCGCCAGTCGGGACTGCCCGCCGTGTACTCGGTACCGGTGCGCGTGTAGCCCCGGAACTGGGGCGAGTTGACGTTCTCGATCTCCAGCCGCAGCCGCTCCGGCAGCGCGAAGAAGGCGCGCGCCAGGGCGAGCACCTCGTCGCGCAGCGCCCGGGGGACACCGTGGCCGGTGACGTAGAAGAAGCCCGTCTCATGGGCGGCGGAACGGAGTTCGGCCAGAAAGGCGGCACGGTCGGAGTCGGGACCTCGGAAGCGGGAGATGTCGATGACGGGCAGAGCTGCGGGCTGGGCCATGGGGGTCCTTCGAGGCAACGCCGGGCGGACCGCTCACCGGCCTCGGTGCGGGGGCCGGTCGGAGCGGACGGAGGAATCAGGAAGTCGATTCAGGCGAGAGAGAGGTCGGAGGTCGCGAGCCGTCGTACGGCGTTCAGCGACAGACCTGGTCGAACTGGTCGGCGCGGCGGCTCACCCAGAACGGGTCGAGCAGCACGGCGTAAGCCGGTCCAGTGGTCTCCATGGCCGGATGAAAGCACACCATGGACCGGCCCGTCCACCACGCGTCCCACCGCCCGAGACACCCCGGCCGCCGCGAGCGGTCCACTACAGTGGCGTGTGGGCCGTGACTGGCGCTGAGGTGGAGCACCACCGGGGAGCGGCCTGCCGAACCGGTCGATGCCGTGCGCCTGGGCGAGTGGTCAGCGACGCCTGGAGGCGACCATGTCCCGCACCCACACGCACACGCAGACCCGGACGGCCCGGCTGATGGACGGGACCGCCCTGGCCCGGCGCGTCGTCGAGGAGACGTCGGTCCGGGCGGCGGAGATCACCCGGCGTACCGGAGTGACGCCGTGCCTCGCCACGGTGCTGGTGGGCGAGGACCCGGCCTCGGTGACGTACGTCCGGATGAAGCGGGCCCGCTGCGCGAAGGCCGGCATCGACTCGCGGCTCGTCAGCCTGCCGGCCGCCACCACGACCGCCGAACTCGTGGGCACCCTGCGGTCCTTGTCGCAGGATCCCGCCGTCCACGGCATCCTGTTGCAGCACCCCGTGGGCGCGCACATCGACGAGCGGGCGGCGTTCGAGGCCATCGCGCCGGAGAAGGACGTCGACGGCGTCACGATGAGCAGCTTCGCCTCGATGAGCTTCGGACGGCCCGGCTTCGCGTCCTGCACCCCCGGCGGAATCATGCGGCTGCTGGACGCCTACGACGTTCAACTCGCGGGCCGGCGTGCCGTGGTGGTGGGCCGCAGCGCGATCCTCGGCAAGCCCGTCGGCATGCTCCTGCTCGCCCGCGACGCCACCGTCACCTACTGCCACTCCCGTACGGCGGACCTGGCGGCGGCCGTACGGGAGGCGGACGTCGTCGTCGCGGCCGTGGGACGGCCCCGGCTGATCCGCGGCGAGGACATCCGGCCGGGCGCCGTCGTGATCGACGCCGGATACAACGCGGGCAACGTCGGTGACGTCGACTTCGACACCGCCCGCACCCGGGCCGGTCTGATCACCCCGGTCCCCGGTGGCGTGGAGCCCATGACGATCGCCGTCCTGCTGGAGCAGACCGTCGACGCGGCGTCCGCCCAACTCGGTCTGTCACGTCGCTGAGTTCGCGGCTCAGCGAGCGGCGGGTTCGTCGGCGCCGTAGGCGCGCAGGAAGACGTCCACCGCCGACTCCGCCACAACGCGCAGCTCGGCGGCGGGGACCCGACGGGTGCCCAGCCGTGAACGGGACTCCAACGGGCCGGTGAGCAGGGCGAAGAAGTGCTCGGCGGCCTGTTCCGGGTCGCCGCCGCGCAGTCGGCCGGCCAGCGCGAGACGGGCCAGCCGGTCGGCCAGCGCGGCGCGAGGGCGGTGCGCGGTGCGCTCCTGCACGGTGTCGATCAGATCGGGGAACTGCGCCACCTGCGCGTAGGTCAACGACCGCAGCGCGCGGGAGCGTTCACCGCAGCACACCGTCAGCAGCCGCCGGGCGAGATCCGTGAGCACCGCCCGCAGGTCGCCGCCGGGGCCGAGGTCCCGCAGCCGTTCGACCGCGGCGAGGCTCTCCGCCGCCAGGGCGTCGGCCGCCAGCTCGACGGTGTGACGGAAGAGGGTCTCCTTGTCGCGCAGATGGCTGTAGACCGTCGGTTTGGCGACACGCGCCTCCTCCGCGATCTCCTGGACGCACGCCTGCGCGTACCCGCGCCGCGCGAAGACGGTGAACGCGGCGTCCAGGATCGCCTGCCGCTTGTCGACCCGGCCGCGCGTCACGCCACCGGCCCCGCTTGACTCTGCTGAACCCATGGGTTCATTCTAATTGTGCTACTAGCAAGGCAAGTTGACTGAACCGACGAGTTCAATCGAGCGGGTGGGAGACCATGATCGTTCACATGCTGCGCTTCGCCTTCAAGGACGGGACGACCGAGGAACAGAAGGACCGGGTCCTCGCGCTGATGCGCCGGACGTCCTCCGTCGAGTCGGTGTCGTTCGCCGCCGTCGGACAGAGCCTGGGGGACCCCGCCGAGGGGTTCACCCACGGCTACTGCGTGGGCATCGCGGATCTGGCGGCCCTGGAGCGGTACATGCACGACCCGGTCCACCTCGCCGGGGACCCCGAGATCCTTCCGCACCTGGCCCGGATCCGCATCGGCCCCGACGTCTCCGACGACATGGACCCCGGGCTGGCCGGCGAGATCATGGCACTCCACGAGAAGAAGGTCGCCCTGTACCCCGAGTGGGGCGCCCAGCTCGAACCGCTCGTCGAAATCGGGCTCACCTCGGGCGGGCCCGGCCCGGCGTGACCGCCGCCGCCACTCGCCTCGACGGCCACGCCCGGACCTCACCTCACGCGGGCGGCCTCAACCACGCACCCGCAGCACGGCCTTCCCCGTGTTCGCACCGGCCTCCAGCAGACGGTGCGCGCGCGACGCGTCGGCCAGCTCGTACTCGGCCGTGATGTCGATCCGTACGGAACCGGACGCGGCCAGCGCCAGCGCGGCGAGGGCGTGCCGCCGCAGCAGTGCCGGGTCCCGGCGGGAGAGGTCGCCGATGTTGTAGCCGGTCAGGACACGGTTGTTCTTCCACACCGGGAGGACCGGCAGGCTCAGGTCGGGATGCCGGGCCGCCTCCCCGTAGACCGCGACCCGGCCGAACGGCGCCAGGATCTCGAAGCTCGCCAGCCGGGTGGGGCCGCCGATCGGGTCCAGCACGATGTCCACGCCCCGCCCGGACGTCGCCGCCCGGACCGCGTCCACGAAGCCGTCGCGCTCGAAGACCTCGTCGTAGCCGAAGCGGCGCGCGTACTCCGCCTTCTCCTTGGTGCTCACGGTGCCGTACACGGCCGTGGCCCCCAGGGACCGGGCGAGCTGCGCCGCCGCCGAACCGACCCCGCCCGCCGCCGCGTGGACGAGCACGGTGTCACCGGCCGCGATCCGGGCCGCGCCGGCCAGCACGCCGTACGCGGTCGTCAGCACGAGGGGCGCGGCGCCGGCCGTCCGCAGGCCGAGGCCCACGTCGGTCAGCGGGAACACGAACGAGGCAGGTGCCGTCGCGTATTCGGCGTAGCCGCCGCCGTCCGGGAGGTAGGCGGCGACCTCCTCGCCGAGCGTCAGGCCCGTCACGCCCTCACCGAGCGCCGCCACCGTCCCCGACGCCTCCAGACCGGTCACCGTCTCGCCCTCGGGAGCGCCGAAGTCGCCCAGCCGGTGCTGGACTTCGCCGTAATTGACGCCCGCGTACGCCACCCGGATCAGCACCTCTCCCGGACCCGGCTCAGGAGCGGGCAGCTCCACCGGACGCAGGACCTCCGGTCCGCCGACCTCCTTGAACGCGACCGCCTTCATACCGTCCCCCTTCGACGGGCGCGCCGCGGATGCCGGCCGCCCGTGATCGTCTTCAGCTCTTCAGGGGTCCGGAACCCGCGTCCGAGTCACCGTATTCCCGAACCGGCGATCACCGTCACGGCGCACCAACTGGGGGAATGTCAGGTCGGCTTGCGCCAGACGGAGATGTGCTGCGGGGAGTCCTGGGTGAACGGCGAGCCGTCCCAGTCCGCGACGCGCCGCTCCAGGCGGAGTCCGGCGATCTTCGCCATCAGGTCCAGCTCCGCCGGCCAGGCGTACCGGTGCCGGGAGGCGCCGCGGCGGTAGCGGCCGTCGTCGCCGTCGCGGGTGAAGTGGTGCGAGACCAGGATCTGTTCGACCAGATCGAAGGTGTCGAAGCCGAGATGCCGGTCGGAGACGTCGAACGGCACCGCGACCTGCCCGGGCGGCAGCAACCGCAGCGGCGGCACGCCCAGTTCGACGACGAACCGCCCGCCGGGCGCCAGATGGCGCGCGGCGTTGCGGAAGCACTCGACCTGCTCGTCCTGCGTGAGCAGGTTCGTGATGGTGTTGTAGACGAGATAGACGAGGCTGAACTCGCCGGGTACGACGGTGGTGGCCATGTCGCCGATGACCACCGGGAGCGTGTCCTCGTCGGCCTTGCGGCGCAGGACCGCCGCCATGGGTTCGGACAGCTCGATCCCCACCACGGGCACACCGCGTTCCCGCAGCGGGACGCCCACGCGCCCGGTTCCGATGGCGAACTCCAACGCCCGTCCGCCGTCGACGAGTTCGGCGAGGAAGGCGACCGTCGGTCCGAGGACGGCGGCCGAGGTCCGCTCGGTCTCCTCGGCGTCGTAGCGGTCGGCGGTCTCACGGCTCCACAGCTCACTGCTCGTCATGGGCGGCTCCGGTGTCGGCGGGTTCCAGGGGCGGACGCGGAACTCATCGAGATCATGCGCGTGAGCCTGCCCGAGCGCCGCGCGGTCCGCCACCGGATTTGCGGCCGGGGAGCTGTGCGGGCGTGGTCAGCCGGCGCGCGGTGTCCCGCACCTGGCGCAGGGCGAGCCGGCCGGGTTCCGTGGTGAACCAGCGTGTGTGGTCGGTGAAGTAGGCGCGGGCCAGAGCGGTGTTCGCCGCCGAGCGGGTCACCTCGTGGAAGTAGTGCATCTCCGACAGCGCGTACTCGGCGTTGACCAGGGGCAGCAGCGCGGGCAGCGCCTCCGCCTCGGCCTCGCTCAGCGGGCGGACGGCGGCGTAGCCCTCCAACAGGGCGGTGAGGTGGGCGTGTTGCACCGCCACATGGCGGTGCCCGCGCGGCAGGTCCAGCCAGCCGAAGACGTTGCGCTCCAGGGCCACCGCGAGGTCGTGGACGGCCGTGGTCCGGTCGCTGAGGTTGAAGTCGAGCACCGTGGCCACGGTGTCCGTGCCGCCGGTCGTGTCCCACAGCAGGTTGGAGGCGTGCCAGTCGTTGTGCGTCCACAGCGGCTCCAACTCGGGCAGGAGCGGTGCCAGTTCGGCGTGCAGCGGCAGATGCCAGCGGGCCAGATCGGCGTCGACCGGGTCGGCGCGCAGGGCGTCGGCCAGGGCCGGCCGCCCGGCGACGTAGGCGGCGAGGGCGCCCTGCGGATCGGGGCCGCCGAAGACACGGAACGACGACACCAGCGGCTGGACCCGGCGGGCCGGCGCCCCGTGGCCGACGGCGGCCCGATGGAGCCGGGCGAGCGCGGAGCCCGCCTCCCGGGCGTGGTGGACGGAGGTGAACGGCGTCCAGGACAGCGCGTCCTGGTAGAGGTCCGTGCCAGTGCCCAACGAGTGCACCTCGTAGGTCCATTCGCCGCGCGCCGAGGCGGCGAGGACGTCGACCACGGGCGCGCCGCGGGAGCGCAGATGGCACAGGAAGGCGTGCTCCTCCTCCAGCCCTTCGAGGGTGCGGACGCTGGTGTGGTGGCGTTTGAGGAAGACGCGCCGTCCGTCGTGCTCCACGACGGCGGCCGCGGACAGCGGGCGGGGACTGTGCCAGTGCAGCCGGGCCGGGCCGCCGAGCACGTCCGCCGCCTCCCGGGCGGTGAGGGGAGCCCAGTCGGGTTCGACGCGGTCGTAGCCGAGGCCGTGCGTCGCCGGCGGGGCGGGTTCCGTGGCGTTGCCGCCGGGCGCGGTCATCGTGCGGCCCCCGAGGGTGCGGCGAGCGCGGCCAGGACGCGTTCCTCGACCTCGGCGGCGGTGACGGCGTCCAGCGCGCGCGGGCCCTTCTCGCCGCGTGGCGGGCGGGGCACGTCGATGCGCGCGGTCACCGAGGCGGGCCGCGGTGACAGGACATGGATGGTGTCGGCGAGCAGGACCGCCTCCCGGATGTCATGGGTGACCAGGACGACGGTCCAGCGGTAGGTGTGCCACATGTGGGCCAGCCAGCGCTGGAGTTCACGGCGGGTGAGGGAGTCCAGGGCGCCGAACGGCTCGTCGAGCAGCAGCAGCGGACGCTCCAGGACGACGGTGCGCAGCAGCGCCGCGCGCTGCCGCATCCCGCCGCTGAGCTGACCGGGATAGCTGTGCTGGAAACCGTCGAGGCCGAACGCGTCGAACAGCGCGGCGGCCCGGCGACGCGCCTCCGACCGGCGCACCCCCTGCGCCTCCAGACCGAGCGCGGTGTTGGCGAGGACGGTCCGCCAGGGGAACAGGAGGTCCTTCTGCGGCATGTAGGCGACCCGGCCCGAGCGGGTGCGCGGAGGCTCCCCGTCGACCAGGATCTCGCCGGCCGTGGGCCGGTCGAGCCCCGAGACCAGATTGAGCAGGGTGCTCTTGCCGCTGCCGCTGGGACCGATCACGGCCGCGAACTCGCCCGGCCGGACGGACAGTTCGAGACCGCGCAGGACGGCGAGACCGTCGTAGCCCTTGTCGACGCCGCGCAGCACGAGCCGCGGATCGGGGGCACCGGGGGTGGGGCCGTCGGGGGTGCTCATGGGTGGTCCTTCCGCCGGGTGGCGCGCTCCCAGGGCAGGGCGAGGCGCTGGAGGAGGTAGGTCGTGGCGAACAGGGCGATGCTCAGGGCGGCGGTGACCGCCACGGCCGCGAAGACGAGGTCGGTGCGGAAGGCGCTCTTCTGTGCCTGCATGTAGATGCCGAGCCCGTTCTCCGCGCCGGCGTACTCGGCGAACACCGCGCCGACCACGGCGTAGGTGATGCTGACGCGCAGCCCGGCGAAGAAGTACGGCATCGCGCTGGGCACGCGGACCATCAGGAACGTGCGGGTCCGGCCGGCGCCCAGGGAGCGCAGCAGCCGCATGGCCTCCGGGTCGGCGGAGGCGAATCCGGCGGCGAGGTTGGCGGTGAGCGGGAAGAACGTGGCGAGGGTGACCACCAGCATCTTCGGGAACAGGCCGAACCCGAACCAGATGATCAGCAGCGGTGCGACGGCCACGATCGGGATGGTCTGCGAGGCGACCAGCAGCGGGTACAGGCCCCGGCGGGCCCAGGTGGAGAAGTCCAGCAGGACCGCCACCAGCCAGGCGGCGACGAACGACATCCCGAACCCGGCGACGGTCTCCTGGAGGGTGGGCAGCGTCGCGTCCCACAGGTCCTGCCGGTTCTCCCAGCCCTGGGAGAGCACCCGCCCGGGGCTGGGCAGGACGGTGGGGTCCACGGCGGCCGCGCTGGTGTAGGTCTGCCAGACGGCGAGGAGCGCCGTGACGACGAGGAGCGGGGGCAGGACGACGGCGGGGGAGCGGCGGAGCCTGCGGCGCGCCGGAGGGCGGGCGGCGCTCGTCCCGACGGCGGCTTTGCCGGTGCCGGTGCCGGTGCCGGTGGTTGTGGTGGTGGCGGTCA
This sequence comes from Streptomyces sp. CAI-85, assembly GCF_013363615.1. Lineage (NCBI taxonomy): Bacteria > Bacillati > Actinomycetota > Actinomycetes > Kitasatosporales > Streptomycetaceae > Streptomyces > Streptomyces sp. CAI-85. Next base: position 122,571 of record NZ_JAANNX010000011.1, on the reverse strand, counting down.
CGACTTCTCCGGGAGGTAGTCGTTGGTGAACCACGACGAGGTGTCCGGGGCGCCGGTCAGCTTCTTGCCGTCGGCGTCGCTGAGCAGCCCGGACGCGTACTCGAAGTCGGCGAACGCCTTCCAGCGGTCGGCGGACTGGGTGCCGAGGGAGCCGTCGGCGGCGCGGTAGTAGGAGTCGGCGAGCAGCTTCTCGCTCTGGTGCACCAGCTCGGTGTTGGTGAGCACGCTCTTGTTCGCCTCGATCAGCAGATCCGCGGCCTTGGCGGGGTTCTCGACGGCGTAGGCGTAGCCGCGTTCCACCGCGTCGAGGAACTTCTTCGCCGTCGCGGCGTTCGCCTTGAGGTACCGGTCGGAGGACGCGATCAGGGTGGAGTAGATCTCCGGGAAGCCGTAGTCGGTGAGTTCGAAGTTCTTCAGCGGCTTGCCGCTGAGCTTCGCCTCCAGCCCCTCCCAGGTGGGCATCGGCATGGCGAAGTCGGCCTTGCCCGCGTAAAGGGCCGCGTACGCCGAGGTGTTGAGGGTGACCGACGTGAAGTCGCCGGTGCCGCCCGCGTTCTTGATGACGGACCGGAGCAGCGGCTTCTCGTAGGCGGCGCCGAAACCGGCGTAGGTCTTGCCGTCCAGGTCCTTGGGCGAGGTGATGTCCTTGCGGTCGGCGGAGACCGCGATGGTGACATTCGTCTTCTGGGTCGCGGCGTAGACCGAGGTGATGTCCTGGCCCGCGGACCGGGCCGCGGTGAGGCCCTCCTGGTAGGAGATGCCGAAGTCGGCCTTGTGGCCGGCGAGAAGGGTCTCGGGCGACGTCGAGCCGTAGGGGAGGATCTTCAGGTCGATCCCGGCGTCCTTGAACCAGCCGAGCTGCTGGGCGACGTAGATGCCGGTGTGGTTGGTGTTGGGCGTCCAGTCGAGCGCGAGGGAGACCTCGGTGAGCCCCTTGGCGTCACCGTCGCGGGAACCGGAACCGGAGTCCGAGGAGCAGGCCGTGACGGCGAACAGGGCGCCGACGGCGGTGGCCGTCAGCGCGAGGCGGACGGCTCGGCGGGGAGTGCGGGGCAGCGGGCGGGACGGGTTCACGGGACGGGCTCGTTTCTTGCGGCGGGCGGCTGGTGCCCGGTACGGGGAGAGGACGGCGAGGGGGTGACGGCTGCTGGTGCGGTGCGGGCGCGGCCGGGACACGGAAGGGTGGCGCGGGGGCGGGCCGGCCCGAGGGGCGGCGTCGCGAGGGCGTGGCGGCGGCGGCCGTCGTACGGGTTCATGCGCTGGTCCGGGCCGCGGGGAGTGCCGCCGGGTGTCCTGGGACGAGGTCCGGCAGCAGGTCGGTGCGGTAGGCCGTGCGCCAGCCGTCGGCCGTGGGCAGGACGCCCTGGGCGGCGAGCCAGTGGGCGTAGGGGCCCATACGGTCCTCGGCGATGCCGCCCCAACGCCCTTCGTGGTCCGTCCAGGTCGGTGCCACCAACTCCAGCGAGCGGGCTATGAGGGGGCGCGGGAAGTAGGGGATGACGCGTTCGAGGAGAGCCAGCGTGGTGGGCTGGTCGGCGGCCGCCTCGGCGAACCCGCGCGCCGTCGCGGCGAGGAACCGGCGTACGGCGTCGGGATCGGCGTGGACCGTCTCCTCGTGCGCTCCGAGGAGGTAGCTGTGGTAGCGCGGGGCGCCGATCTCGTCCACCGGCCAGGTCAGCCGGCGCTCCTCGGGCAGACCGCCGCGCAGCGCGTCCCAGGACCAGTAGACGCCGAAGGTGGCGTCGGCCTCGCCCGACTCCAGGTCGTCCACGGTCAGTTCGCGGTAACCTGCGTCGACGGTCACCACGGCGTCGGGATCACCGCCGTCCGCGGCGACCAGATGCCGCACCAACGCCCGTCCGCGCGGGGTCGGGTTGTACGCGAGGCGCCGGCCCGCCAGGTCCCGGGGCCGTTCGATACCGCGTCCGGTGACGGTCTGAATGGCCTCCAGGGCACGGTGGTTGACCGCCGAGACGGCGATCAGCGGCTGACCCTGGGCGCGGCGCACCAGCAGCCGGTTGGGCGGGAAGATCCCGAAGTCGGCCTGGCGGCGGGCGAGATACTCCAGGGTGTCGCCACGCCCCGGATCCTGCACGGACAGTTCGACCTCGAGACCGGCCTCCCGGTACCAGCCGCGGTCACGGGCGACGAAGAAGCCGGCGGAGTTGGGCCAGGGGTGGAAGTAGTCGAGCATGACGCGGATGTGGGACACGGGGGCTCCGGGAAAGAGGTGCGGCGGGGCGAGGAGGAGTGGGTGCGGATCAGGGGCGTCGGTGGCGGGCGCCGGGGTGGTCGGCGGGCAGCCGCGTGCGGCCGGGGCCGTGGGTGTGCTCGCGCAGCGTGGTGCCCTCGTACTCGGTCCACACCCGGCCGCGGCGCTGGAGTTCGGGCACGACGAGATCGACGAAGTCGCGCAGGGTGACCGGCGGGACGGGGTCGGCGATGTTGAATCCGTCCAGGTCGGCCGCCTCGGCCCACCGCTCCAGTTCGTCGGCGACCGTCGCCGGAGAGCCGACGAGGACCGGCCCGCCACCGCCGACACCGACGAACTCGGCGATCTCACGAGGCGTCCAGGTGCGCTCGGGATCCAGCCGGGTGAACACCTCCAGCAGACCGCGGATGCCCTCGGTGTCGGCGTACCGGAGCGGGGTGTCGGGGTCCAGCGCGGACAGGTCGATGCCGAGCAGGGCGCTGTAGCGGGCGAGGCTGCCCTCCAGCGAGGAGTAGGAGCGGTACTCCTCGTACTTGGCGCGGGCCTCGGCGTCGGTGGGGGCCACGACGACGGTGACGATGCCGAAGAAGCGCAGCTCACGGGGGTTCCGCCCGGCCTCGGCGGCGGCGGCGCGCACGGCGTCGACGAGGGTACGGGCCAGGGAGGGACTGTAGGCGGAGAGGAAGACGCCCTCGGCGTGCCGCCCGGCGAAGCGCCGCCCGGCGGGCGAGGTGCCGGCCTGGTACAGGACCGGGGTGCGCTGGACGGACGGTTCGGACAGGGCGATGTCCGGGACGCTGAAGTGGGTGCCCCGGTGGGCGATCGGATGCACCTTGTCGGGGTCGGCGAAGACTCCGGAGGCCGCGTCGCGCACCACGGCGTCGTCCTCCCAACTGCCTTCCCAGAGCTTGTAGACGACCTCCATGAACTCCTCGGCCACGGCGTAGCGTTCGTCGTGCGGGATCTGCCGTTCCAGACCGAGGTTGCGGGCGGCGCTGTCCAGCGCGGAGGTGACGATGTTCCAGCCGATGCGCCCGTTGCTGAGGTGGTCGAGGGTCGTCATCTTCCGGGCGAACGCGTAGGGGCGTTCATAGGTGGAGGACACGGTGACCGCGAACCCGAGACGCGTGGTGGCCGCGGCGAGCGCGCTGACGAGGAGGAGCGGGTCGTCGGTGGGGGTGTTGATGCCGTCGCGCAGGGCGGCCCGTGTGGAGCCCTGGTAGACGTCGAGGGGGCCGAGGGCGTCGGCGATGAACAGGCGTCGAACCGGCCGCGTTCGAGGATCCGGGCGGTCTCGATCCAGTGGTCCAGGTCCCGGTAGCGGTGCGCCTGGCTGTCGGGGTGCCGCCACAGGCCCATCGCGGTGTGCCCGACGGTCGACTGACGGAGGCCGTTGAGACGTATGCGGCGCGGGCCGACGCCGATGCCGGAGGCCGGGGAGGGTGTCACGGGGGTGCTCCAGATCGACGGAGGATCGATGAAGGGCGGCCTCGGGGCACGGATACCTGATGCCTCGGGCGGCGGATCAGGCGCGGGCGGCGTGCCGAGAGGCGGCGAGGCCGGGAAACGGGGCGCCCTGTCGACGCGGAGAGCGTGGTGGGCGCGGATCAGCCGGCGGTACAGAAGGCGCTGGCGCAGCGTCCGTGATCGACGTGGCGGCGCAGAGTGAGGCGGCGGCCACGGTCGAGGCGGCCCAGCGGGCCGTGGGAAAGGGCGCGGAGAGGCGCGAGGTCGCGCGCGGGGTGGATGGACATCCGCCGCTCCTTTCCTGGGAGATGAGGGTGAGTGAGGAAGAACGTCACTCGGTGATACGCGTTGGGATGATTTACGGCTAGATCATCTGATCTGGTGGCGGTGAGCCTAACATTCCGGTCAGTGGGCGGTGTCCTCGTCGGCGCCGACCAGGGCGTTGATGCGCTGCTCCAGGCTGCGGCGCAGATGCGCACGGGCGGCCTCGCGGGCGCGGTCGGCATCGTGGTCGTGCAGGGCGCGCAGGATCGCCTCGTGCTCCTGGTGCAGCGGCTCGATCCCGCCGAAGGGGGACGGCGGCCCGCTGTCGTAGATCCGCAGCCGGGCCGTGAGCTTCACCAGCAGCTCGGTGATGGTCGCGTTGTGTCCGGCCTGCCAGAGCAGCTCGTGGAACCGGAAGTTGGCCGCCCGTGCGGCCGCCCTGCCCTCGTCCGTGTCGGCGTGGACGATCAGTTCGTGCTGACGGCGTAGCCGGGCGAGGTCGAGTTCGGTGGCCCGCAGGGCGGCGGAGGCGGCGGCCTCGGCCTCCAGGGCGATGCGCGCCTCGTAGATCTCCACGACGTCCTCGGCCGTGCCCGAGCGGACCCGGAAGCCGCGCGGGGCGCGCTCCAGCAGGCCGTCGTGCTCCAGCAGGGCGAGGGCTTCGCGCATCGGGGTCCGGGACACGCCGTAGTCGCTGCTCAGGACCGTCTCCATGAGGGCCGAGCCCGGCGGGAAGCGGCCGTCCATGACGTCATGTCGCAGCCGCCAGTACAGCTCCGAGCCCGAGGGCGCGGCCTCGGCGGGCGCGTCCTGGGCCTGGGCTCCGGGGGCGGAGGGAGCGGGCGGGGTGTGTCTCGGCATGGCGGTCCTCGGTCGGCCGGAACGTTGCGCCCCGCCCGAGGGCGGGAGACGCCGATCCGACGAGTTCGGATACGTGATGGGATCACCGTACAGCAAACGTATGCGTGCGTATACGCTAAGGGCTCCTCCGAATCCGCTCCCCGGCCTGATGCGCCATCGCTCGCCGGGCTTCTGGAAAGGCGCCGTATGAACCTGGGCCCGTCCGGTGCGCACCGCGACAGCATCCTGATCGACGCCGACGAACTGGCCCGCCTGCTCGGGGAGGGCCGGGAGGGGCGCGCGCCGGTGCTCGTCCTGGACGCCACGGTCGTTCTCGCGCAGCCCGCGCACGACGGTGACTACCGTGCCGCGTCGGGCGCCGACGCCTGGGCCGGGGCGCACATCCCCGGCTCACGGCACGTGGATCTGCTGACCGCGTTCACCGATCCCGCGGCGCCCTACCACTTCGCCCACCCGTCCCGCGCCGCGACCCGGCGCGAACTGGCCGCGCTGGGCGCCGACGAGCGCACCACCGTCGTCCTCTACGACCAGGGCTCGCTGCAATGGGCGGCGCGTGTGTGGTGGGTGCTGCGCGACGCGGGTGTGGCCGCCCGCGTGCTGGACGGGGGCCTGCCCGCGTGGACGGCGGCCGGTCTGCCGGTGGTGTCGTCCGCACCCGACGTGGCGGGAACGGTGCGTCGCCCGTCGGAGGGAGACCCGTTCCCCGGTGCCGCGGCAGGCGATACCGCGCGGCCGTCGCTGTGGATGGACAAGGAGGGCGTGCGTGCGGTGAGCGAAGGGCGCGCGGCCGGCACCTTGGTGTGTGCACTGGGGGTGCCGCACTTCGAGGGCACGACCCCCACCCGCTACAGCAGGCGGGGCCGAATCCCCGGCAGCGTGAGCCTGCCCGCCCAGGACTTCCTGGACGGCGACGGCCGCCTCCTCACCGCCCCCGACCTCGCGGCCCGCGCGAGCCGCCTCCCGGACGGTGGTGCCGGCCCGGTCGTTCTGTACTGCGGCGGAGGAATCTCCGCGTCCCTGGACGCCCTGGCCCTCACCCTGGCCGGCGTCGACCCGCTGGTCATGTACGACGGCTCGCTGGAGGAGTGGACGGCGGATCCGGAACTCCCCCTGGTGCGGGGGAAGGTGACCGGTTGAGGAGTTCACGCCTCCTCAACCGGACCGATGACGTGCGATGTTCGGCGCTCGTGCGCGTGAGGCGGTGGATCAGCCGAGTGCCTTGACGGCCTGGTAGTAGGTCCAGGCCGTGCCGTTGCAGGAGGTCTTGGTGGCGCCGCTGTAGCCGTTGCAGACGCGGAGGAGGTCTTCGTAGAAGGCGCTGTCCAGACGGGACTTGTTGGCGGAGAAGGAGCCGGCGGCCTTGTAGTTGCGGTAACCGAAGTCGTGGCGGGCGCAGGACGTGGCGAACGGGAAGCCGAAGGGGTTGTCCGGGGAGGAGGAGCAGTAGTCGGTGGACCAGTCGAATCCGTACGCCGACCAGGCTCCCTGGTTGTTGCGTGCGGAGACCCAGGAGTTGTAGCTCGCGGCGCTGGTCTGGGTCCAACCGGACAGGACTTGGGGCTTGTCGGCGGGGGCGGCGCTTGCGGCGGTGGCGGTCGCTGTGATGGTGGCCAGAGCCATGGCTGAGGCGGCGAGTCCGGTGGCGAGTTTGCGGTGCATTCCACACCTCCACGACGCTGCGGCCCGCCCGTCGGACCGCAGGTTCATGACAAGAATGGTCAGCGTCGCGCCCCGCCTTGCATAGAGTCTGGAACCCAACAATCAAGCGAATTGCAAGGAGTTGCAGAGACAGATTTCAGGGTTGCTACCGGCTTGGCGGACTTTGGCTTGATCTGTTCCCCCGTAACCCGGAGCGCGAGGGGGATCCGGGAGCCGGAAGGTCACAACGACAGCGGAACGATGTCGCAATCGATCCGCTCACCGCTCCTGCACCGAGCTGTGAGGAGGCCGGGGCTCTCCAGGACGCGTTCCATGCGCCGCAGGGTGTCCTCGCGCAGGGCCGTGCCTTCCGTCCCGGCTCCCACGGCGACGAGGTCCAGGGCCAAGTTCCCGGCACAGGCCAGGGTGTTCGGGTGCTCCTCGCCGAAGCCGACCCGGCTGTGTTGCAGCGCGGTCTCGCCGCGACGCCGTGCCTCTTCGTGGCGGCCGAGGGCGGCGAGATCGGTGGCCAGATTGATCGCACAGACCAGGGTGAGCGGGTGCGCCTCGCCGAGCCGGCTGCCGAGGGCGACGAGCGCCGCCTCGTCCAACTGGTGTGCCTCCTGGGCCAGTCCGAGCTGTCGTAGCGTCACGGCGAGATCGACGTCCGCGGACAGGCTGTGCGGGTGCCGAGGGTTGTACACCTGCCGGAACCGCTGGCAGGCCATGACCCCGTGGCGGTGGGCCGCGTCCAGGTCGCCGTTCTCGCGCAGCGCCATCGACAGGGTCAGCTCGGCGGCCAGTGTCCTGGGATGGTTCCGCTCGTAGCGGTTCGCGAACTCGGTGTGCGCGTGCTTGGCCAGCTCCAGCGAGCGCACGGGGTCGCCTGCCTTGCGGCAGGACTCGCTGAGCTGGCGCATCGCCTCGATCGTGGCGGGATGGTCGCGGCCGTACGCCTCCCCGTACGCCTCGTGGACGGACTGGTGGAGACGACGCGCGGTGGCGTAGCGGCCCCTCTCCCGGGCGGTGACGGCAAGTCCGTCCTCGGTGATCAGCAGGGACGGGTCGCCCTTGCCGAACAGACCGCGCTTCAGGACGAGGGTCCGGCGGTCGAGTTCCTCGGCCTGCTGGAAGTCACCGGACAGCCGCAGGTTCACCGCGACACCGTGGGCGAGTTCGAGTGTTACCGGATCGTCCTCGCCGAAGGCTGCGTGGGCCCGTTCGTAGGCGGTCCTGTCCACGTCGGCGGCGGTCACGAAGGCGCCCTCGGCGCGGTGCACGGCGGCCGTGAGCCGGAGAACCCTGAGCGCGTCTTCCGACGTGTCGTCGTCGCCCTGCATCTCCCGGAGGCGGTGGGCCAGCTCCGCCGCGTCGTCGAACCTGCCCGCCGTCCAGTACGAGGAGCCCAGCCACTGCCCCACCGACCGTGTGAGCGGGTCTTCCTCGCCGAACCGGGTCCGCCATGTCTGCCAGGTGTGCTCGGAGAACTCCAGCGCTCGTTTGTGGTCGCCCTGGTGATGGAGGTACTCGGCGAGGTTGCTCACCAGGTGGCGGACCGGTGGCTGTTCGGACCCGACCACTGCGGACGCCACGGCGTGCGGGAGGAGTTCGGCGTACCGGGGCCACTGTGTTGGATCGGCAGGTGCCATCGGGTCCGCGGCCGCCAGCAGCGTATGGGCGCCCCGGCGCATCCGGGACTGTTCGTCGGGGCTCATACCGTTCTTCACGGCGTGCTGCACGAGGCGGTGCATCTGGAAGGAGTTCGTGCGGTGGTCGATGCGGGCCAGCGAGTAGCGGTTCACCTCCCTCGTGGCTCGCCCGAGGAGCATGGCGTCGTTCAGCAGCGGGTCCAGATCGGGGTGCACGCTGTCCGCTCCGTGTGCGGAGAGGAGCCACCTGGAGATCGGTTCAGGAGCGAAGTGGGAGCACAGTTGCAGCAGCCTGAGCGCGCTCGGGGAGCGTGTCTCCAGCTCGTCCAGAGAGACGTTCCAGGCGGTGGTGACAGGGAGCGGGTAGTCGGGCGGGGATCCGGGAGGCGGCACCACACGTGCCTCCTCGATCACTCGCAGATAGTCGGAGGAAGGCATTCCGGTCACCGTCAGCCAAGCGGCGGCCTGCTCCAGCGCAAGGGGCAGATCACCGAGTGCCTCGGCCAGCGCATCGGCCTCGTCGCCCTGCCCCAGCTCCGGAACACGGCGCAGCAGCAGATCCTTGCTCTCCTGACGGGTCAATCCGTCCACCTCGACAGAGTGGCCGAACTGGCCCCAGCGCCGATTGCGGGAGGTGACGAGGATCGCGCCCTCGCCCTGAGGCGGGAAGTAAGGGCGAACCTCGTCCGGGTTGTCCGCGTTGTCGAAGACCAGCAGCCAGCGGGCGTACGGGCGCCCCTCACGCAGCGCCTCCCGGACGACCGGTCCGGCGATATGGGACTCCTCCTCGGTGGTGAGGCCCAGTCGCAGGGCCAGTTCCGCCAGGGACGGACCGATCCGGTCGGGCCGTTCGGCGGAGATCCACCAGACGATGTCGTACTCGTGCTGATACCGGAACACGTACTCGACGGCCAGTTGGGTCTTCCCGACAGCGCCCATGCCGTGGACTGCTTGGGGCAGCACCGCCGTCGTACCTGTGAGCAGCCGTTCGTGCAGCGACTCCAACAATGCCTGTCGGCCGGTGAAGTTGGGGTTGCGCGGAGGGACGTTGCCCCAGATGTACGGCGCCTGATGCCGGGCCGGGCGCCGCGTTCGCGGCGTTCGAGCCGCGGGTCTGTCCTCGTTGTCCGCGCTGTCCGCGCTGTCCGCGCTGTCCGCGCGGACAACGTGTCCGGGCACGACAGTCGGAGTCTCCCGTGTGACCGCCCCGTCGGTGCCGACCCCCATCTGCTCTCGCGCAGCCGCCATGTGCGACTTGTGCGCCGCCAGTTCCTCGTCCGCCGCTTCGAGGGCGATCTCGTACTCCCACAGCGGATGCAGATCCTCGGCCGGCTGCCAGCGACGGTCGTCATCATCGCTCCCCGTGGCGGCGTCGCCGGGCCGCCGCTCCGTGGTCGCGGAGGTGACGATCCGGTTCACGGCCTCCAGCGCCAACCGGTACTCCTCGGCCCGCTGTTCGGCGAGAAGGCGCAGGTCCTCCGCCTCCTCGCGTTCCCTCCGCGCCTGGGCCAGACGATCGTTGGCCTGGTCGAGCAACGCCTTGGTGCCGTCCAACTCACCCTGGATGGCGCGAATATCAACGGGTGGGACGGCAGTCCGGGCCTGGTCCCGCTCCTGTTCCAGCGCCTTGCACCGCTGGGTGAGCGAACCGACCACCTCCAGCAGCATGTAGACAAGGCGACTGGTCCCCAGCAGGGCGTCCCTGGCGGCGATCTCGCCCCGGCGCGCGTCGTCGAGTCGCAACTGCAACTCGAGGGCGGTGCCCGTGGGTTGTTCGGCGGCGGCCGCGGACCGGGCGCGAGCCGCGGTCTCCGCCGCCGCCAGCAGCCGCATGCCCTCATGGAGTTGGATCTGCCGGATCCGGGGATCCTTGATCAGGACGGTGAGGACATCCTCCAGCAGATACCCGGGGAGCAGCTTGGTCCCCTTGCGGAACTCGCTCCACTGGTTGCGGCCGTAGGGGAACCGTCCGGCCAGCGCGCGGACGGTCCAGCCGTTCGTCACCCGGCGCAGCCACTGGGCGAGTTCGTCCGCTTCGGGCGTGTCACCGCTCAGCGGCCCGACCCGCCCGCCGTCTTGGCTGTGCATCCGGTCCCCCGTCCGCAGGTGTCCGCGCTGTCCGCGATGTGCGGTGGCGTGAACTGCGCCAACGTCTCACCTCAAGACGGACAATCAGATCATTCCCGCACGCTGGCCTTCCACCCCTTCGGCACGATCGGAAGGCACCCGTGATGCGTAGCCCCAGCCGTAACAAGCTCGATCTCATCGTCTTCATCGCCGTCCTCGGTGTCGGTGTCCTCCTGCTCGCCCTCGGCGTCTCCGCGAACTCCCTGGCCACGGTCAGCGTCGCGCTCTCCGGTCTCTACGGCGCGTGGACGGGCACCCGGCCCACGGCCGCCCCTCGCTCGCGGGACCAGGATCAGGAACGGCGCTGATGACAAGGGGGACCCCTGTCCGCGGCTGTCAACGCGTGACAAGATCACAGCGGATTTCGGCCAACGGCAGGGGTGGGACATGCGCACACGACAGTTCGGCGGGATGCTCGTCTTCGGGGTCTTCGTCGTGGCGAGCGCGATCGGGTACGAACTCAACGACGGCACCCCGAGTGTTCCCTGGGGCGTGTCCGGAGCCGTCGCCGGACTTCTGCTGGTCCTGCTGATCTGGCGCGTCAGGGGACGCTGACGGCGGAGGCGCCGGCGCGGCTCAGTGACCCGCCGCCACCTTCACCAGGGCCACCGCCACGCCGATCGCCGCGTCCGCGAGGCCGGCGACCACCGCTCCCAGGACCCCGCCTCCCATCCGCAGGCCGCCCAGACAGCCCCACAGGAAGAGGGAGATGACGCTGACCCCGGCCGCCGTCAGCAAGGCGGACTCCAGGGACAGGACGTCCAGCGCGGCCAGGGCGATCAGTACGGCCGGGCCCGCGGCGCAGGACAGCAGGGGGCTGCTGACGTAGAGCATGCGACGCAGTTCGCGTCCGGTCGCGAGGTGACGGTGGACCGTGCGGTGCGCCTGCTGGTCGGCGACGAGCGCCGCGAGCCAGAGGCCGAGGGCGGTCGTCAGGACGGTGGCGATGGCGCCGAGCGCGTCGACCTCGCCGAAGGACAGGCCGACCACCACGGCGATCATGGTGATGGTCGCGTAGATGCGCTCCTTGAGCCGGTCCGCGAGGACGGCGGGGTCGGCATCGGAGCCGTCGGCGCCTGGCGCGGAGTCCGCTCGTGGTTCGTCCGTCACCTGATGTTCCTCGTCGCTCGGCTTTCGGCGGCACACGGAGTGCGGCGCCACGGTCACGGACACCAGCATGCAACGGGCCGGGGCCCGAACCCGGCAACGGCGAGCGTGCGGTCCGGATCGCCGGTGCCGGGTTCGTCGACGGCAAGTCCGGCGACCGCACCCATCACTACGTGCGGCCGCTACCGCGCGCGGAACCTGCTCAGCCCGGGGCCGCGTACGGCGGGCAGCCTGACCAGGGTGTGCCGGAAGGCGTCGCGGTGGGGCAGCAGCGGGCGCCACGGGTGCGGCGGCAGGGGATAGTCGTCGCGCAGCACACCCTGCGGGACCACCCCCGTCGCGGGCACGGGGGAGGTCTCGTCGTCGGGGTGGGCGAGGTACGCCCAGACTCCGCTGTCCAACGGCACCACCGCCCCCTCGTCGCCGGGCGGGTGCCAGGGCGCGCCCGTGAGCGGGTGGCGGGGGACGAGGAGGACCTCGGGACGGGGCCGGGCGGTCGAGATCCCGGGACCGGCCAGCCCCACGGCCAACCCCACGGCCGCCCCCGCGCTCCGCGCCTCGGGTCCGGGGGAGAGACACCGGCTGACGGCATGGCCCAGCAACTCCGTGACCGGGCCCGACGGGAGGGCCACCGGACGGGCCTCCGTGGCCGCCACGAGATGGGCCAGCATGACGCCGAGCGCCGCCTCCCAACGGCGGCTCCACGACCCGTCGGCTTCAACGGGCGGGACACGCTTCAGGTCGTTCCAGCCGGGCGGCGGACCGGCCGGCAGCCCCGAGGAGCGGCGCACGACCGCGGCGGGCTCCAGCCACACCGTCTGCCACGAACCGCAGTCGTCGACGCGCGTGGCCACGGGCCGACCGCACCCCGCGCAGGCCAGATTGGGCCCCGCTCTGCCATCCACGCCCCGGCAGTAGCCCTCGCACTTCTCCAGGATCAGGGTCATCGACCGCGAGTCGCCGGGGGCGATGACGATACGGTTCCGCGCGCCGAAGGAGACCGCGTACACCGGGGCGTACACGCCCTGTTCCGCGGCCACGTCCTCTCCTACGTCCTCCCACAGCCGCCAGGGCGGTCCGGTGGGCAGAGGGTCGACGGCGTACGTGGCGGGTTCCATCAGCGGGGGATGGAGTTCCTCCCACGCCCCGTAGTGGGTGTGGACCGGGAGGGCGACCCGGGACACCGGCGCCGTCAGCTCCGTACCGCACCCGGCACACACGAACACGTCCAAACAAGCTCTCCCTCGCCCCGTCTCCCCGCCGGATTGTGCAGCGCCTCCAAGGCCGGTTCCACCGAATATCCGGATACCGAATATCCGGGGGAAGGCCGGAGCCGCGCGCGGACGGCCGTACGGCACCTGGCACCATGGGCCGCATGCGCACGGTGGGGATCGATCTGTCCGCCGACCGGTCGAAGACGGCCATGTCGGTGCTGGAGTGGAAGGACGGGGTGGCCGAGGTCGAACCGCCCGCGCTCAAGTGCACCGACGACACGCTGATCGACCAGCTCACGGGGCTGCGCCCCGGTGACCGGGCCGGTGTCGACACGCCGTTCGGATGGCCGGCCGAGTTCGTGCGCGCGGTCGGGGCGCATCTCGCCGAGGACCCGTGGCCGGGCCGTGGCCAGGACAGCGAGCGGTACCGGAAGGACCGTCTGCGCTACCGGCTGACGGACCGGATCGTGCGCGATCAGATCTATCCCGTCAGTGCTCCGCTTCCGGCTCCTTTCGACCGGATCGGAGCGATGGTGGCGCGGTGGGCGCATCTGGAGGACGAACTCAACCGTCGCGGTGTCCGCGTCGACAGAACGGGACGCGGGCCCATCGCCGAGGTGTACCCGAAGGCGTCCCGGCACCGCTGGGGGCTGCTCGGCGCCCCCCGCACGATGGACGCCCTGCTCGCGGCCGCGCCCTGGCTGAGGTGCGACACGCCGACGGCGCGCGCCTACGACGCGAGCGAGCACGCCTTCGACGCCCTCGTGTGTTCCTTGACGGCGCGCGCGGTGGCCCGCGGCCTGACCACGTTCCCCGACGCGTCGGAGGCCGGCGACGCCCGGATCGAGGGCTGGATCCACCTGCCGGTGCCGGGGTCGTTGGCGCTGCTGCCGGCGCAGGACGGTGCGGCTACGACGCCGTCGGCGACGGACACCGTATGAACTGCCGTTGAGACACGGTCCGTACGGCCGTGAACGTCACCCCGCCGCGATCGCCCCCTGGATCGCGGGCGAGGCCGCGAACAGGGCGAAGACGGAGGAGCGGACCTGCGCGGCGACGGCCTCGGGGGTGGAGGTGTCGAGCTTGCCGTCGAGGTGCAGGAACGCCAGGCCGTGGACGAGCGCCCAGACCGTCGTCGCCAGCGCCTCGGTGTCCCCGGCGCCGGGGAAGGCGTCACGGACGATGCCCTGGACGTACTGGGAGATGGCGGCGGTCGCCGCGACGCGCTCCTCGCTGGTCGGGTCGCAGGGCTCGGCGAACATGGCGCGGAACAGCGCGGGATGGTCGAGGGCGAAGCGCACGTAGGCGACGGCCACGGCGGCCAGGTCGTCCGGCGACGACGGGGCGGGATGGGCCGCCGCCAAGTCCTCGGCGAGTTCGCGGTAGCCCTGGGCGGCGACCGCGGAGACCAGCGCCTCGCGGTCGGCGTAGTGGCGGTAGGGCGCGGTCGCCGAGACCCCGGCCCGGCGCGCGACCGCCCGCAGCGAGAGGCCCGCGCTGCCGTCCTCCTCCAGCAGCTCCCGTGCCGCCCGCAGGCAGGCGGCACGCAGATCACCGTGATGGTATGCGCTGTTCTGCGGCATAGGTCGCACTCGCTCTCTTCCTGTTCACCGTGCTCACGTCGTAGCCACGGATGTGAACGCCGCATACATCCTAAGTGATCGAAAGGCAAGAGGGAAACCGCATCATCGCGGTCCTCACCGCAGGCCGGCCGCCTTCATCACCTTCAGCGCGCCGGTCAGAAGGCCGGCCCAGGTCGCGGGGCTGATGCGGGCGGGCGGATGGAAGCCCTGGAGGCGCTGGTGGGCGACGGTCTGCGCCTCGGTGTACTTGAGGATGCCCTCGGCACCGTGCCGGCGGCCGAGTCCGGAGTCACCCATGCCGCCCATGGGCGCGTCGATGCTGCCCCAGGCCGCGGCGAACGCCTCGTTGACGTTCACGGTGCCCGCGTGCACACGGGCGGCGACGGCCCGGCCGCGGGCGCCGTCACGCGTCCAGACGCTGGCGTTGAGGCCGTACGACGTGGAGTTCGCCAGCGCGACGGCCTCGTCGACGTCGCGGTAGGAGTAGACGGAGACGACGGGGCCGAAGGTCTCGTGGTCGTACACCGTCATGCCGGGGGTGACGTCGGTGAGGACGGTCGGCTCATGGAACAGCGGGCCGAGATCGGGCCGTGCCGCGCCGCCGGCGAGGACGGTGGCGCCCTTGGACACGGCGTCGGCGACATGCCCGGTGACCGTCTCGAGCTGGGACGGCGTGGTGAGACTGCCCACGTCCACGCCGTAGTCGTACGCCGCGCCGATCCTGAGCCTCTTCGTGCGCGAGACGAACGCGGCGACGAACGCGTCACGGACGGACTCGGCCACGTACAACCGCTCGACGGAGACGCACAGTTGGCCGGCGGACGGGAAGCAGGCGTTGACGGCCCCCTCGGCGGCCTTCTCGATGTCGGCGTCGTCCAGCACGATCATGGCGTTCTTGCCGCCGAGTTCGAGGGACGCGCCGATGAGACGCTTCCCGGCGTCGCTCGCGATCCGGCGGCCGGTCGCGGTGGAGCCGGTGAACATCATGTAGTCGGCGTTGTCCATCAGCGCGTCGCCGATCGAACTGCCCCGGCCGATCACCATCTGCCATACGTCCTCGGGCAGTCCGGCCTCGTACATGAGGTCCATCGACCACAGGGCGGTCAACGCGGTCTGGGTGTCCGGCTTCTGGACGACGGCGTTGCCGGCCATGAGCGCGGCGATCGTGTCGCCGGCGGCCATGCTCAGCGGGTAGTTCCACGGCGAGACGACCGCGACGACACCCTTGGGATGGCGCAGCTCGGTGGTGTGGGTGAGCAGCGGGATCGCCCCGCGACGCCGCTTGGGGCCGAGGTGCCTGGCGGCGGTGCGGGCGTAGTAGCGCGAGACGATGCCGATGTCGACGACTTCGAGGAACGCGTCGCGCCGCGTCTTGCCGTTCTCGGCCTGCATCAGGTCGAGGGCCTCGTCCTGACGGGCCAGGACGAGATCGTGGTAGCGCAGCAGGATCCGCTTGCGCTCCGCGATCGGCGTGGCGGCCCAGGACATCTGCGCCACGCGGGCGCGGGCGAACGCGGCCTCGACGTCCTCGGGGGCGGAGACGCGGAAATCGGCCAACGGCGCGCCGGTGTAAGGGGCGTTGGTGGTGACCCGCGCCGCGTCCGGCGCCGCCGAGACGTGCGCGGTCAGCCGCTCGATCAGGGCCGGGGTCAGGGACGCGGGCAGGCCCGGGGCGCGGGTGCCGGCGGGGAAGTCGCCTGTGGGGAAGGCGCCGTTGGGGCGGGTGGCATGGTCGGTGGCCATGGCGGGGGACTCCTTGCTGCTGGTTCCGGAGTACGTCTTCCGGAGTACGTGTTCCGGGCTACTTGTTCCGGTTCTCGTCCGAGGGGACCGAGGTGGGTACCGGCATGTGCAGGGCGAGTTGGCCCTCGGTCATGACGTCGAACTGGATGGCCCGCTTCGGCCGGAGCGAGCGCAGGTCGTCGGCCATACGGCCCTCCCCGACCTGGAGAGCGACGCCGCGGGTCGAGCGTGTCGTACCGGCGCTGAGCACATTGGTCTGGCTCAGCGTGGAGTGCCAGGCGCCGTCGATCGTCGTGTACGACGTCAGCGAGCCGACGCGTTCACCGCTCGGGTGGGACCGCTGCCTCGGGGTGCTCGCCGTGAGCGCCAGATCGACCCCGTCGGCGTCGTTGGCCACCCGGGCCGTCGTCCGGTGGGCGTCGATGTCCACGTCGAGCCCGGTGACCCACTTGGGGAACCCGTAGCCGTCGTGGCCGCGGACCTGCGCGATCTCGGTGCTCACCGGCAGCGACAGCACGTAGGAGGCGAGGTGTTCGTTCTTCAGGGCGGCGACGAGGTCGACGAAGCCGAGCCTGCCGTGCCGGGCGGGCTTCACGGCGATCCCGACGGCGGCCTCGGTGTAGAAGTCGATGTCGCACACCTCGTAGCGGAAGAACATCACCGACACCAGGCCCAGGCCGGGCGCGACCTCCAGTGGTGCCAGCTCGCCGGGCAGGCGGCCGCGGATCGCGCGGGACGGCGCGAGCATCGTGAGCCGGGCGGTCGAGACGGCGTAGTAGAAGTTCGGGGTGAGCGTGGCGCCGATGGGCGAGTCGACCTTGGTCTTGGGCAGTCGCCGGAAGAAGTCCACGCCGCTGACGCGCGGGTCACGGGCGATGGCGTCGAGGTCGGGGGCCATCCGGTACCTGTCGTACAGGCCCCCCTTGGGGACCGTGACGGCACGGCCGCCGAGGTCGACCTTGACGGTGTCCTGCTGTGTCGAAGGCATGACGGGGTTCCTCACTCTGATGTAAGCGGCGTGAACATGACTGTAGGATGGGATGTGAGCACCGTCAACAACGGCGGTGTGGCCGCCATCCTCAGGCAGTGGGCCGGGACTTGGACAGCCAGGCGCGGTAACCGCGCAGGGCTCGGCGCTGCTTGCGGTGTTCGGAGAGGAGGGCGATCGCGGGATGCGTGCCGGGCCTGGTCGTGCCGCCGCGGGCGAGGCGGCGCATCTGGTGACGCACCTGCGCCATGCTCGCGGCGGACGCGAGGGCCTTGTCGGACCAGGTCACCTGACGCATGGCGCGGTCGGCCTCGCGGCCCTGGCGCCAGCGTTCGGGCAGGTCGGGGGTGACGGCGAGCGCCGTGCCCATGCCGAGGACGGACACGCCGCTGTCGAGGACGCGCTCCGCGGTCGCGCGCCGGGTGATGCCGCCGGTGAGCATCAGCGGCAGCGGGCTGGTGGTGACGAGGTCCTGGGCCAGGTCGAGGAAGTACGCCTCGCGGGCCTGGGTGCGGTCGTCGGCGGGACGGCCGGTCATGGCGGGGCTCTCGTAGCTGCCGCCGGACAGTTCGACCAGGTCGACGCCGAGCGGTGCGAGCATCTCGATCACCTGGCGGGCGTCGTCGGCGCCGAATCCGCCGCGCTGGAAGTCGGCGGAGTTGAGCTTGACGGCTACCGCGAAGGAGGGGGAGACGGTGGCGCGGACGGCGCGGACGATGTCCAGCAGCATCCGGGCCCGGTTCGCCGGCGAGCCGCCCCACCGGTCGGTGCGCTTGTTGACGAGGGGCGAGAGGAACTGCGACAGCAGATAGCCGTGCGCGGCGTGGATCTCGACCCCGTCGAAACCGGCCTCCTCGGCCCGTCGCGCGGTCACGGCGTAGCGCGTCACGGTGTCGGCGATCTGCTGGGCGGTCATGGCGGTGGGGCGTCCGAAGCGGCTGCTGTGCTTGCCGAGGCTGACGCCGATGTCGGTCGGACCCCAGACGACGCCGGGCATGTCGGAGGCGACCTGGCGGCCGGGGTGGTTGATCTGCATCCAGATCGCGCCCCCACCGGACTTGCCCGCCTTTGCCCACTCGGCGAACGGCTCCAGCGGCGCGTGCGCGTCGAGGACGACACCGGCGGGCCCGGTCAGTGCCTCGGCGTGGACCATCACATTGCCGGTGATCAGCAGCCCGGTGCCGCCGGCGGCCCAGCGCCGGTACAGCGACAGCAGGTCCCGGTCGGGGAGTTGGCCGTCACCGGCCATGTTCTCCTCCATGGCCGCCTTCGCGATCCGGTTCTTCAGGACCTGCCCGGAGCGCAGGGTCAGGGGCGAGAACAGCTCGCTGGTCATCCGGGTTCTCTCTTCCATGTCGGTCGGTCACTCACGATGTTTGCACCACACACATTAGGGCAAGAATGTAATCAGCGTAAACATGGTGGGGTGTGGGCTACGTCATGGACCTCCGCGATCTGGTGGCGGGGGCAGAGAAAGGCGTGCGCCCCGCGGAGACCGCGGGTGACCGGTCGCCCGGGGTCTCCGCGCGACCGATGATGAATGCGGGGTCACTCACGCTTCGCCAGGTACTTCCACCGCCTCGACGGTGGAGCCGTCTCGTCAGGAGGAGGGGTCGTCATGACCAGGGTGTTGTTCGTGGTGTCCGCGGCGGACCGCTGGACGTTGCGGGACGGGGAGGTGCATCCGTCCGGCTTCTGGGGCGAGGAACTGGCGATGCCGCACAAGATCTTCTCGGCGGCGGGGTGGGACATCACGATCGCGACCCCGGGCGGGAAGGTGCCGACGCTGGACCGGCTGAGCATGTCGCGGACGGCGGGACGGCCGTCGAAGCTGCGCGAGGTGGCCGCGTATCTGGAGTCCGTCAAGGGGGAGTTGAACAGTCCGCGGGTCCTGGCGGACATGGATCCGGACGACTTCGACCTGGTCTTCTATCCGGGCGGGCACGGTCCGATGGAGGACCTGTCGGTCGATCCGGTGTCGGGCGCGCTGATCACCCGCGTGCTGCGGTCGGGCAAGCCGCTCGCGCTGCTGTGCCATGCGCCGGCCGCGGCGTTCGCGGCGCAGAACGAGGACGGGTCCTGGCCGTTCACCGGCTACCGGATGACGGGTCTGTCGAACCTGGAGGAGAAGTTCAACAGCTTCGGCCGCAAGGCGGTGTGGCTGCTGGAGGACCGGCTGCGGGAGAGCGGGGCGCAGTACTCCAAGGCGCTGCTGCCGCTGCGGCCGTACGTGGTCGTGGACCGCAATGTGTACACGGGGCAGAACCCGCCGTCCTCCGAACACCTGGCCAGGCGTCTGGTCGCGGACGTCGACGCGGCCTCGACGGCCCGCTAGCAGCCCGCCCCGTAAGTCTCCCTTTCCCCGTCTGGAAGGCACGCGCCCATGACCGGCACCGCCGCCCCCGTCGTACAGCAGGACCTGGACATCCCGGAGACCGTCGTACGGCTGCGGGCCGCCTTCGACTCCGGCCTCACCCGCCCCGCCGCCTGGCGCCGACGCCAACTCCACGCCCTGCGCAGCATGTTGAGGCAGCACACCTCGGACATCGAGGAAGCTCTCTACGACGATCTGCGCAAGGGACGCACCGAATCGCACCTCACCGAGATCGGCGGGGTCCTCACCGAGATCGAGCACGCCCTGCGCCACCTCGACCGCTGGATGAAGCCCCGGCGGGTCGCCGTACCCCTGAACATCAAACCGGCGACGGCCCGGATCCACCCCGAGCCCCTCGGCGTCTGCCTGATCATCGCGCCCTGGAACTATCCGCTGACGCTCACGTTGAACCCGCTGGTCGGCGCACTGGCCGCCGGAAACGCGGCCGTCGTCAAACCCAGCGAACTGGCCCCCGCCACCAGCGCGTTGCTCGCCGACCTCCTGCCCCGCCACCTCGAAGCCGTCGCCGTGGTCGAAGGAGCGGTCGAGGAGACCACCGAACTGCTCGCGCAGCGCTTCGACCACATCTTCTACACCGGGAACGGCACGGTCGGCCGTATCGTGGCGGCCGCGGCGGCGAAGAACCTGACGCCCATCACCCTTGAACTCGGCGGCAAGTCACCCGTGTTCATCGACGAGACGGCCGACATGGCGGTCGCCGCACGCCGGTTGGCCTGGGGCAAGTTCACCAACGCCGGCCAGACCTGCGTCGCACCCGACTACGTCCTCGTCACCGACGCCGCCCGTGACGCCCTGCTGGCCGAACTGCCGCGAACCGTCCAGCAGATGTTCGGCACCGACCCCCGCACCAGCGCCGACTACGGCCGTATCGTCAACGACCGCCACTTCCACCGGCTGAGCGGACTCACGGCGGAGGGCGACCTCGTCACCGGGGGCGTCTCCGACGCCGCCGAACGCTACATGGCCCCCACCGTGCTGACCGAAGTGCCGCCCGGCGCCCCTGTCATGACCGAGGAGATCTTCGGCCCGATCCTCCCGATCCTGACCGTGCGTGACGTCGACGAGGCCATCGACTTCATCAACGCCAGGGACAAGCCGCTCTCCCTCTACGCCTTCACCCGCGACAAGGCGGCCCGGCAGGCCCTGCTGGAGCGGACCTCGTCCGGAGGGCTCGTCTTCAACGCCCCGATGATCCATCTGGGCGTACCCGACCTGCCGTTCGGCGGCGTCGGAGAGTCCGGGACGGGCGCCTACCACGGCAAGGCGTCCTTCGACACGTTCAGCCACCGCAAGCCGGTGCTGTCCAAGCCCACCAGGCCGGACACCCTGCGCCTGATCTACGCACCGCACACGTCCCGCTCCTTCGCGTTCATCGCCAAGGCCGTCTCCCAGACCCACCCCCTCCTCGGAAGGAAGCGATGACCGACCGCATCGCCCTGCGGGGCGCCACGGGGCTACACGGGCGACCTCGTCCTGGGCGCCCTGCTTCGCAGGGGCGTCAGACCGACGATAGCCGGACGCAACCCCGCGACGCTGGCCGAACGCCCCAGCGGACTCGACCACTTGACCGCCGACGCCGCGACCCCGGACGACCTGGCGAAAGCACCTCCGATCCGGCGACTCACTGATCACCACCGTCGGCCGCCTCGCCGGGACCCTCGCCCTCCAGCGGGCAGGGGCGGCCGCACGGTCCGTCGACATCGGCTACTTCGCGACGGGGTTCCCCACTCTGGACAACGTCCCGGTCTGCAACGTGGCCCAGACCATGGATCTTGCGGATTCCCGCTCGGCGGGCCTGGCGTTCACCCTTCGGGTTCTCGCCCAGTCGTATGCCGAGCATCCTGCCTATCGCCAGGAATGGCGCCCGTAGCCAGGCTTTAAGTCGCGGTGGTCCGCAGGGTGTCCTATCGGCAGGTCTTGCACACAACGCAGCTCTCGCACACGACAGGGACGAGGACGCCGGCGCGTCAGGTTGCGCCCGTACGGCAGGCGAGGAGCATGGGGTGGGGGACAAGGGCACGGTACGCCGTGTCCCGGAGAGCAAGGGTGGGTGGGGAGCTGGCTTCGGGTGAGAGGGGTGAAGCCATGGGCAGCTTGTCACCGGGGTTCCGTGGGAAGACCCACGCGTTCGAAGGGCGGCTGCCGCCCGGGCAGTATCCGACGGAGTCGTTCCCCGTGCTGTCCGCGGGGCCCACGCCGCACGTCCCCACCGACCGGTGGTCGTTCACCGTGACCACCGAGCTGGGGGAGACCCGGACCTGGACCTGGGACGAGATGATGGCCCTGCCCCAGGAGGAGCCCACCGTCGACATCCACTGTGTGACCCGGTGGTCGAAGTTCGACACCACCTGGCGCGGTGTCTCGCTCGACGTCTTCCTCGCCGAGGTCGAGACCGCCGCGGACTTCGTGGTCGCCGAGTCGTTCGGCGGCTACACCACCAACCTCCCGCTGGAGGACGTGACCGACGGCAAGGCATGGCTCGCGCACTCCTACGACGGCTTCGCGCTCTCCCCGGACCACGGCGGACCGGCCCGCCTCGTCGTCCCGCACCTCTACTTCTGGAAGTCGGCCAAGTGGGTCAAGGGCCTGATCCTCACCCCGGACAACGAACCCGGCTTCTGGGAGTCCGCCGGCTACCACGACTACGGCGACCCATGGCGCGAGCAGCGTTACTGGAGCGACTGACGATGGGCGGGTGGCGACGGGCCCGGCTCACCGAGCGGACGGCACAGACCGCGACCGGCCGCACCCTGACGTTCGAGGTTCCGCGCTGGCCGGGACACCTCCCGGGCCAGCACGTCGACGTACGGCTGACGGCGGGGGACGGATATCAGGCCGTCCGCAGCTACTCGCTCGCCGCCCCCGCCGACACCGACCGCATCGAGCTGGGGGTCCAGGCCGTGGACGGGGGCGAGGTCTCCCCGTACCTCGCCGACGATCTTCCCGTGGACGCCGATGTCGAGGTCAAGGGGCCCCTCGGCGGCTGGTTCGTCTGGACGCCCCAGGAGCCAGGACCGCTCCTGCTGATCGCCGGCGGCTCCGGCATCGTGCCCTTGATGGCGATGCTGCGCGCCCGGCTCGCGTCCACCTCCACCGAGCCCTGCACCCTGCTCTGCTCCGTCCGGGGCCCGGACGAGGTCTGGTACGCCGCGGAACTCGACAGCGCCCACGACCAGCACCTCCGCATCCTGCGCCTCTACACCCGCCTCGCGCCGGACCGTTCCGAGCGTCCCGCCGGGCGCATCACGAAGGCCGATGTGGTGGACCTGCCGTCCGCCGAGGGCGCACGCTGCTACGTCTGCGGCCCGACCGGATTCGTCGAGCACGTCAGCGCCCTCCTGCTGGCCGCCGGGCACGCCCCCGACCAGATCCGTACCGAACGCTTCGGCTGACCCACCCGCGCCGCACCGTGAGGAACCCCCGCCATGAACGAGCACCCGCTGCACCTCGACGGCAACGCCCTCGCCGGCCCGCTCGGGGAGATCTTCACGATCGACCCGACGACAGCCTGGCGCCTGTGCCCCTCCTGCCGTCTCCCGGCGACCCTGGCCCAACTGCACGTCTACGGCCCCGAACCCGGCCTCACCGCCCGCTGCCCGGGCTGCGCGGCGATCGCCCTGCGGGTCGTCACCCAGCCCGAGTACCTCTGGCTCCAACTCGGCAGCGGAGCAGGCGCTTTCCGCTTCGCGCTGCCCCACACCGCACCCTGAGCGCACCACCCCAGCCATGAAGGTGCTTGCAGGAAATTTCTGCAAGTTCGTGCAGCGCGTATTGACGCTCCAGCGGTCGGCCGTCATGGTGAGTCCACGAGACCCCAGGCACCCGGGACACGGGACCTCCGGGAACTGAGCCGGCCTCGCCCCACGTAGAGCGCCGCATCCCCCACCTCCACCCCACCGCACCACACCCCACACCTCACCCCGCCGCGCCCGCATGCGCTCCGACGAGCCGTGACGGTGGCGCGGCGGCGTTCCCCCATGCCCAGGAGGCACCCCACATGAGCCGCACCGCACCACCTCCCGCCCCATTAGCCTCACCCACCCCACCCACGCCATCCACCCCACCCACCCGAGCCGCACTCCTCACGATCACAGCTCTCCTCGCCGCGCTCCTCATCCCCCTGTCGGCACAGTCCGCCCCCGCGGCACCGACCCCCGCCGCCGCCCCCCTCGCCGCGACGGCCGACACCCTCGGCGCCCTGTACACACCCACCGCGACCACCTTCCGCATCTGGTCGCCCGACAGCTCCAACGTCAAAGTGACCGTCGCGGGCGGCACTTACTCCCTCGGCCCCACCACCCTCAGCGGCTATTCGAACGTCTACCAGGTCGTCGTGAGCGGCGATCTCAGGGGCCAGACCTACCAGTTCAGCGTCGGCGGCACCGCCGTACGCGATCCGTACGCCCGGATGGTGAAGCCGGGCACGACCCAGGGCGTCGTGATCGACAGCGCCGCGATCATGCCGACCGGCGGTTCCTGGGCGCCTCGGCCGGCCCGGGTGAACCGTGAGGACGCGGTCGTCTACGAGCTGAGCGTCCGGGACTTCACCATCGACGCGAGTTCCGGCGTCGACGCGGCCAAACGCGGCAAGTTCCTCGGCCTGGTGCAGAGCGGCACCACCCACAACGGGGTGAAGACCGGCATCGACCACCTCAAGGAGCTGGGCGTCAACACCGTACAGCTCATGCCGTCCTTCGACTTCGGAACCCCCGTGCCCAACTGGGGCTACGACCCGGTGAACTACAACGTGCCCGAGGAGCAGTACTCGCAGTACACCCAACCCGAGGACCGCGTACGCGAGTTCAAGGACATGGTCAACGAGTTCCACAAGCACGGCATACGCGTCATCATGGACGTGGTCTACAACCACACCCACACCACGTCCGTCTTCAACGGCATCACCGGCAAGTACTACACGCCGACGGACCTGTCCGGCACCGGCAACTCCATCGACGACGGCAACCCGATGGTCAGCCGTATGATCCAGGACTCTCTGGAGCACTGGGTCCGCGACTACAACATCGACGGCTTCCGCTTCGACCTCATGGGCATCCACCACTACCGCAACGTCGCCACCTGGGCCACCTACCTCAACGCGGCCTACAGCGACCGCGGTCTGCTGCTCTACGGCGAGCCCTGGAGCGCCGCAGCCGACCCGCAGGAGGCGCAGAAGGTCCGCTACGGCACCGTCCCCGCCCTCGCGCCCGGTCACGTCGGCGTGTTCAACGGCGTCTACCGCGACGCGATCCGCGGCGGTACCGACACCAACGTCATGGCCTACATGGGCGGTTCGGGCAACGCCGGCGCCATCGCCTTCGGGATGCGCGGCTCGCCGACCGATCTCAAGAGCACCGCGCCCATCGCCGACCTGTGGAACCCGGCGTTCGCCTACGACCCCGAGCAGACCGTCAACTACGTGTCGATCCACGACAACCTCAACCTCTACGACAAGATCACCTACTCCGGTGCCGGAGGCGGCGCCACCGGCAGGGCGGGCAGGATCGACCGCTTCGCCGTCGGCATGGTGCTCACCTCCCAAGGCGTCCCGGTCATCGCGGAGGGTGACGAGTTCCTGCGCTCGAAGGTCGTGAACGGCGACTACACCACCGCGAAGAACTCCTACAAAGCCTCCGACCGGGTCAACGCCCTCCACTGGGGCGACAAGGTCACCAACGCCGGCGTCTTCCGCTACTACAGGGACGCGATCGCCCTGCGGAAGACCACACCGGCCCTGCGGCTGACCGACTGGGACGCGGTCCGCAACCAGATGACCACCCGGACGGACGGCTCCGTCGTCATCGGCCACCTCAGCGCCAACCCGTCCGCGCCGACGACGTACGACACCGTCGTGGTCGCCAACCCCACCGCGAGCACCTACAAGGTGACCCTGCCCTCCGGCACCTGGACGAAGGTCCTGGACACGAACGGCGCGGTCACGGCCGCCGACAACGACTGCGCGTCACTGGCGGTGACCGTCTTCAGGAGGAGCTGAACCGCGGACGAATGTTGACGGCGCATACTTCGGGCTCGTAATGTATGTGATGTAAACATTCGAGG
This sequence comes from Streptomyces sp. CAI-85, assembly GCF_013363615.1. Lineage (NCBI taxonomy): Bacteria > Bacillati > Actinomycetota > Actinomycetes > Kitasatosporales > Streptomycetaceae > Streptomyces > Streptomyces sp. CAI-85. The sequence continues at coordinate 97,266 of NZ_JAANNX010000011.1, read as the reverse complement.
GAGCGGAGTTGTCATGAAGGCGGTATCGATCACGGAGCACGGTGGCCCTGAGGTCCTGAAGTGGGTCGAGGCCGAGGACCCGACGCCCGCCGCCGGTGAGGTCGTCATCGATGTGGTGGCGAGCGCTCTGAACCGGGCGGACGTCATGCAGCGCTGGGGGCTCTACCCGCTCCAGCCGGGCTGGTCGCCGTATCCCGGCCTGGAGGTCTCCGGCCGGATCGGCGCCGTCGGCGAGGGAGTCACCGGCTGGCAGGTGGGCGACGAGGTCTGCGCCCTGCTGACCGGCGGCGGCTACGCGCAGAAGGTCGCCGTTCCCGCCGGACAGCTCCTCACCGTCCCCGAGGGCATCGGGCTGACGGAGGCGGCGGGCCTTCCCGAGGTCACCGCCACCGTCTGGTCCAACATCGTCATGACCGCGCGTCTGAAGCCGGGCGAGACGATCCTCGTGCACGGCGGCGCCGGCGGGGTCGGCACGATGGCGATCCAGATCGCCAAGGCCCTGGGCGCCCGCGTCGTCACGACCGTCGGCGGCCCGGAGAAGGCCGCCCGGGCCCGGGATCTGGGCGCCGACGTGGCGATCGAGCACCGCACCGAGGACTTCACGGAGCACGGCCCCTACGACGTGATCCTCGACGTCGTCGGCGGCGACTACCTGGAGCGGAACGTCCGGTCCCTCGCCGCCGACGGCCGTCTGGTCGTCATCGGCCTCCAGAAGGGGCTCGACGGCCGGCTCGACCTCGCCGAGCTGGTCTTCAAACGGGCCTCCGTACACGGCACCACCCTGCGGACCCGTTCCACGGAGGACAAGGCCGAGATCGTGGCCGAGGTCCGGAAGAACGTCTGGCCCATGATCGAGGACGGCAGGGTGAAGCTGGTCGTCGAGCGGACCGTGCCCCTGGCGGACGCCGCCGAGGGCCACCGGCTCATGGAGGCCGGCGGCCACCTCGGCAAGATCCTGCTGGTGAACGACGAGCACGCGTGAACGCCTGACGAAGGGCCCCGGGGGAGCTACGACCCCTGCTTCCCCTTGGCCCGCACACCCTCCTCGATGCGCTTGCCGACCCCGGCGTCGATGTTCGTCCAGTAGACGAAGGCGCGCTCCAGGACCGGCTCGCTCACCCCGTCGAGAAGGTGCCCGACCACGTTGTCCACGAGCCGGTCGCGGGCCGCGTCGTCCAGGACCTCGCGCACGAGCGTGCCGGGCTGTCCCCAGTCGTCGTCCTCCGGATGCGAGACGTAGGCCGCCCGGGTGATCTCACCGTCGGCGATCCAGCTCGGCGGGCTCCCGAACCGCTCGGTGTCGGCGGCGGGACCGCCCTTCGAGTTCGGCGCGTACACCGGATCGGACGTCTTCCGGTAGGCCATCGCGCCGTCCTTGGAGTACGTGTGGACGTCGACGACGGGCGCGTTCACCGGGAGCTGCTGGTAGTTCGTGCCGATGCGGGCCCGGTGGGCGTCCGCGTACGAGAAGAGCCGCGCCAGCAGCATCCGGTCCGGGCTCGGACCGATGCCGGGGACCAGGTTGTTCGGCTGGAACGCCGCCTGCTCGATCTCGGCGTGGTTGTCGGTGGGATTGCGGTCCAGGGTCATCCGGCCCACCGGGATGAGCGGATAGTCGCCGTGCGGCCAGACCTTGGTGAGGTCGAACGGGTTGAAGCGGTACGCCGCCGCCTCGTCGTACGGCATGACCTGCACATGCAGGGTCCACGACGGGAAGTCGCCGTCCCGGATGTGCTCGAACAGATCCCGCATGTGGAAGTCGGAGTCGGCGCCCGCCATGCGGTCGGCCTCCTCCTGGGTGAAGAACTCGATGCCCTGATCGGTCTTGAAGTGGTACTTCACCCAGAAGCGCTCGCCGGACGCGTTGATCCACATGTAGGTGTGGGAGGTGTAGCCGTTCATATGGCGCCAGGTCCGCGGGACGCCGCGGTCGCCCATCAGCCACGTCACCTGGTGCGCCGACTCCGGCGAGAGGGTCCAGAAGTCCCACTGCATGTCGTGATCACGCAGATTGTTGTCGGCGCGGCGCTTCTGGGACCGGATGAAGTGCTGGAACTTCATCGGATCCTTCACGAAGAACACCGGCGTGTTGTTGCCGACCATGTCGTAGTTGCCCTCGGACGTGTAGAACTTCACCGCGAAGCCCCGAGGATCCCGCCAGGTGTCCGGGCTGCCCCGCTCACCGGCCACCGTGGAGAAGCGGGCGACCAGGTCGGTACGGGTCCCCGGCTGGAACAGCGCCGCCTTGGTGTACCGGCTGACGTCGTGGGTGACCTCGAAGTGTCCGAACGCGCCGCTGCCCTTGGCGTGCGGCTGGCGTTCCGGGATACGTTCACGGTTGAACTGCGCCATCTGTTCGATCAGGTAGGCGTCCTGGAGCAGGATGGGGCCGCCGGGCCCAACGGTGAGCGAGTGCTCGTCGCTTTCCACCGGGGCACCGGAGTCGGTCGTCGTCGCGGGTCGGCTCTCGGTCATCACGGTCTGCCTTTCGTTGTCGCGCACACCTACCTTCTTCCTGCACGGCCGAAGCCGCTACCTGAGGTGGGGTGCCCTGATCGGCGTCCGCTACGCCCCGACGGTGCCGTTCAGGGGCCGCCGCTCCACTGCCCGCGATAGCGCCAGACGATCACAAACGCGTATCTGTCGCGCGCCCGCGACGCTTCGTACTGTGCGAGCGACCTGACATGTCCAGGTCGGTTCTTCCCGGTCGCTGTTCGGCCCCCCCACCCCGACCCGAGGAGCTCCACAGTGAGAACCCTGTCCCGGCGGCGATCCCCGTGCACACCGGGGACCTTCCGCACCCTGGTGAAGTTACTCTGTCTCGCGCTCGTCGCGGCCGCGGTGTCCGTGGCCGGCCCGGTCACCACCGCTTCGGCGGCGACGGCGGGCTCCGCCACGGGAATCACCCAGTCCGGCAACACCTTCACGGTGTCGACGACCAGCGCGGCCAAGGCGCGGGTGGTCGTCGCGCGTGCCGACATCTTCCGGATCTGGCTGTCGCCGGACGGCGGCTTCACCAACGACCCCGCCGGTTCGGATCTGGCCGTGAGGACCAACTTCGGTTCGGTGACGACCAGTTCGTCGGACGCCGGCACCTACTTCAGGATCACCACACCCCAGGTGACCATCCGGGTGAACAAGTCGCCCCTCATGTTCTCGGTGTACCGCGCCGACAACACCACCCTGGTCTGGCAGGAGACACAGCCCACCTCCTGGACCGGCGGCCAGACCACGCAGTACCTCGCCCAGGGCGCCGACGAGCAGTTCTACGGAACGGGTCTGCGGCTGGGGGAGTGGGCGCTGCGGGGCAAGACCGTCCCGGTCGCCGTCGACAACCGGTGGCGCGAGAACAACAACGCCAGCCCCGCCCCCTTCTACATGTCCACCAACGGCTACGGCGTCATGCGCAACACCTGGGCGCCGGGCTCGTACCGCTTCGCCTCGCCGGGCGCGTTCACCCACAACGAGAACCGCTTCGACGCCTGGTACGTCGTCGCCGGCTCGCCCAAGGGCGTGCTGAGCGCGTACACCGACGTCAGCGGCAAGCCCTTCCTCGCACCGATGTGGGGGTTCCAACTGGGCAACGCCGACTGCTGGAACGCCTCCAACCCCGACTACCAGGGCAATCACAACCGGGCACGGCACCAGGTCACCCCGGACGTGGTCGGATACGCCGACGACGCCCGCAACGCCGACATGCCCTCCGGCTGGTTCCTGCCCAACGACGGCTACGGGTGCGGCTACACCAACCTGCCCGACACCGTGTCGCGGCTCAAGGACAAGGGTTTCCAGACCGGACTGTGGACCTCGACCGGACTCGGGAACATCGGCTACGAGGTGGGCGTCGCGGGCTCGCGCGGCGTCAAGACCGATGTCGCCTGGGTCGGCCGCGGGTACAAGTACGCCTTCGACGCCGTCAAGCAGGCCGTGGCCGGCATCGAGAACAACTCCGACGGCCGCCGCTTCGTCTGGACGGTCGACGGCTGGGCCGGCACCCAGCGCAACGCCATCGTCTGGACCGGCGACACCAACGGAAGCTGGGACGACATGCGCTGGCACGTGCCCGCCATCGCGGGCGCCGGACTGTCGGCCCTGAACTACGCGTCCGGCGACGTGGACGGGATCTTCGGAGGAAGCCCCAAGACCTATGTCCGCGACCTCCAGTGGAAGGCCCTGCTGCCGACGTTCATGACCATGTCCGGCTGGGGTCCCACCAACCCGTCGGCCGGATACCAGGACAAGCAGCCCTGGCGGTTCGCCGAGCCGTACCTGTCCATCAACCGCAAGTACCTCAAGCTCAAGATGCAGTTGATGCCGTACCTCTACACGATGAGCCAGAACGCCAGCACGACCGGAGTGCCGAGCACCCGGGCCATGGTCCTGGAGTACCCCGACGACCCCGTCGCGCGCGGCAATCAGACCAGCGGCCAGTTCATGGCGGGTGACTCCTTCCTGGTCGCCCCGGTGGTCTCCGACACCACGGTCCGCAACAACATCTACCTCCCGGCCGGCACCTGGACCGACTACTGGACCGGCAGGAACTACTCAGGACCGGGCTGGATCAACAACTACAGCGCACCGCTCGACACCCTGCCCCTGTTCGTCAAGGGCGGCGCCATCGTCCCCATGTGGCCGCAGATGAACCACGTCGGCGAGAAGCCGGTGTCGACCCTCACCTACGACATCCACCCTTACGGCGACTCCTCGTTCACCCTCTACGAGGACGACGGCATCACCCGTGCCTACCAGAAGGGTGCGTTCACCGAGCAGGAGGTGAAGGTCACCGCCCCCACCTCGGGCACCGGTGACGTGCGTGTCTCCATGGAGGCGCCCAGAGGCTCCTTCACCGGCGAACAGTCGTCCCGCGCGTACGACTTCGGGATCCATGTGGCCAGCGCGCCGAGCAGTGTCAGCGTCGACGGCACCACGCTGAGGCCGCTCTCCTCGCGCAGCTCCTTCGCGGGGGCGTCGTCCGGGTGGTTCTACGACGACAAGGACCACTCGGGTGTCCTGCGGATCAAGGCGGGCCCGCAGTCCGGCGCGTTCAGCGTGACGGCGGCCGGTGTCACCCTGCCCACGCCCTCCGCGGTGGCCGCCGCACCGGTGAAGTAGCCACAGGGCGGACGGAGCACCGAGCCGAGCCGGTCAGGTGCCTGGGCTCCTCTCCACGGCGGAGGAGCCCAGGCACCTGTCCTGTGCGTAACCATGATTGATCTTGTGTGAAGATGACACTTGGAGTTCGCTCCATGGCATAATCACTCACCACCGCTCAGTAATCGCGATGTCGTGACTTGGTCACGCCGACACCTGACCAGTGTCGGCGTTCGGGCCGGTCGGCTTCGGCTCGGCGGGCCACGCGGAGCCGGAACCCTCTATCGGGTGTGCCCTCCGCCGGAGAAATCCGCCATGACCTCGAACTCTGGACGATCCGGGGCAGCTTCGCTGCAAGGATCCGTCCTATGACCTGCGAGAAGGGGGAATTCGGAAGCGCAGGGCGGTGCACCTGGCAAGCCGGGCGAGTAGGCCCGACTGCGCTCTCGCGTCTTCCGTACACGGCATGAAACTGGAAATACGGCACCTGGAAGTGCTGTGCTCCATCGCTGAGACCGGGAGCATACGCAAGGCGGCACGGGACCTGGGGATGAGTCAACCCGCCCTGACCACCCAACTGCGCCGTATCGAGGATGCTTTGGGAGCCAGGCTCTTCGCCCGGGAGCAGAACGGATGCCGGCTCACCCCGGCGGGACAGGCCGTACTGAGCAGAGCCCGCCCGCTGGTGGCGCAGATGAGCACGCTCATGACGGACATCAGGACCGCCGCCACCCGCACCGCGAGTACCGGACTTCGGATCGGTGCGACCGCCAACCGGGCCCTGCCGGGCTGGCTGCGGAGACTTCAGAAGCGCTTCCCCGACGTCCCCACGGCGCTTCACATCAACGTCTCCGCCCATTCCCTGTTGCAGGACCTGGCGCGAGGCCAGATCGATCTGGCGTTCGTCCACGAGGTCGAGGGATCTCCGCTGCGCGTACCGAACGGGCTGGAGGCATGGACCCTTCTGGACCGGGAGCCTCAGTTCATCTCGATGTCGGCCGATCACCCGGCCGCGGCGTGTGCCGTCGTCGACATCAGAGCACTCGCCGACGACCACTGGATGGTCGATCCGACGGTCGACGGTGAACTCGCCGCACTGCAAAGGGTGTTGCACGCCGCCGGAATAAACCCGCCCTTGGTGCAGGGGGATTATCGCGCCGTGAGCACACTCGTGATGATCGGTGCAGCGGTCGCCCCGTGCAGGCCGGTCGTGAACTCGTGCGAGGACATGGCCGTCCGGCCGCTCCGGGACGACCCGATCGCCGTGAAGCTTCTGGTCTTCTGCCGGGTCGGGACGGAGATGGAAAGCATCTGCGCCGACCTGAGATCCGCTTACGCCGAGGCGGCGTTCAGGACGCCGGCCTACCGTGAGTGGCTCGCCGCGCACGGCGACCCGCTGGGCGCCGGCTGAAGCCTCTAGGGGCCCCGAACCGGGGCCCCGGGCAAAGGCGTTCGGCAACCGCGGTCCTACACAGCGGGGAGTGCACGGAAGCCCTGCGAAAGACAAGCGAACCGAACCGAACCGAACCGATAACTCCGGGCTGTCGACGGCTGACATCTGCCTCGTCCGGCCCCTCGGGGTCCAAGATCCAGGCAGCGCACAGGGTGAAGGGAACCGGCTCAGGCCCTCGTTCACCGGCAGGGTCCACCGTCTACCTGCCGGGAGCGAAGCGAGAGCCGGCAGTCCGACCCGGGCGCGGCTGTGGGGCAGTGCTGCACCCTTCCCCCCGTAGGGCACAGCACTGCCCCCTGTTGTGCGTCAGCCGCCCGTCGCGGGCGACACCCGGTAGACGACGGTTCCATGGGCGGGCACGGTGGCGGAGATGTCTCCCGTCGTGCGGCTGGTGGTGTGCTGCCACAGGTCGCGGAGGGTGTAGGCACCGGCGGGGGGAAGCTGGACCGCCTGGGCCGTGGTCCTGATGGTCTGCGGCTGCCCCGTCTCATTGAACAGGGCCACCGCCCGGCTGCCGTCGGCGAGTTGCTTGACGATCACCCAGCGGCCTCCGCTCGACGACAGCACGGTGCCCTGCCGTCCCAGCCGGTCCTGATCGACGGCGATGATCTCCTTGTTGAGGAGGATCTGCATCGTCTGGGCGGAGGCGCGGCGCAGGTCGGTGCTGATGATGAGCGGTGCCGCCATCATCGCCCAGAGGGAGAAGTGGGTGCGGTACTCGGTGTCGCTCATACCGCCGTTGCCGACCTCGAGCATGTCGGGGTCGTTCCAGCGACCCGGGCCGGCGTACGCGGCCAGGGGCAGGTTCTGCTTGGCGATGTTCAGCATCGACGGCCAGTTGTCACGGATGTCGTACGTGGTGCGCCACATGTGCCCCGTGGCCGCTCCCCACTCCCACGGGCGGGTCGACCCCCATTCGCAGATGGAGAACACGATGGGCCTGCCGGTGGCGCGCAGGGCGTCGCGCATGGTGCGGTAGCGGGCGATCGTGGCGGCTTGGCCGCTGTCGGGGTTGTTGCAGTTGTCATACTTGAGCAGATCGACGCCCCAGTCGGCGAAGGTCTGCGCGTCGACGGTCTCGTGGCCGAGGCTGCCCGGGTAGCCGGCACAGGTGGCGCTGCCGCCGTCCTGGTAGATCCCGAACTTCAGGCCCTTGCTGTGCACGTAGTCCGCGGTCGCCTTCATGCCGCTGGGGAACTTCGCGGGATCGGCGACCAGCCGCCCTCGGGAGTCCCGGCTGCGGGTCATCCAGCAGTCGTCGATGTTGACGTAGGTGTAGCCGGCGTCCCGCAGACCGGTGCTGACGAAGATGTCGGCGGTCTGCTTGATCAACTGCTCGGTGACGTTGCAGCCGAAGGAGTTCCAGTTGTTGAACCCCATGGGTGGGGTGAGAGCCTGCCCGTCGTCCACGGCGACGACGGACGGCGCTGTGGCGTCGGGAGTGCGGGCGTCGCCGGAGTGAGTGTCGGCGGTGTGGGCGGTGGCTGTGGCAACCCCGCTCGCCCAGAGGGCCAACGCGGTCAGACACGACAGCACGGTGCGTGCGGGCACCTGCATGTGGCGTTCCCTTCGGTCAGGGGAATCGATTCCGATGGCGATGTGCGTGATGAGAAGCACGTGATCGATCGTGCGCGTTCATGCTCGATAGGAGCGCTTCGCAATCAGATGCGTGCAGACATAGCAGTGTGTTGACGTGTCTTTGTCAATACCCGGATTCCGTGCGGGCCCGTTTGTGACGATCCGTCGGACGATAGTTTCGCGCTATCCCCAATTGCCATGATCCGCCCGCCCCTTGATGTGCCCGACACTCCTCGACGGGTAGTCAGTTGCTGCCCTTCAGCCATGAGTAGGAGCCCCCCACATGAAGTGGCCCAAGGAGACCTCCGAGCCCGGAAAGCGTTCGCGGCGCTCTCTCGCCCTCGCGATCGGCGTCTGCCTGACGTCCGCACTGCTCGGCACCGTCACCGTCGCCCCGGCGAGCGCACAGACATCCGTGCCGGCCGGGCCCGCGTCCGCCGTCAGCCCGTTCGAACGGCCCGCGGTATCGGCGGAACGCGCCGCCGACAACACGGCGTTCTTCGAGGCCGTCGTCAAGTCGGTCGCGAAGAAGCACGCGAAGCAGCCGAGCCTGCGTGTGGCGACCGTCTACTACAACGCGTCCCGGGCGCCCAGCTTCAACTCGGCGATATCGAGCGCCGTCTCGATCTGGAACAGTTCCGTGTCGAACGTCAAGCTCCAGGCGACGTCCGGCAGCGGTGACCTGAGCTTCCAGGAAGGCAACGACCCGAGGGGCTCCTACGCCGCGACCGACGGTCACGGCAGGGGCTACATCTTCCTCGACTACGCGCAGAACCGCCGGTACGACCCGACGCGCGTCGCGGCCCACGAGACCGGCCACGCGCTCGGGCTCCCGGACCACTACAGCGGCCCGTGCAGCGAGCTGATGTCGGGCGGCGGCCCCGGCCCGTCCTGCACCAACGCCTACCCGAACGCCGCCGAGCGGAGCCGGGTCGAGCGACTGTGGGCCAACGGTCTGGCGAAGGCGCTGAAGAGTATGGGCGTCGCCCGCTGACCCGTAGGGTCGCACGGCGTGCGAGCCGCTCAGGTCACGGCTCGCACGCCGCGTATCCGACGTAAAGAGCAGGATTGCCTCCCTCTCACCGGTGACATCGTGCGCGAACGCGCAGCGACGCTGCGCGCGAGATGCGCGATCATGTGAGAGGGAGGCTTTCATGAACCGCTACGAACGACTGAACGCGATCCTGGAACTGCTCGGCGAGCGCAATCGGATCGAGGTCGAGGAGATCACCCAGGAGCTGGGGGTGTCCAGCGCCACGGCACGGCGCGACCTGGACCACCTCGCCGAGCAGCGCCTGCTGACGCGCACCCGCGGCGGCGCGGTCGCGCACGCGGTCGCCTACGACCTGCCGCTCCGCTACAAGACCGTGCGGCACGCCGACGAGAAGCTGCGGATCGGCCGGGCCGCGGCGGCACTCGTGTCTCCCGGCGCCGTCGTGGGGCTGAACGGCGGCACGACCACGACCGAAGTGGCACGAGCCCTGGTCATGGGCGCGGACATGGGCGGGGCCGACGACGACGTGAAGGTCACCGTCGTCACCAACGCCCTCAACATCGCCAACGAACTCGCCGTGCGCCCGCAGGTGAAGCTGGTCGTCACGGGCGGCGTGGCCCGCGCCCAGTCCTACGAGTTGATGAGCCCGCTGGCGGAGCGTGTCCTCGAGGAGCTGAGCCTGGACATCACCGTCCTGGGCGTCGACGCCATCGACCCCGACTCGGGAGCGGCGGCCCACCACGAGGGCGAGGCCGCGATCAACCGGCTGCTGGCCCGCCGTTCGGCCAAGGTGGTCGTCGTCGCCGACTCCTCGAAGATCGGCCGGCGGGCCTTCGCCTCGATCTGCCCGGTGACCCAGATCGACGTCCTGATCACGGACACCGAGGCCGCGGAGGAGGACGTCCAGCGCTTCCGCGACCGCGGCGTGCACGTGACGCAGGTGTAGCGGCGGAGGCCGCGCCGGCGTCTGAACTACGCGCGCGGGGAGGAACGTTGTCCTGAGTGGGAACGCGACGACACCCACCCCACGCAACCCGAGAGTGAATGAGCGAACATGCTCGCTATGGACCTTTAGCGCGCGTAACCTGTCATCGACGTGACAGCTCGGTCGGGTCTGTCGCCGCGCCTGAGTATGCGCAGGAGTCGGCCCGAGCATCGCGTCCCTCCCCGTGGACCCGCGCCGGTTCGATGCCAGGTCAGGAAAGAGTGTCCATGCACGAAGTCAAAGGGAACAGCGTCGCAGACCCGGCTCCTCGGGGATCGAAGACGACCGGGCCCGCCACAGTCATCGCGCTGGCACTGAGCCGGAGCCACATCGAGGGCGCTGTGGTCGGCGGGGACGAGGTGCTGACGCTCACGCACCGGAGGGTGGCGCCGTCGGTCGGTATCGACGAGTTCGTCGACCTGGCCCTGGACTGCACCACTGAGCTGAGGGAGCACTCCGGGCGGCTGGGCCGGCGTCCCGCGGCGGCCGGTGTCGTCCTCGCCGAGGACGGCGACGGCGTCAACGGACTCAGCCCGTTCGCGGGGGAGTACCACTGGCGCGGCGCGCCCGTCCGTGCCTGGCTGGAGGAACACCTCGACCTGCCGGTCACGGTCGGACACGACGTGCGGGCCGGCGGACAGGCCGAAGCCCGCCTCGGGGCCGGCCGCGGCAGCAGGGCCTTCCTGTACGTCCCGGCGGGCGACCGGATACCGGCGGTGCTCGTCCTCGACGGACACGCCCCGGAGAAGTCCCGGTTCTGCGTCGGCGACCTGGGGCGGCTGCCCACCTGGACCGGCGCTGCCGACACCGGGCGAGCCGAGCGCGTCGGGGACGTCGCCGCACCCCGTGCCCTGGGCCGCCGCTACGAGGCGGCCGGCGGCAGGGCCGGGCTCTCCGCCTTGTCCGTCCACCAGCGGGCCCGGGCGGGAGACCACGCCGCGGCCCACGTCTGGAACGAGGCCCTGGAGGCGTTCGCCGACGCGCTCGCCTCCGCCGTCATGGTCCTCGGCCCCGACCGCGTGGTCATCGGCGGCGACTACGCCGAGGCCGACAAGGCGTACTTCCGCCGGCTGCGGCGTGCCGTGGCCGGACGAACGGAGTCACGGCCGGCACCCGTGATCGTCCCCGCCCAACTGGGCCTCCAGGCCGCACTCCTCGGAGCCGCCCTGCTGACCCGCGGCGCACCGACGGACGTGGAACCGCCGATCCGACCGCGCCTCCTCACGGCCGTCCCCTCACCGCCCAACACCCGCTGAGCGAACGGCCGGCGCCCGCAAAAGAGCGGAGGCCCCCGGTGTGTGAACGCGCCGGGGGCCTCCGTGACCTGCCCCTGACGTGTCAGGTCGTACAGGAGCAGGAGCGGCGAAGCGAAATCCAGGAAGACGTCGGAAAGCCTGAATCGATGGCCTTGAGGCATTCGCGTAGGACCTGCCTTGTGAATGTCTCCGGGGCGCCCCATTTCTACTGGGCAGTAGCCGGACGGGAAAAGATCCTCCCGCGGTTTTCCCTATAGGTTTTCGCGATAGGTCGACGCTATATCCGACCGTCCGGGCGGAATGGACTCGCCTTTTCCTGGAGCTCCGAGCATCCGGATAGCCGTCGGCTATCAAGAGGTGACATCTCCTGATGAAGATCGCCGAGGTTCATGATCGGCACAAGTGCCCGGGACGGCGGGACCGCACAGCGCCACCTCCCCCCTCGGGCCCTGATCTACGCAAGGAGAGTCGGGATGACCGACGCGTTCTCGGCCCGTGAGCGGCCATCACGTCACACAGGTTCGCCGTACGACCGGACACCCCCGGTGCCGCCCTCGCCGCCGTCGTACGCCACGCACCGTCGGCGGCCGCACCCGCGGAAACAGCGACCGGGGCAGGGCGAGCCCCCGACGGCTCCCGGTCAGCACGGCGATCTGCGCATCCTGCGCGGCGCGTACCGGCGGCAGTGCCGCGTGGCCGTGTGCACCGCGCTCGGGTACTTCACGCTGTTCCTCGTGCTGTCCGCCTGCGCGCCGTCGCTCATGACGGGCACCGTCTCGGGCGGGCTGTCCGCGGGGCTGCTGCTCGGTCTGCTCCAGGTGCCCGTCACCTGCGTGTCCGTCGGCCTGTACGAGTACGCCGCGCGCCAGACCGTGGACCCGATCGCGGACCGCCTGCGCCGGCAGGCCGAACGGCTCGCCGCCCAGCAGGGGGTGTGACGATGGCCGCGTTCGACAGCTCCACCCAGGGCATGCTGCTGGTGGCCTTCTCGACGGTCGCCACCGTGATCCTGCTGCTGTGCGTGATGACAGGGCCGGAAGGGGACGACCTCGACGAGTTCTACACGGGGTACGGCTCCCTGTCGCCGATGCGCAACGGCCTCGCGATCGCGGGGGATTACATCTCCGCGGCGACGGTCCTGTCCACCAGCGGAGTCATCGCGCTCTACGGGTACGACGGCGTCGTCCTCGCACTGAGCACGGCCCTCTCCCTCACGCTGCTGATGTTCCTGCTGGCCGAACCCCTGCGCAACGCGGGCCGGTTCACCATGGGGGACGTGTTCGCCCGCCGGATGCCCGACCGGGGGGTGCGTATCGCCGCGTGTGCCGTGACGATCGCGGCGCTGGTTCCGCTGATGCTCATCCAACTCGCGGGAACCGGAGACCTGTTGGCGTTCCTCCTCGGCTTCTCCGACGACACGGTGAAGACGGGGTGCGTCATCGGCATCGGCGCGCTGATGATCAGCTACGCGGTGATCGGCGGGATGAAGGGCACGGCCGTCATCCAGATCCTGAAGATCGTCATGCTGCTCGGCTCAGGTGCGGTCGTGGCCGTACTCATCCTGCGGCAGTTCGACTGGGACCCGGGTGCGCTGTTCGCCGCGGCGGCGGAGAGGAGCGGGGTGGGGCCGGCCTTCCTCCAGTCGGGGCTTCAGTTCAGCGGTGGGTCGTATCCCCGGCTCGACATGATCAGTTCGGAGATCACCGTGGTGATCGGCGGGGCCTGTCTGCCGCACGTCACCATGCGCATGTACTCCGCGAGCAGCGCCCGGCAGGTACGCCGGTCGATGTCCTGGGCGGTGCCCTGCGTGGCGTTCTTCGTCCTGATCATCACGGTCGTGGGCTTCGGCGCGACGGCGCTGGCGGGCCGTGAGGCCATCGCCCGCGCCGACCCGACGGGCCGGACCGCCTATCTGCTCGGCTCGCGGGCCGCGTTCGGGGCCGACATGTCGACGGCGGAAGCCCTGCTGTTCACCACGGTCACCACCGCGCTCTTCCTCACCCTGCTCGCCTCGGTCGCGGGAATGATCCTGGCCTGCGCCAACACTCTCGCCCACGATCTGTTCACCAGCGGCGGACAGACCACCGCCCCTCGGGAGGTGACCGTCGCCCGCGTGTCCGCCCTCGCGGTGGGTGTGCCGACCATCTTCCTGGCGGCCGCCGTCCAGCAGCAGAACCTCCAGCCCCTGGCGGTGCTGTCCGTGTCCATCGGCGCGTCCGCACTCGCACCGGCTCTCGTCTACGGTTTGTTCTGGCGCCGCTATACCCGGACCGGCCTGCTATGGACCCTGATCGGCGGAACCGTCGCCACGATCGTCCTCATGACCGGAAGCAACCTGGTCTCCGGCTCTCCCTACGCCGCCTTCCCCGCCGCCGACTTCAACTGGTTCCCGTTCACCAGCACCGGCGTGATCTCCATCCCCCTGGGCTTCGCCTTCGGCTGGGCGGGGACGGTGTTCTCCTGCCGTCAGAAGGCCGAGGAACAAAGACGCCAGTACGAGGCCGTCGAAGCGAGCATCCTGGCCGGGATCGCACGACGGGAGAACTGAGGGGCGAGGGAAATACGATCGGCCCTCGACAACCTCTGGTTATCGCAATTCGCTATCTCGCGACTGTCCGCCCGTAGAAAGCGAATTGAACGCGTCGAAGTTTTCCCGCGTATCTCAGGAAGAACCTCTCCCTTCATTACCGGGCCGGGACCCGGTATCCCCACGGAAGGCCATGAGTTGAAGCACAGAAGGATCTCGAACCGAAAGATGGCGGTGGCCGCGGCCGGAATCACCGCCGTGACGGTGGCGGCCATCCTGCTGCCCAACGCCAACGCGTCACAGACGCCGTCGACGTCGGCGCGCACCCCCTCCGCGACCACCCTCAGTGCCGCATCGGCAGGAGAGCTGGCCGCGCGATTCGCTTCGCGCTTCGGCCAGTCGGTCGCCGGCTCCTACTACGACGCGTCCAAGAAGCAACTCGTGGTCAATGTCGTCAACGGTGACGAGGACGTGGCGGACCTCGTACGGAAGGCCGGCGGGCTGCCGCGCCTGGTCGAGCACAGCGGTGCCGAACTGGACGCAGCCGCAAAGAAGTTGAAGCAGCGGGCCACCATTCCCGGCACCTCCTGGGCCGTCGATCCGGTGACCAACCAGATCCAGGTCACGGCGGACAGCACCGTCACCGGCGCCAAGTGGGACAAGCTGGAAGCCGTGGTCGAGTCGCTCGGCGCCGGCACGGCCCGGATCGAGAAGTCGGCCGACCGGTTCACGCTCATGGTCGCGGGCGGGGACGCCATCTTCTCCGCGAGGTCACGCTGTTCGCTCGGCTTCAACGTCGTCAGGAACGGCGCCCCGGCCTTCCTCACCGCGGGCCACTGCACCGTCGGGAACAGGAACTGGTCCGACAGGCCGGGCCGCGCACCCATCGCGACCGCGCAGGCCACCCTCTTCCCGGGCAGGGGCGACTTCGCCCTCGTGACGTACAACAACCCCAACACCGTGGCGCCCAGCACGGTCAACCTGGGCGGCGGACGGAGCCTGCGGATCGTACGGGCGGCCAACGCGACCGTGGGTCAGACCGTGTCGCGCATGGGCAGCACCACCGGCCTGCGCAGTGGCCGGGTCACGGCACTCAACGCCACCGTGAACTACCCGGAGGGCACGGTCACCGGACTCATCCGCACCACCGTCTGCGCGGAACCGGGGGACAGCGGAGGCGCGATGTTCTCCGGCAACGGCAGCGCGATAGGGCTCACGTCTGGCGGCAGCGGCAACTGCCGGACCGGCGGCACCACGTTCTTCCAGCCGGTGACCACGGCACTGGCCGCGGTCGGTGCGACGCTCGGCACCGGCTGACAACGACGCTCGGCAGACACCGTGCGCGTGCCCGGCCTCCGGACACGCGCACGGTGTCCGTGCTCCTGAGTCCGCCGGTACGGCGATCAGAGGCTGAACACCCGCCGCGCGTTGCCGGACAGGAACAGCTCGGTGGTCTCCTCGTCCAGGCCCAGTTCACCGAGGTGCTCCAGTGCCTGACCGGGCGTGATCATGGGGTAGTTGCTGCCGAAGAGCACCTTCCTGCGGCCCCGGCCGCGCAGATAGTCGACCAGCTCGCGCGGGTAACGGCGGGCGGTGTAGGCGCTCGTGTCGATGTACACGTTGGCGTGCTTGTCGGCCACCGCGATCATCTCCGTGGTCCACGGATAGCCGATGTGCCCGCACACGATGGTCAGTTCGGGAAAGTCGAGCGCGACCTGATCGACGTACGGAATGGGGCGGCCTGTCTCGGAAGGCCGCAGGGGACCGGTGTGCCCGACCTGGGTGCAGAAGGGGATGCCGAGGTCGACGCAGGCGGCGTAGAGCGGGTAGTACAGCCGGTCGGTGGGCGGGAGTTGCCACAGCCAGGGCACGATCCGCAGGGCCACGAAGCCGAGTTCCTCGACGGCGCGGCGCAGTTCCCGCACGGCCTGTTCCGGCTTGGTGAGATCGGCGCCGGCCACCCCGCGCAGCCGTCCCCCGGACTGGCCTACGAACCCGGCCACCTCGTCGTTGCTGATCAACGGGCCCTGGGGGCCGTACCAGGCCGCCGAGAGTCCCGCCTCCACATCGGCCGCCGCCATCGCCGCCACCGTGGCCTCGACCGGCAGCGGCTCCTCCAGCAGGCCGCCGCCCGTCCATCGGCGCAGGGACTCGAACATCTCATGGTTGGAGTGACGGAGCGTGGGGTGCTGCATCCACGCGTCGACGACCGGCATCTGGTTCCCCTGTCTCTCTCATGACCCCGCTGACGCACCGAACGCGGCTAAGCGAACGCTTACCGCGACCCTATCCGGTCCGCCCGCCCCGCAGCCCCCGGGCGGTCGCCGCCGTGTCGCTCCGAACGACCGCCGCACCCCGGCGCCGGTAGCATCGGTGGAGGTCGGACCGGGAGCACTCATGACTGATCGAACCGCCGGAGACGGACGCGGCCGGGCACGGAACGCCGCGCTCACGGATCTGGCCGCGTGGGCCGAAAGGAAGCTGCCCACGTTGATCGAAGAGGTGTGCGCGGTCGCGCGCGACCGGATCGACCTCTACCGGACGGACGACATCGTTCCGCACGACGACCTGCACCGCTCCGTCGCGCTGAATCTCCAGTTCATCGTCAGCGGCCTCGCCGACCCGGATCACACGCCCGACCTGGCGGCACCCTCCGAGACCGGCCGACGCCGCGCCCATCAGCGCGCTCCGCTGCCCGAGGTGCTGCGCTGCTACCGCCTCGGATGCGCCATGCTCTGGGACATGCTGCTCGACCACGCCCGCGGCAGTGCACGGCCGGCCGTCCTGGACGCGCTGATCGACGCGTCGAGCACACTGTGGCGGCTCTCCGACGAACACGCCCTCGCGCTCACGGAGGCGTACCGCGCCGCGACCGCCGAGATCCTCGCCTCGCAGCAGCGACGGCGGTCGGCCCTGGTGGGGGCGCTGTTCACCGGACAGGTGGTGGTCGACTCCGGCGCCTGGGAGGTGGGCAAACTCCTCGGCCTGCCCCTCGACACGCGGCTGATGGTGGTGGCCGCGGAAACCGCGGGCCTCGCCGAAGAGAGCCTGGTCGGGGTGGAGCACCACCTCGCCGAGATCGGCGTCGTCTCGGCCTGGCAGCTCACCCCCACCCTCCAGGCCGGTGTGATCACCCTGCGCGAGGAGCAACTGGACGCCATCCTGGCCGTCCTGCGCGAATCGGCCGGCGCCCGCACCGGCGTCAGCCCGTCCTACTCCTCGCTCGCCGAGACACCGCGCGCCCTGCACCTCGCCCGTTGCGCGCTCGCCGAACTCCCGCCGGGCAAGACCGAGGTGCACCTGTTCAGCGCCAGCCCGCTCGCCGCGCTGATCGCCTACGACCCCGACGAAGGGCGCCGTCTGGCCAAGGAAGTCCTGGGCGCCGTACTCGAACTGCCGCGGGAGGACCGGGACGCGCTCCTGCACACCCTGCACGCCTTCGTCGACCACGCAGGATCGGCGGATCGCGCCGCACGGGTCCTGCACTGCCACCCCAACACGGTCCGCTACCGCCTCGGCCGGCTCCGCGAACTCACGGGCCGCTCACTGAGCGACCCACGGTCACTGGCCGAACTGGTCACCGCGGCCGACGCGGTGCGCCTCAGCCCCGACAACCGGAACTGAACCGCGGGCTGGTGAGACCCCCGGCTACAGACCTGCGCGGGACCCGGACGCCCGCGCCTGCGCGTCCGCGAACGCCTCATCGAGGGCGACGAGCAGATCCGCGGTCGTGGCGAACAGATTCCGCGCGTGCGGATCGGTGATCGAGGGCAGGTCGTCGCGCAGTTGGAGGACCAGTTCCCGAAGCCGGGCGCGCGCCCGCAACGACGGTCCCCGCAGCCCGTCGTCCACCCCTGCCGGGGACGCCCCGACGAACTCGCTGATGGTCACGGTTCGGAGATCCTCGTCGCTCATGTCCGGACTCCCTTCACCCGTGGCGTCCGCGGCCCGGCCCACCCCACCAAGCTAGCGACACGCACCACTTGGGGCAGCCGGGCTGAGCGATTCTGATTCCCCGCATAACCGGCGTTGTCGCACCGCCCAAAGATTGCCCCGCCGCGCCACGAGCGACGACCGGCCGCCCTAGCTTCTGCTGTGCGCGGCACGGGCCTTCGACCGCCCGCCCACCGCGCTTGCCGAGTCCGCACCGGAGAGGGAGTCATGGGTACGACGCGATCCCGGAACGTGGTAGTCATCCGATTCGACGACAGCGACAGGACCTACCGTGCGCTGTCCCAACTGAAGAAGGCCGACGCAGACGGCCTCATCGACGTCCACGCCGCCGTCATCGTCGAGCGGAAGGCCGACGGCTCCCTCGACGTCGCGGACGGGACGGACCACCAGATCGGCGAAGGGATCACCAAAGGCAGCCTGATCGGCCTGCTGGTCGGCATCCTGGGCGGGCCGTTCGGGCTGCTGCTGGGCTGGGGCGCGGGCGCGCTGATCGGCGGCGCCATCGACGCGGACAAGGCGTCCGAGACGGACGCCGTCATCGGCGCGTTCGCCAAGACGGTGCCCCCGGGCAGGAACGCGCTGATCACCGACGTCACCGAGACCCGCGAGAGTGTCATCGACACCGATGCGGCAGCGGACGGCGGCACCGTCACCCGGCGGCCTGCGCACGAGGTGCTGGACGAGATCGAGGCCGCTGCCGCCGCGGCCGAGGCGGCCCGGGACGCCGCGTCCGCCAAGCTGCGCGCGGAGAAGCGCGCGGAGCGCCGCGAAGAGTTCCACGAGCGCTGGGGACGCATTCGGCACGGCGTGCACCTGTAAGCGGCCGCGGCCGCCCGGCGGAGCGGATCCGCCGGGCGGCCGGTCAACTCGCTCGCGGATTACCGTCGTTGAGCCGAGCGAGTGGGATTGGCTTCTCAGCCGTCGTACTCGGTCGGGGGAAACGGGTCGCGTTCCCTCCGCGGCGCGGTGCCCGACGGCAGTTCGCCCGTGTCGACCTGGCGATCGACCTCCGCCTGCGCCTCCTCGTACTGCGTGGCGGGAGACGCCGGCGCGTCCGCGGGCAGTCCGGCGGCGCGCCGCTCGTCCTCCGTACGCCGTTCCAGTTCCGTGTCGTCGGGCCGCCGGGGCATGCCGCGCCCGTGGCCGCGGTCCGGGTCTCCCTCGACCTGCCGGTTGGACTTGTGGTGGTGCACCATCGTCTTCTCCTCGCGTTCTTCTCGCGGGTCAGGAAGTGCCTGCACGTGCCGCCTCGGCAGGCGGTTGCTCGTCGTCGGAGGCCGCGGGATCCTCGTCGTCGCCGGTGTCGGGTTGCGCCGTGCGGACGGTGCAGTGGAGCGAGTCGTCCCGTACGTCGGCGACGATCGTGTCCCCCGGAACGGCCTCGCCGCTGAGCAGCAGGGAGGCGATGCGGTTGTCCAGCTCCGCCTGGATGGTGCGGCGCAGGGGACGGGCGCCGAACTCCGGCTGGTGGCCATGGGCGATGAGCAGCTTCTTCGCGGCCTCGGTGACCTCCAGCCTCATGCCCTGCGCGTGCACGCGGTGCTCGCTCCGCGCCAGCAGGTGATCCACGATCTCCGTCAGATCGTCCTCGGTGAGGGCCTGGAAGATGATGATGTCGTCGATGCGGTTGAGGAACTCGGGCAGGAACCGGCCCCGCAGATCCTCCATCAACTCGCCCTTGATCTCCGACGTGTCGCCCTCGTGCGCGAGGATGCGGTGCGCGCCGATGTTGGACGTCATGATGACGACGCAGTGCCGGAAGTCGACGGTGCGGCCCTGCGCGTCCGTGAGGCGCCCGTCGTCCAGGATCTGGAGCAGCGTGTTGAAGACATCGGGGTGGGCCTTCTCCACCTCGTCGAACAGCACCACGCTGTACGGCCGTCGGCGCACCTTCTCGGTGAGCTGCCCCGCCTCCTCGTATCCGACGTATCCGGGCGGCGCCCCGACGAGCCGGGCGACGGTGTGCTTCTCCTGGAACTCGCTCATGTCGAAGCGGACCATGCGGTCCTCGTCGCCGAACAGCAACTCGGCGAGGGTCTTGGCGAGTTCGGTCTTGCCGACACCGGTCGGGCCGAGGAAGAGGAACGATCCCACCGGCCGGTTCGGATCGCCCATGCCCGCGCGGTTGCGGCGCACCGCCTCCGACACCGCGGTGACCGCCTCGTCCTGCCCGACGATCCTGGCGTGCATCTCCTCCTCCAGCCGGAGGAGGCGTTCCTTCTCACCGGCCGTGAGCTGGGATACGGGGATGCCCGTACGCCGCGAGACGATGTCGGCGATGTCGTGCGCGGTGACGGAGACGACGCCCTCGCGGCGCTCCTCGATGCCGGCCAACTCGCCCTCCGCCTCGGCGATCTGCGCCTTGACCTCGGACGCCTTGTCGAAGTCCTCCGCGGACACCGCCTGGTCCAGCTCACGGCGCAGCTTGGCGACATGGTCCTCCCGGCTGACGACCTCGGTGGACCGGCTCGCACTGCGCAGCCGCACCCGGGCACCGGCCTGGTCCATCACGTCGATGGCCTTGTCGGGCAGGAAACGGTCGCTGATGTAGCGGTCGGACAGCTCCGCCGCGGCCGCCAACGCCCCGTCGGCGAAACGGACTTGATGATGCGCCTCGTAGGAGTCGCGCAGCCCCTCCAGAATCTGCACCGTCTGCTCGACCGTCGGCTCGGGCACCAGCACCGGCAGGAATCGGCGCTCCAACGCGGCGTCCTTCTCCACGTGCTTGCGGTATTCGTCGATGGTCGTGGCCCCCACCACGTGCAACTCACCGCGCGCGAGGGCGGGCTTGAGCATGTTGCCCGCGTCCATCGAGCCCTCACCCGTCGCGCCCGCCCCGACGACCGTGTGGAGTTCGTCGATGAACAGGACGATGTCGCCGCTCGCCTCCTTGACGTCCTCGATGACCTTCCTCAGCCGCTCCTCGAACTGTCCGCGGTACTGCGCACCGGCCACCATCCCGGACAGGTCGAGGGCGACGACACGCTTGCCCTTCAGTGTCTCGGGGACCTCCCCGGCCACGATGCGCTGGGCCAGCCCCTCCACGATGGCGGTCTTGCCGACGCCGGGTTCGCCGATGAGCACGGGGTTGTTCTTGGAGCGCCGCGAGAGGATCTCGACGGTCTGCTCGATCTCCTCCGCCCGTCCCACCACGGGGTCGAGCTTCCCCGCCTTCGCCTCTTCCGTGAGGTCCCGGCCGAACTCGTCCAGCGTCGTGGCCGGCTGCTTCGGGGCGGCGGGCAGACCGTCGGCGCGGGCCGCCTGCTCGGTCAGCCCCGCGAGCCTGGCCGGCTCCAGACCGCCGGCCTGGAGCAACCGGGCCGCGCCCGTGTCACTGTCGTCGAGCAGCGCGCCGAGGATGTGCTCGGGCCCGATGTACGACACCCCCGCCGCCTGCGAGTGCGCGTACGCGGCGGCCAGGGTGCGCTTGGCCGCCGGGGTGAGCCCGGGCTCGGCCGACGGCATGCTCGACTCCTGGGGCAGGACCTTGGCGATCCGGATCGCGAGACTGTCCGGATCGACGCCCGCCTGGGCGAGGAGCCGTCGGGCGGGGTCGACCTTGGTGGCGGCCCAGAGCAGATGCTCCGTGTCGAGATCGGACGTCCCGTCCTCGGCGGCCCGCTGCGCGGCCAGACTGAGAAGTTCCTGCGACGCATCGGTCAACAGCCGCCCGATGGGCACGCGTTGCACCGCGGGTGGCGACGAGGCGGGCGACATACCGAAGAAGCGATTCAACATTTCGCTGAACGGATCGGACGAACCAAA
Source organism: Streptomyces sp. CAI-85 (assembly GCF_013363615.1). NCBI lineage: Bacteria > Bacillati > Actinomycetota > Actinomycetes > Kitasatosporales > Streptomycetaceae > Streptomyces > Streptomyces sp. CAI-85. The sequence continues at coordinate 75,663 of NZ_JAANNX010000011.1, read as the reverse complement.
GCCGAACGATGACATCGACATGGCAACTCCCGGTGCGCGATGTTTCCCTCCAGCCAATCGCGACCCCTGCCGTGTCGCAAGCAGTCATCCAATGCGCGCCACGAAACAAGGAGTTCAGCGCATATCTTCGGTCTGGGCGACAACAAAGTCTGTGTGCCGGCACAAAGAGATGTTCAGGAACTGCCGGTGCTGAGGGCCACCACGGCCTCGTCGGTGTACGTGAGAAATGTCAGCGTCTGGTGGAAGTACAGCTCGATCTCGGTCGCGTCGTGCGCCGTGTAGCCGATCGCCAGATCCTCACCGAGCCGCAGCTCGAAATCCCCGCCGCGGGTGGAGAGAAGAAAGGCCCCTTCGAGCGCGGGCGCCCAGATCGGATCCCCGTCCAGCATCCGGCTCAGGTGCGCGGCGATGGGGTAACCGTGGTCGGAGGTCTCACTGACCGCCGTATAGACGTCGGCGCCCAGCAGCAGCGCGTACGGCCCCTGCACACCGGCCAGCCGCAGTGCCGTCAGGGCCCGGCTGACGGCGTCAGGGGTCTCGCGGGGCTCGGCGGGCAGGCTGATCACCGGATTGGAGGTGCGCCCGCGCAGCCCGTCGATGTGCGCCGCCGCGTACCCGTCGAAGACGGCCCGGTCCTCGGCGAAGGCCATGGCGCGCGCCGCGTCCTTCACCGGCTGCCAGTCGGAGTCCTGCGCGCCGCGCTCCACGTCGTCGACTGCGGCACGGGTCACCTTGAACGGCACCCGGAACTCCACCAGGGGCTGCACATCACGGAGTTGGGCGGTCACGCCCGGCGCGGGGGCCTCGATCGAGGAGCGATGCCCGGTACCCACCGCGGCCAGCTCGGGCCCGTCGGGTCCGGTGACGTCCACGACGCGCCGGCCCGCCAGGTTGCGCCGGAACGTCCGACGCGCCTCGTCCTCGATCTCGGCCCACGCCTTGGGCGTGACGGGAGCGAGTTCGCGGTGCAGGTTGCTGATGCCATGGGGCGTGCTCATGCTCGGACTCCTTTGAGACTGCCGATCCCCAGCGAACCGTCGCCCGCCGCTGCCCCCGGAGCGCCGGGCAGGTCGGGCAGGTCGTCCAGGAAGTCGGCGGTCGGAACGTAGAACAGGCTGCCGGTGACGGCGGTCGAGAAGTCGAGAATCCGGTCGTGCAGCCCCGGACGCGTCCCGAGGAACATGTTGCGCAGCATCTGCTCGATCACGTCCGGACTGCTCGAATAGCCGATGAAATACGTGCCGAACTCCGCCTGCCCCACCCTGCCGAACGGCATGTTGTCGCGCACGATCTTCAGCTCGTTGCCGTCCTCGTCGGTGATGGTGTTCACGGCGACATGGGAATCCTCGGGCTTGACCTCGTCGCTCAGCTCGACATTGTCCAGTTTGCGGCGCCCGATCACCAGGTCCTGCTGATCCGGCGGAAGCGCGTTCCAGGAATTCATGTCGTGCAGGTACTTCTGCACCGTCACATAACTCCCGCCGGCGAACTCGGGATCCTCGTCGCCGACGAACACGGAATCGGCCGCGAGCTGCCCCTCGGGGTTCTCACTGCCGTCCACGAAGCCGAGCAGATCCCGCTCGTCGAAGTACTTGAACCCATGCACCTCGTCCACCACGACGACGGCCCCCGCCAGCCGCTCCGCGACCACGCGGACCATCTCGAAGCAGAGATCCATACGACGGGCCCGCACATGGAAGAGCAGGTCACCGGGGGTCGACGGAGCCCGATGCCGTTCGCCGTCCAATTCGACGAACGGATGCAGCCCCCGCGGCCGAGGCCCACCGAACAGCCGGTCCCAGGCAGCCGAGCCGATACCGACGACACACGTGAGCTGATCGTCCGGTGCACGGAAGGCCACGGACCGCCGGATCCCCGCGACGTCCTCGAGCAGCCCGCGAACCGTGTCCTCCCCTCCGGGCAGCACCGTGACCACGAGAAACACGGCGGCCTTGGCCGGTGTGGCGAGCACGGGTTGAGACTCGACCACGGGAGTCAGTCCTCCTCATCCATCACACAGGCGGGGGCGTCGGAGCGTCGGAGCGTCTCCACCAATCCTGCGGTACGCGGGCGCGCATCGCTCGGCTTCCATCCGTTCACGACGCCCTTCGGCGCCGGGAACCGCGCCCTCACGCGGGCATGTGCCCCCGCAGATAGCTCCGCACCGCCACCGGCACATCGGCATGGCCGACGGCCTCCGCGAGCGGCACCCAGCGAACCTGCGCCCGCGCAAGGCTGCCGCTCCCTGACGGCGACTCGCTCAACAGTTGGCACACCACGGCCGGCGTTCCGCCGACCGGGGACGCCAGCGTCTGGGAGCCGTCCACGAGATACCCGGTCAGCTCGTACACGGCACGCGCCGCGGACGCCGCCGCGGTCTCGCCGGCCTCCGGAACGCCCGCGGGCAACCCCCAACGGTCGGGCTGCGCCACGAGCAGCACCCGCCCGTCGTACACCACCACCGCCCGCACCACGCCCCCGGCACATTGCCCCACCGCCACGGCACACCTCTCCCCGGATCGCCAACAGCCGACTGCCCTTTCCTTCCGACCGAGTGTGTTCCGCGAGAACCCGGCGCCGTACCCGTCTCGGCGAATTCTCCAACGGCCTTTATGCGCGGCAACAACCAGCACACACGACACAGGCGGACGGCAGACCCCTGTGCCACGCTGGATTCATGACTCCCGCCCACACGACAGGCCCCGGCGGAACCACCCTGTACTACGGAGACCTGAACACCCCGCACGTACTCCAGGTCTTCCTCGAACTACGCGACCGAGCCAGCCGCACCATGTCCGAAACCCTCCTGCACACCTTCCGCCAGGCCGCCGACGAAGGAAAGCTGGTCGTCAAGTTCCACTTCGCCGCGGCGATCGACGACACGGTGGGCGGCATCGGCTCGCAGCGCGGCGTGAGCGCGCTCGCGGCGCAGCCGTTCCCGCCTGTCGATGACAGATTCTCCGACACGTCGGAGCTGCTTTTTTCGCAGGCAGGGAAGGTGGATGGGCTGAGGTCTGCGGAATTCGACAAAGGTCACGGATAACGTGCACCTGAATTGGGCGGGTGAGGCGGTGGGGCCTTTTCGTCATTCGGGGTGATGGGGACGCCGGTGTTGTGGTACGACGGGGAGGTGATTCCCGTGGTCAATGCGGACGGAGAATCCCTGGACCTGAATCCGCAGGAATTCCTGTCTGAACTCCAGAAATAGCGGACCAACCGGCCCTGCGCCCTGCTCGAGGCCGGGTCTCCTGCTGCCTCCGGTGCATGCGCGCGTTGTCGTGGACATCCCCTGTAGTCTCAACGAGCATTGATCGACTTCGGCTGATCGACCTCATGATCGGCGTACGAGGGGGAACCATGAACGACACTGTGCGTTCCGGGCGAAGAGCCGGCTGGGCAGCGGCGGGAGGGGCGGTGGCCCTGGTGCTGCTGACGGCGACAGGCGCCCATGCCGAGGGGCGGGGTGACGTCCGGGCGGTGTCGACCGTCGTCAACGGCGGAGCGAACGTCACGGTCGGCACGGCGAAGAAGGTGACCTTCCCGATCGCCATCACCGTCAAGGACAACTCGGGCGTGAAGGGGCTCACGAGCGTCAGTACCTTCAACCGCTCCAACGCTTACGGCTTCTTCGACTGGACGGGCACGACGTGCAAGAAGAAGACGTCGACCACATCGGTGTGCACGGCGACCATGTCGGTGGATCCTGCGTGGATCGCGGCCAGTGACGACATCGACTCCAACAAGGTGGCCGGGCTCTGGACGGTGAACGCCACCGTCAAGGCGAACGACGGGGACTACTGGATCCACGACGCCATCGCCGCGTACAAGGTGAAGCGGGCCTCGAAACTGACGACGGACGCAGCCCCCGAGCCGGTCGCCAAGGGCGCGAAGCTCACGATCACCGGCAAGCTGTCCCGCGCGAACTGGGAGACCTTGAAGTACCAGGGATTCGCCGGGCAGACCGTCAAGCTCCAGTACCGCAAGGCCGGCAGCGCCCACTACAGCACGGTCAAGACCGTGAGGACGGGCAGCTCCGGTCAGCTCAGCACCAAGGTGACCGTCACGTCGGCGGGCAGTTGGCGCTACTACTTCCCCGGAACGACGACGACGGCCCGGATCGTGTCCGTCGGCGATGCAGTGGTCCTGAAGTAGCCATGCTGAGCGAGGGAACACGGACGCCGTTGATGCCCCGCAACGGTAGTCATGTCTGTGTATGGGGAGGCACTTGATGGGCGCTCGTTCGTTCATGCTGGCGACTCGGATACCGATGTCGCGCAACGGCTTCGACGAGTGGCTGCGTACGCCTTTGCCGGGCCTGGACATCATCGAGAACCCGTCCGCGATGTACACGGGGTGGGCCGTCGACGGCGCTCACCCCGACTGGGACCTGACCGAGACTGCCGCCCACTACCCGCGGGCAGCGGCCGGGATCCGCGCCGACCGGACGAAATCTCCCCTACACCTGCTCGCCCCTCGCGCCACCCAGGGATTCAACCTCCTCCGCCACCGTGAAGAGGCACTGGAGGTCTATCTGTACGACTACCACGGCGAGGAGACCAGCACCCAGACCGACCTGCTGATGCTGGCCGGCGCGGGCCGCTTTGCGCAGCCTGGAACCGAGGCGCCAGTCCTGTACTGGGGCGGTGACATCTACCCCGGCCTCCCGCTTCCCGGCGACGCACCCCTCGCCGTCATGCTCGTCACCGACACCCGAGCCCGCTTCGTGGACACCTACCCGCTCGACGCCCTGATCACGGAACTGACGCCCATAGAGGCCGACTTCCTCGCGGCAACCGACTACGGCGATGACGAAGCGCCCGCTCAACCGTCCCTCGATCTACTCGACGCCGCCCTCCGCGTGCACCCGGTACCGGGTTCTCGTACCCGCTAAGGTCTCCCGTCGGCCCAGACCAGTCAGGGCAGCAATTCGCGGGTCTCGATCCAGAGGAGAAGCAGATCACGCGTCGGACCGGGCCGCAGATGTCCGACGAGCCGCTCCAGGTGCGCTGTCAGGTTCTTGTAGCGCCGTAGCTCGCGGATCTGCTCGATGGGAAGCTCAATCCAGTTGCCGGCAGAGGCCGCCGCATCCAATGGCGAAAGCCTCAGCGTGGCGAGCGTGTCGGCCCCCAACGCATCGGGACTCCAGGCCGAGTTGTCGTCGTCGGGACCGAGGTATTCGATGACCCAGGTCCGCAGCGCGAATTCCTGCCGGAGTTCTCGCGTCGATCCCTCAACGCCCCTGTGGAGCATGCGCCTGTTCGCCAGCAGCGACAGTTCAGCCCAGCGCCGACGTGCGTCGTAAGACCGGTTGGAGTCGTAGGCGTGTTGCTGAGCAACGACGCGGACAGATTCGAGCTGTGACCAGTCGTTCGTGCCTGCGGTGAGACCCTGGAGGCGTTCGAACGGCCATGTACTCAGGTCAGGCACGGGTTCCCTCCGGTGTGACCGTAGAGCGATGATGCGGTGAGGCGTACGAAGAGCAGCGGGTCCGGAGCCGAAGCGGGCCATGGCCAGCCCTAGGGGTGCTCCGTTTCCGCCGTCAGGTTGTGCCATGCATGTCCGCAGGTGCCTTTGCAGTACGTCTTGCGGCGGCGCGTGTCGGCAACGGTGAACACGGAGACGAGGACACGGAACGCGTTCACGTGTTCGTCGGCGGGGAGGCTCGCGAACCCGTAGCGGGGCGGGTCCATGCAGATCATCACCGAGGGGTTGGCCGTGGGCTTCACACCGGACTTCGCCACGCCCGCCCGGCCGTCCGCAGGAGTGATGTGTGCCTGCATCGCATAACCGGAGACCTCCTGAAAAGTACCTCCTGCCGACGTGCCGGGGCGAGGCCGGAGAACCAGGCCGTACCGGTATCCAACGTGCGGAGCCCCTGGGCGACCTCATTGACGACCCGCTCGATTTCCTGCCGGAAGGTGTGGCCGCGGTCGCTGCTCGTTTCGGTCATCGCTTGATGGTTTCACGAGGCCGAGTGCGGGGCGTAGTCGATTTCCGCCCCACCGACTTGCGCCATCTCATCGAGCTCGGGCTCAGTCCACGGTCGCGCTCCCGCACGCTTCAGCAGCTTGCCGATCGCGACGAAGTCGGCGCGGACCATCGAGGTGTAGTCGTCCTCGGCATCGACAGGCACGCCGAAGACCATGGCGACGTCAGCTCTGGCAGGCGCACACGGCGGTGCTCTTGGCCTCGCTCACCGTGGTGGCCGGGGCCGTCGCCTGCTCGGCCGAGGTGCAGCAGGCGGTGACGCCGCAGCAGGCATCGTCCGCGGCAGGCGTCGTAAGGGTGTCCGTCCCGGTCGCCGTCGTGGGCTTGGCGGCGTGGATGATGGCGGAGTGCATGCCGTCGGCGACCGCGTGGGTCGGGGTGATCTCGACGTCCGTGAAGCCGGCCGCCTCCAGCCCCGCGCGGTATTCGGCGAAGGAGAGGGCACCGGCGATGCAGCCGACGTAGTCGCCGCGTTCGGCCCGCTGGTCCGTGGTGAGGGTGTCGTCGGCGACGACGTCCGAGACGCCGAACCGTCCGCCGGGCTTCAGCACGCGGTAGGTCTCGGCGAAGACGGCGGCCTTGTCGGTGGACAGGTTGATGACGCAGTTGGAGATGACGACGTCCACGGTGCTCGCGGGGAGCGGGATCGCCTCGATGGTGCCCTTGAGGAACTCCACGTTGGTGGCGCCGGCCTTCGCCGCGTTGGCGAGGGCCAGGGCGAGCATCTCGTCGGTCATGTCCAGCCCGTACGCCTTGCCGGTGGGCCCGACACGTCGGGCCGAGAGCAGGGCGTCGATACCGCCTCCGGAGCCCAGGTCGAGGACGACCTCGCCCGCACGCAGGTCCGCGACGGCCGTGGGGTTGCCGCAGCCGAGCGACGCGGCGACGGCCTCGGCCGGGAGGGCGGCACGGTCGTCGGCGGCGTAGAGCGTGGAGCCGAAGTTGGCGTCGTCCTCGACCGGCTCGGGCCCGCAACAGGCGCTGCTGCCCTCGGCGACCTTCACGGCTGCCGCCGCGTACCGCCGGCGAACGGTCTCACGCAGGTCGGTGGTGGTGTTCGGCTCGTTCATGTCCTGCTCACTCCCAAGTCCACGGGGCACGGCGGGCCTCCGGAACGGCGGCCTGCATCGACATCCATCGATGCAACCTTGCGCCTTGATTCGAAAAACGTCAACATAGAGGCATGCCGAAACAAGAGCTCGAGGTGATCGGCCAGGACACCGCCTGCTGCCCCGGCCTGTCCGCCGCGCCCCTGGACGAGACCCAGGCCGCCGACCTCGCGAAGGTCTTCAAGGCCCTGGGCGACCCGGTCCGGCTGCGGCTGATGTCGATGATCGCCTCGCGTGGCCCGGGCGGTGAGGTGTGCGTGTGCGAGCTGACGCCTGCCTTCGAACTGTCCCAGCCGACGATCTCCCACCACCTCAAGCTTCTGCGCCAGGCAGGGCTGATCGACTGCGAGCGCCGCGGCACCTGGGTCTACTACTGGGTGCTGCCCGGCGTACTCGACCGACTTGCCGCGTTCCTGACCACCTCCACGCAGCCCGCCAGAGCCGACGCGTGAACTCCACCCTCGGCCGTCGCGCCGCCGCCGAGGCGATCGGCACCGCACTGCTGGTGGCGGTCGTGGTCGGCTCCGGAATCCAAGCCACCGAGTTGACCCACGACACCGGCGTGCAACTCCTCGCCAACTCCCTCGCCACGGTCTTCGGCCTGGGCGTGCTCATCCTGCTGCTTGGGCCCGTGTCCGGTGCGCACTTCAACCCGGTCGTGACGCTCGCTGCCTGGTTCAACGGCCGCCGCGATCCGTACGGCGGCCTGGCCCTGCGGGACGTCGCCGCGTACGTGCCCGCCCAGACCGCGGGTGCGATCGGCGGTGCGGTGCTGGCCGATGCGATGTTCGCCGAGCCGCTGGTCAGGCTCTCCACCCACGACCGGTCCGCGAACCACCTGCTCCTGGGCGAGGTCGTCGCCACGGCAGGGCTGATCCTCCTGATCTTCGGCCTTGCCCGGACCGGCCGCGCCGCGCTCGCCCCCGTCGCGGTGGCCGCCTACATCGGGGCCGCGTACTGGTTCACCTCGTCCACGTCCTTCGCGAATCCGGCGGTGACCATCGGCCGGGCGTTCACCGACACGTTCGCCGGCATCGCCCCCGCATCCGTCGCCCCGTTCATCGCGGCCCAGGTGCTGGGAGCCGTGCTCGGGCTGGGAGCCGTCGCTGTGATCTACGGCCGTGCTGCTCCGGTCCCGGTCGGTGAACCGTCACCTGCCGTCCCCTCACCGATCCGTACTCCCGAGAAGGCCGTTGATCATGAGTAGTTCTCCCGCCGCTTCGCGTCCCTCGGTGCTGTTCGTCTGCGTCCACAACGCCGGCCGCTCCCAGATGGCCGCCGCCTTCCTCACCCACCTCGCCGGCGACCGCGTCGAGGTCCGCTCGGCCGGCTCGGCGCCCGCGGACAGCGTCAACTCGGCTGTCGTAGAGGCCATGAAGGAGGTGGGCATCGACATCACCGCCGAGACTCCGAAGATCCTCACGGTCGAGGCGGTCCAGGCATCCGACGTGGTCATCACCATGGGGTGCGGGGACACATGCCCGGTGTTCCCGGGCAAGCGGTACCTCGACTGGCAGCTCGACGACCCGGCCGGGCAGGGGGTCGAGGCCGTACGCCCCATCCGCGACGAGATCGAGAGTCGCGTCAGGGCGCTGATCTCCCAACTGATCCCTCACTGACGGTGCGGGCCTTCTCTCCCTGGCCTGGGTAGCTCTGCCCCGAGTGGGGGAGGGGACGGCTGTGCCTGGGAAGAGGAGTCGATGGGGAGCGCTGACGCAGCGGGACTTTCGCCTGCTGTGGATCGGTGAGACGGCGAGCGGTCTGGGCAACGGGATCACCACGATCGCGCTGCCTCTCGTGGCCGTACTGGCATTGCGGGCCAGCTCCTTGGAGGTAGGACTCCTTGCGGCCGCGGTGTGGCTCCCGTGGCTGCTCGTCGGATTGCCCGCCGGAGCCTGGGTCGACAGGCTGCCGAAGCGCCGCGTCATGATCGTCTGCAACCTGGTGTCCGCGGCAATGTATGTCAGCGTGCCCATCGCGGACTGGCTGGAGTGGCTGACGATCACTCACCTGTTCGTCACAGCGCTGGCCTGCGGCACCTCAGCGGTGTTCTTCAACACGGCCTGCCACGCATACGTGCCGACCGTCCTGCCGAGGGAAGACCTCGCCGACGGGAACGCGAAGCTACAGGTCAGTGAGGCCGGAACGCGTGTGCTGGGCAGAAGCGTGGCCGGCTTCGTCGCTGAAGTCCTTGGCGTTGCGGTCGGATTGTTGTTGGACGCACTGACTTTCCTCCTTTCCACCGTGTGCTTGCTCGGCATCCGGACGCCGGAGGAGAGGCCCCCACGTCAGACACGTGCGGCCAAGCATCTCGTGGGGGAGATCGCGGTGGGCCTGCGTTTCCTCAGGCGTGATCCCTACCTGCGGCCCATCGTGATCTACGGCGCCACACTCAACTTCCTGCTGATGGGCTACCAGGCGGTTCAGGTCATCTTCCTGGTCCGCACCATCGACGTCAGTACCGGTGCGGTTGGTCTGCTGGTCATGTGCGCCAGTCTCGGAGGGACTCTGGGCGCCCTGATGGCCACATGGCTGTGCCGAGGCTTGGGCACAGGGCGCGCCTTGGTGTTCACGCAGGCGCTGGCGTGCCCCTTCGCCCTCCTGCTGCCGCTGACCACGCCCAGGGTCGGCCTGCTGTTGTTCGGTACCGGTGCGCTTCTCCTCGGTGTGGGCGTCGCTGTGGGCAATGTCGTGGTCGGCACATTTCGCCAGAGCTACTGCCCTACGTACCTGCTGGGGCGCGTCTCGTCCGCCGCCATGGCCGCCAACCAAGGCGCCATCGCCGTCGGATCTGCCCTCGGAGGGGTGCTCGGGTCAGTCATCGGTATTCGCCCGACGATGTGGGTCATGACGGTTCCGCTGGCCTTCACGTGGCTTCTTCTGGTGTTCAGCCCCGTTGCGAAGACCAGGGAACTTCCCACTGCTCAAGCACGTGACCTGTGTATGGAGGGCGAATGCAGGATCGGTGACCGTGACCGTGACCGTGACCGGTGTCCGGTCAGGCGATCAGTAGACGCAGGCCGAGATCCGCTGTGTCGAGGTGGGTGAGGTCGCCGTTACGCTCGGCCCAGCGGCCGGAGTCGAGGTCGGCGGTGAGGTTGTGCACCGCCCGTTGCTCGGCCTGGGTTCCGACGCGCGCCCACACGGACATCGCGCGGCGCACATGGTCCTGTAGATACGCGCTCGGTCGACGCCAGTACGCCTCGAACAGGCCGTCCGCGCAGTCCCACGGGATCGGCACCGGCTCGGCGCGGGCGCCGATCGCGTCGGACATCGCGGCGAGCGAGGGGAAGTCGGCGAGGACGGCGGCGAACTCGGGCAAGTAGTCGCGGGTGAGCCAGAACCGGTCCCGCCATTCGGGCTCGTCGGTGTCGAAGGTGAGCACCACCGTGCGCCGGGCCACGCGCCTCATCTCGCGCAGCCCCGCGATCGGGTCCTCCCAGTGGTGGACGGTGGAGACGGCCATCGCGACGTCGAAGGAGTGGTCCTCGAACGGCAGGCTCTCCGCGGCGGCGGCCACACACGGCGCGGCGTCGGCAGGTCGCTGCGCCCGCATGACTGCCGAGGGTTCAACGGCGGTCACCTCGCGGTCCGTGGGCTCGTAGGAACCGGTGCCGGCGCCGACGTTCAGGACTGTCTGTGCGTCGCCGAGCGCGTCCATGATCTGTGCGGCAATGTGTGGGTCGGTGCGCCGCGTGGCGGTGTAGGCGCCGCCGATCGTGTCGTACAGCCTGGCCCCGAGCATTTCCAGTTGCTCCTGCGGTGTCACCTTCAACCCCCTGGCCCGTGCGTCGAGTTCCCTGTCGATGGCCGTCACCATGGCGTCGGTGCGGTGACGTCGTTCCAGCAGCAGGCCGCGCAGCCGGCGCAGGTGCGCCACCGCGTCGGTGGACGGGTCGCCCACCAGTTGTGCCACCTCCCGCAGCCCGAAGCCGAGTCGCCGGTAGGCGAGTACCTCCCTGAGCCGCTCCACGTCGTCGGCCGAGTAGGCCCGGTAGCCGGCCGGGGTCCGCGCCGACGGACACACGAGTCCGATCTCGTCGTAGTGATGCAACGTGCGCACGCTCACTCCGGCCAGCTCGGCCACGCGTCCCACTGTCCAGTGATCCTCCATGACAACGAGGGTGCGGCCTCACGCCACGTGAGGGTCAAGAGTGCTGAGAGGTTGATTCAGAGGGGGAGGGCTCGCAGGGATACTCGAAGCTGCCGTGTAGAAGCCCGGTCGGCAGCCGGGGTACCTCCCGAGTCGGGCCCTCCTTGATGAGAGGCGGAGCTTTACCCCGCTCAGGACGGGGGCGGGATGAAGGCGGCGGCCCCCTCAACTCCCCCCACCCCGCGGATACGCCTGCACGATGTACGCCCAGCGAGCCGCACCCACCGCCAGGAACAGGACGGCCGGTGTCAGCCACCAGCGGCTCAGGGTGTGGCGGCGTATGGGGAAGAGGGCGACGATGAATGTGAGGGTGGCGAGGGTGATCAGGAGGGCCGACGTGAACTCGATGGCCGTCAGGGTCGATTCGTCCCAGGTGCCTTGGGGGTGGATCGTCAACGCCCCACGGGCCTCGTGGCAGGGCGGTCACTTCAGGGCGCTCCTCGCGTCGTCCAGGTTTCTGTCGAAGCCACGGCCGTAGCCCTGAGCCTTGTCATCCTGTCAGTAGGGGCCGCCGCTGTAGCGGGCGGGGAGTTCCTGGCGTTGTTCGCGCGTCATCTGGTCCGCCGGTACGTCGGCGAAGCCGCTCTCCTCCTTGAGCATGGCCAGGTACTCGGAGGCGATGAAGATGTTCTGCCCGGGGTCCTGGAGCGCGGCCTCGATGGTGTCCCGCTGTCCGTCCGTGAGGTTCGCCGGGTCGTACCCCAGGACCTCCGCGGCCCGTCGCACCTGGATGGCGATGGGGCCGAAGGGTGTCTCGTCGGGCGAACCGCCCAGCCGCGAGGGCAGGTTCTCCGGGGTGTCGGGCAGCCAGCCGTCCTCGGCGAGACTGCGGAGGGTGTCGACACCGTCGTCCATCCAGCCCTACTGGCCGCCCACCTCCTGCCAGGCGATGCCCGCGACCATGTCGGGCGGCAGGCCGGAACGTTCCGCCGCCGCGATGATGATCTCCTTGTTCGCCGCGATCCACTCGCCGCGCTCCTCGGCGCTCCTCGGTACGGCCCAGTAGGCGTCGGTGGCCTCCGGCAGCCCGGTCAGGCACATCCGGATGTCCGCGAGCGACGCCGACACGTCATCCTTCCCGACCGCCTTGGTGAACTCCGCCTTGGACCCGCTACCGGGGAGATGCGTGAGCGGATCCCGGGCGGCCTCGGCGGCCTCCGCCCGCAGCGCGGGGATGGCGTCGATCAGGCTCTTGGCGTCGACGAAGTCACCGCCGCGGAAGTCGGGGAGGGCCTTGTAGGCGGCGTCCAGCGCCGTCGTGCACGCGTCCCGTGCCTCGCCCTCCACCGTCTTGGCGCGGTGGTACGCCGCACTGGCCTGGTCGTGGGCGTGGTTCGCGTCGTCCTTGATGCCGTCGATGTCCACGGTGAGTTCGGCGGCCCAGTCCAGGAAACCGGTCGTGCCCCGCAGGTCCTCCCACTGGCGCATGGGTCCCGCCTCCTGCGCCTCGCGGGTCACGGCGGCCGCGACCTGGGATATGAGGTCGGCAAGCGTTCATCATGCCTCCGGCCACCTCGCCGTCGTAGGTGACGAAGGTGCCGTTCGCGTCCCTGAGCCGCGTGGACAACGCGGCGAGCAGGGACGTCACGTCCTGCCGGCCCCGCGGACCCACCGGTCCCGGCCCCGCCCACGCCTCCAGCGACCGTCGCCACGGCATTCGCGCGATACGTGGATACGGCCCCGCCCGGCTCGGCCGGCCTGTCCTGCCGGGGTCCCGTCTACGACGAATGCGGGAGACGGACCCTCGGCGTATGCCTGGGTCTCCGTCCTCCGGCCAGGGAAACGGGCACGGGATTCCGGACTCCGAACACTCGTGATCGCCGACCGGCCATGCGTGATCGACAACCGGAGAATCCGAGCTAGACGGATGCTCGACCAATTGCTTGTCAGGCTCCGTGAGTTCGTGTATGGCGCCGCCGTGTCTGCGCCGAGGGCGCGCGGAACGCTCCGACGCGAACAGAAATGCTCCCGTAGTCGTCCGTTTTCTTTCGGGCACTACGGTCCGGTGGCCAGTAGTAGTCCCCCAGGGGTTGTTTTTCGGCTGTTCCCGGACCAGGAGCGGCCGTGGCCTCCGTCCGGGGAAGCGCACGATCGAATCGGCCCGGTGCGGTGCCGTTGGGGGGTGTGCACGCTGCTCGTCCGCCGTCCCTACGGCGGGTTCCGTGTTCGGATCAGGGTTTCCCCGCTCGCCGGACGGTGCGCGGCGACCACTGTCACGGATCAGCGCATCGGACCGGAGTGACCGACCACGCCCCGCGTTCCCGGCCCGCTCCGAGTCCCGTTCTCCGGCCCAGGCCCCTGCTCGGCACCAACGGCACCAAGGGTGCCCCGAGGCCGTCACGCACGGACACCACAGGAAGGATTCGAGGAGTCAGATGCACATGCGCCCCAAACCTTCTGCCGGCCATATGGGCCGGGACTGCGCGGCACTCTGCGGGAGCCACTGCCGGACGTGCGTCGAGAGGCTGAGGAAAGAACTGCTCACCCTGCTCGGGCTGTACCGCGAGAGCGATCACGCGTTGACCCCGAGTCGGGCCCGGATGCGGGAACGGGTCGCCGGGAGCAGATCCGTCGGCATGAAACTCGACGAACGGACCGTCGAGATGCGTACGGAGACCACCGACGTACTGGCCTCATGGGCGCGGCTGGTCGTCGAGGAGCGCGGCGCGAAGGGGCCGCGCGGCCGCGACGTCGCGTCCCTGGTCTCCTTCCTCTGCCAGGAGATGGACTGGATCGCCGGCCACCCCGCGGCGGTGTCGTTCGACGAGGAGGTGCGCCAACTGCTCCAGCGGCTGAGCGCGTTGTTCGGTCCGGCCCCGGTACGCGGAATGCCGCTCGGGGAGTGCGTCGAGCCCGAGTGCACGGGCACGCTGCTGGCCGTGACGCGTGGCGCGGGCGGGTCGCCCGGCCAGGTCTCGTGCGACGCCGGGCACGTGCTTCCGCCTCGCCAGTGGCTGATGGTGGCGGGGCAGCGGGCGAGGTGGTCGCAGTGACGACCCCGAACCCGAAGCGCCGTACCGTCTCCACCGAGTTGGCCGCACTGGCCATGGGCGTCAGCGAGGCGACGATCCGCAAGTGGGCCTCCCGGGGCAAGATCACCCGCTACGGGCGGAAGCAGCGCGCCGAGTACGATCTCGACGAACTGCTCGCCCTGAGGGAGGACGAAGCGCCGATGCCGACCGGTGGACGGCAGACGCCGGACTTATGACGGCCCGACCGACTTCTCGCCGGACCTCTCCGACCGACTTCTTGCCGGACCTCTCCGACCGGCCTCTCGACGGACCTCTCGATCGACCGCCTCAGCGCCGCCGCTGACCTGCGGTGACGGCAATTCAGGGAGCGCAGGAGCCGTACAACATAAGTGGGTTGACGGTTCAGGAGATTGAGTGTCACACTTCTTCCGGCGGCTCCACGCCCTGATGGCCCCACCGCTTCCAGAGCGGCCGGGCGGGGTGTGACGGCGGCCCCAGCTCTCTCCAGAATCCGTGTCCGGCCCCGCGCCGGACGCGGATTCTTTTTTGTCCGCAGCCGACAGAGGAAGTGTGGTCGATGCCTGATTCTCCCGGTTCACCCGTCGGACGTTGGGCCGGCACGGTCACCCACGACGGCGAGGTGGACGAGTACACCGTCACCTTCGCCGAGGACGGTTCGCTCGTCGTCGTCACGCAGAAAAGCACGGGTGCCGGCTCCTGGACCCGGGCCGGTGACGAGGCGTTCACGTTCTTCCTGCGGGAGGACTTCAACACCGACGTCACCCAGATCAGCCCCACCGGCTTCCGGGCCGCCTACATCAAGATAGACATCGAGGCCCGGCTGGAGGGCGACGGCAAGTTCACCGGCAAGGGCAAGGCCGTCGTGCACGGCCCCGATGACACGGTGATCTATGCGACGGACGCCGAGACCGACGCGCATCGGGTGCCGTGACCGTGACTCCGGAGGCAGGCCGCCTCGGTGAACTCGTCGCTGCGGTAGCTCGGTTGACCGACATCGCTGCCTTGAACAACCTGATCGACCGCTATCTCGCCGGCCTGGACGAAGGACTCACCCCAGAGGGAACCGGCTCCGGTTTCGACGAGGCGTGGGCGGTCTCCCTGTTCACCGAGGACGTGGACCTCCTCTTCCCGGTGGGCAGTCACCGCGGCCTGCCCGGCGCCGACGGTTTCCTGCGGGAGATCATGGAGCGCTGGAGCCGTACGCACCACCACGGCTCCCTCGCCTCGATCGAGCCGGACGGCGATCGCGCCGCGGTGAGCTGGAGCCTGATCGCCTCGCACGTGCACTTCGGCTCGCCCGAACCGCCGCGCCCCTCCGCGTACTTCCAGATCGGCGGACGGTTCACCGGCGTCGCGCGGCGTACGGCGGACGGCTGGCGTTTCGCGCGGCTGCGGCTTCGGATCGTCTGGAGCACCGGGTCGCCGCCCGGCGGCGTGACCGAGGTCGACGTTCGCTCCCTCCAGGCTCATGAGGCCTCGGCGTCGAGGCCCTCGATCCCCGCCACTGAGACGTCGTCGTGGCGCCGTCAACTCCCTCAGTGGCGCCATCAACTCCTTCCGTTGCCACACGAGTCAAGAGGAGAATCCGTCATGCCCACCACGCTCACGCCCGAGCAGCAGCGCGAGGTCGTCGAGAAGGTCTTCCACGAGGGCCTGGACCTCGGTGACCTCACGGCCGCCGACCGCTATCTCACCGAGGACTTCCGCAACCACGGCAGCCACGACGACTCGATGCGGGGTCCGGAGGCGTTCAAGCACACGATCCGGATCCAGCAGTCCGCGTTCAGCGAGATCAAGTACGAGATCCTCGACTTCATCTCGCAGGGCGACCGGGCCGCGATCCGCTGGGTGATGCACGGCAAGCACACGGGCCCCTTCATCGGCATCCAGCCGACCGGTCTCCAGGTCCAGCATCAGGCCATCATCTGGTTCCGTTTCGAGGGCGACAGGATCGCCGAACGCTGGGGGATCGTGGACAACTTCACGCTGGAGCGCTTCCTGAGGTCCGGCGGCAGGCCGGTCGGCCCGCTGGCACCCAAGTCCGGTGCGCCGCAGGGCGCCTGACGAGACGTCGGAAAGGTCGATGGGGGGAGGGCGGTTCCCAGGTGGAGGAGCCGCCCTCCCCCTTCCTTTCCGGCCGCGACTCGGCATCCCGTAACGGCGTTGAAAGAGGAGGCAGTTGTGCCGATCAACCGACGCGTCGCCCGCTTCAACAAGGCGGTCGCCAACCACTTCGTGGGGCCCGTGCTGAGCCGGATGCCCGGCTTCGGCAGGGTCCACCACCGCGGCCGCAAGTCCGGGCGCGCCTTCAGCACCCCGGTCAAGCTGTTCCGCCGCGGCGACGACATCGTCATCACCCTGCCGTACGGCCCGGGGTCCGACTGGGTCAAGAACGTGCTGGCCGCCGGGGGTTGCGAGATCACCACGCGGGGCCGGCGGATCCAGGTGACCGACCCGGTGATCTTCACCGACGACGGTATGACGAAGATGCCCGCGCTGACCCGCCGGATTCTCTCCCGGGTCGACGCCACCCAGTTCCTCGCCCTCACCCCCGTCGCCGCGCGCTCCGCGGCGGCGGGCTGAGGCCCCCGTGGACTCCCCTGCGGCCCGGCGGCACCCGGCGGTGCCGCACCCGGCGGTACCCCATACGGCGGTGCCCACCCCCGCGCCGGTCAAGGTGACGGTTATCGTCGCCTCGGCCCGCCACGGCCGCCTGGCGCCGGACGTCTCCGGCTGGTTCACCGCGCTGGCCGCGCTCCGCGACGACCTGGTCCTGGACACCGTCGACGTGGCGGACCACGAACTGCCCGGCAGCCTCGCTGCGTTGCACCCCGTAGCGGTGGCGCTGCGCCCCCGGCTGGCCGCCGCCGACGCGTTCGTCCTGATCGTCCCCGAGTACAACCGCAGTGTCCCCGGCCCGCTCAAGACCCTGATCGACAGCTTCCAGTCCGAGTGGGAGGCCAAGCCCGTCGGCTTCGTCGGCTACGGACTGTCGCTGACCGGGGGAGTGCGCGCGGTGGAGCATCTGCGGCAGATCTACGCCGAGTTCCACGCGGTCGGCATGAAGGACGCGGTGCTCTTCCCGCGCGTGCTCGAACACTACGACGCCCAGGGCCGGTTCCCCGCCGAGCCCGAGGGCGCCGAGGCCGCGGCCAAGCTCATGCTCGACCAACTGCTCTGGTGGGCGCTGGCCCTGCGCGACGCCAAGTCCGTACGCCCGTACGGCGTCTGAGACCCCCGTCGCGCCCCCGCCCCGCCACGCTCCGCCGCGCCCCCCCGCCGGGCAGCCATGTCCCGCCCACCACATCGCGCACCCCACTGAGACCCCCGAGCCCCCGAATTCCCTCTGGAGTACCGATGGCCATCGCCGCTGCCGCTGCCGCCGCGACCGATCCCCTCCCCGATCTCCTGATCGCCGTCCCGGCGGTGATCCTTCTCTGTGCGCTGGGCGCGCGCCTGGTGCGCCGTGCCGGCCAGCCGGCCGTGGTGGGCGAGATAGCCGTCGGCCTGCTGCTCGGCCCCTCGTTCCTGGGGTGGCTGTGGCCCGGTGCGCAGGAGTGGCTCCTGCCGGCGTCCTGTCTGCCGTACCTGGGCCTGCTCGGCAACCTGGGGCTGCTCATCTTCATGTTCCTCGTCGGGCAGGAGCTGCGGATCGGCTCCCTGCGCGCGCAGAGCAGCACGGCGGCGGCGGTCTCGATGACGAGCATCGCGCTGCCGCTGGGCCTCGGC
This sequence comes from Streptomyces sp. CAI-85, assembly GCF_013363615.1. Classification (NCBI taxonomy): domain Bacteria; kingdom Bacillati; phylum Actinomycetota; class Actinomycetes; order Kitasatosporales; family Streptomycetaceae; genus Streptomyces; species Streptomyces sp. CAI-85. The sequence goes on along the minus strand of NZ_JAANNX010000011.1, from coordinate 57,691 downwards.
ACGCTCCTGGCCCTCGGGATGTACGACTCGTTCGCGCCCGAGGGCGTGGAGCGGCTGCCGTTCGTCCTGTTCATCGCGGTGGCCATGAGCATCACCGCGTTCCCGGTGATGGCGCGGATCCTGGTGGACCGGGGCATGTACCGGACGCCGGTGGGCGTGCTCGCGCTGGCCTGCGCGGCCTTCGACGACGTGACCGCCTGGTGTCTGCTGGCGGCGGTGGTCGCCGTGTCGTCGGCCGGCTCGCCGATGGAGGCGGTCACCACCGCGCTGTCCGCCGTCGGCTTCGCCTTCTTCATGGTCGCGGTGGTGCGTCCCGTGCTGGCCCGGCTGACCGCCCGCGCCGAGCGGGTGTCCACCGACGGCATGGTCCTGGTGCTGCTCTTCAGCGGGCTGTGCCTGAGCGCCCTGGCCACGGACCTGATCGGTGTGCACGCGCTGTTCGGGGCCTTCCTGTTCGGTGCGGTGACGCCGCGCGGCAGCCGGGTCGTCGAGGTGCAGACGTCCCGGCTGCGGGCTTTCGCCGTGCCGGTGCTGCTTCCGCTGTTCTTCGTCACCACCGGTCTGCGCGCGGACGTCGGTCTGCTGGCCGCGGACCCGGTGCAGTGGCTGTGGGCCGGTGCGGTCCTCGTGGTGGCCGTGCTGGCGAAGTGGGGCGGCGGGACCGGGGCGGCGCGGCTCGCCGGCCGGTCCTGGCGGGACGCGATGTCGATCGGCGCGCTGATGAACTGCCGCGGGCTGACCGAGCTGATCGTGCTGAACGTCGGCCTCGGCCTCGGCGTGATCGGCCAGGACCTGTTCACGATCCTCGTCCTGATGGCGCTGATCACCACCGCGGCCACCTCGCCGGCGCTCGACCGCATTCGCAAGGGGATGCCCGAGGAGGCCCTGGAGGGGGAGGAAGGGCAGGTCGGCGAGCCGGTGGACGGGGAGTGGCGGCCGGACGGCGTGCAGGGCACCGTCGGCGCCCGGGCCGGGGGAGCGCGTCCGGCGCCGTAGAGAGCTTGGATCTCTGATGATTGGTAGCTTGATAGTTAGGCAGGTTGACGATACTGTCGTTCCAAGCCGGACACGTGCAGGAGGGAAGAGGACATGGGCGACTTCAAGAACCTCGACATGACGATGATGTTCGCCATCCACGACGCGCTCCGCCGTGAACTGGAGCGCATCGCACGGATCACCTCCCGGGTGGACGAGGACCCTCGGCACGTGCTGAGCACCGCGGTCGGCTGGGAGCTGTTCAAGAAGTTCCTCACCGCCCACCACACCTCCGAGGACCGCACCCTGTGGCCGGTGATGTACGAGGCGCTGGCCGGCCGAGGTGCCGACTCCGAGATCGCGCTGCTCGACGCGATGGAGGACGAACACGCGGTCATCGACCCGCTGTTGGCCGACATCGACGCCGCGCTCGCCGACCGGGACTCGGGCGCCGGACGCCTCGGCGGCCTGGTCGACACGCTCTGCACCGACCTCCGCGCCCACCTCGACCACGAGGAGCGGGAGGCGCTCGCGCTCATGGACCTGACCCTGAGCCCGCAGCAGTGGGGGGCGTTCAGCGCCGAGCAGAAGGACCGCATCGGCAGCGACGCCAACCGCTACCTCCCGTGGCTCCTGGACGACATCGACGCCGCCCGGGTCGCCGTGATCCTCGGCAAGCTGCCGCCGCCGCTGCGCGCCGCCTACGAGACCGAGTGGCGTGCCGCCTACGAGGACCTGGACATCTGGGCCGTCAAGGACGCCGCAGGACGCTGACCCCCTCCCCGAACCCCCTCTGGAGACGTTCATGTCGACGCAGGACAGAACCGAAGCCGCTCCACCGGGCCCCGGCACACCCCCGGGCGCCGCCGCGTCGGCCCCGTCCGGGGAGCGGCTCGGGCTCGCCCTCGCGGTCATCGCCGCCGCCCAGCTCATGCTGGTCCTCGACAACACGATCGTGGCCGTCGCCCTGCCCAGCATGCAGAGCGCGCTCGGTCTCTCCGACGCCCGCCTCGGCTGGATCGTCACCGCCTACGCGCTGGCCTTCGGCGGTCTGCTGCTGGCCGGCGGCCGGGCCGGCGACCTCTTCGGCCGCCGCCGGGTGTTCCGCGCCGGACTCGTGATCTTCACCCTCGCCTCGCTGTTCGGCGGCCTCGCGGGCAGTGGTGAGGCGCTGATCGCGGCCCGGGTCCTCCAGGGCGTCGGCGCGGCGATCGCGGCACCGACCGCGCTCTCCCTGCTGGCCTCCACCTTCCCGGCGGGCCCGGCGCGCAACAAGGCGCTCGGCGTCTACGGGGCGATGGGCGGGCTGGGTTCCGTCGTCGGCCTGCTGCTCGGCGGGGCGCTGACCGAATACCTGAGTTGGCGCTGGGTGATGTACATCAACATCCCGATCGCCGTCGCGGTCCTCATCGGCACCGGCGTCCTGAAGGAGGGCGAGCGGGACCGCGGCAAGGTCGACGTGCCCGGCGCGCTGACCGCCACCTTCGGCTTCGGCTCCCTCGTCTACGGCATCAACCGGGCCGGCGAGAAGGGCCTCGACGACGGCACCACCCTGATCGCCCTGGCCGTCGCGGTCGTACTGATCGCCGCGTTCGTCGTCATCCAGCGCGCCAGCCGGGCGCCGATGCTGCCGGGCTCGGTCCTCGCCGACCGGAGCCGTGCCGGGGCGAACGCGGTGATGTTCCTGGTCGGGGCGGGCATGTTCGCCACGTTCTACTTCCTCACCCTCTACATGCAGATCGTCAAGGGCTACGAGCCGATGATCACCGGCCTCGCCTACCTCCCGTTCGCCATCGGCATCGGCTTCGCGGCGGGTGGTGTCGGACCGCAGTTGCTGGCCAAGGTGCCCGAACGTTCGGTGATCGCCACCGGACTGGTCATCGGCGTCGCGGGCATGGTCTGGCTCAGCTTCCTCGCGCCCGGCCAGAACGCCTTCGCCGTCCTGCTGCCCGCCCAACTGGTCTGCGGGTTCGGGCTCGGCCTGGTCTTCGTCACGGTCACCGTCATCAGCGTGCGCGGCGTCTCCCCGGAGGACACGGGCATCGCGGCCGGGCTCATCAACACCAGCCAGCAGATCGGCGGCGCGGTGGGCCTCGCCGTCCTCGCCGCGACGGCCTCCGTCATCACCGACCACAACCTGCCCGGCGACCGCGCCGAGGCGCTCACCGCGGGCTACGCGTACGGCCTCCTCATCGGCGGCGGCATCTACCTGATCGCCCTGATCGTGACCCTGAGCACCATCAGAACCACGGCACCACACCCCCAGCCCCACTGACGAACCGACGCGCCCCTGACACAGGCCGCCACCGGTCCCCCCTCCGCCCCGCCCGGGCCTTCCCCCCTCCGGGCGGGGTCAGGCGTGCGGCGTGCGCGGGGGTGGGCTTCGGTGGGCTGGGGTTGGTGTTCCGGGTGCGGTCTGGCGGGGCTGGTGCGTTGGATCTGGGGCCAGTCGGGCGTGTCCGGTGTGCAGTTTTCCGAAGGGTAGGAACGGCGGCGGGCCGCGGTCGGGTGATCCGGGTCCGGTCCGGCGGGCTCGTGCGCTAGGAGCGGGCCTAAATGGACGCGTTCCGTGTGCGCCTCCCCGAACGGTGGTGCGTGGCGGGCTCCGACGGGCCGGGGCCTGTGAGCCGGGTTTGGCCCCGCCTGGCCGGTGCGCTTGTGCGGGTCCGGTCGTGCGCGTTCCGTGTGTGCCTTCCTGAACAGTGGCTCACGGTGGGCCTCGGCGGGCACCGGCCCGGTGATCCGGGTCCTGGTTCGGCTGGGCTCGTGTGCCTGGCCCGGTTCAGGTCCGGCAGGATCGTGCGCGTGGTCCGAGTCCGGTCCGACGCGTCCCGCGTGGAGCTCCTTGAACAGTGGCTCACGGCGGGCCGAGGCCGGCCGTAAGCCCGGTGATCCTGGCCCGGCCTCGCGGGGCCGAGTGCCTGATCCCGGGCCGAACCTGCGGGGGTCGTGCGCCCGCCGCTCCGGGCCTTGTCCGGCGCGGCCGGGGGCCCGATCCCGGGATGGGTCCGATGGGGCCGGGGGTCCGATCCCGGGACTGGCCCGATGGGGCCGGGCGCCCGATCCTGCCCCCTGTCCCGCAGGGCCCGTGCCCCCGTCCGGCCCCGGTCCCGTACGACCCCCGGCCCCGGTTCCGCAGGGCCCCCGGCCCAGGTCCCGTAGCCCCCGTCCGCCGTATACTCGGTTTCCGGTTTCGGAGGGGAGATGACGATCGTGGGAGGCGAGCGCGGCGCGATGCGGGGATCCGAGTCGGAGGCGGAGGCCACGGCCGAGGTCGCCGGGGTTCTGCCCGAAGCGCTCACCGGGTTCATCGGCTACCTCCTGCGCCGGGTCTTCGCGCAGTTCACCACCTTCGCCGACGGCCCCGAGGACGACTCCCGGGACTTCCTCGTCCTGGACGCGCTGACCGGCGGCGACTGGGTCTCGCAGCTCGACCTGGCCGAGCGGCTCGGCATCAACCGCACCATCATGGTCGGCGTCATCGACCGTCTGGAGGCGCGGCACCAGGTGCTCCGCACCCGTAACCCGGACAACCGCCGTCAGTACATCCTCTCCCTCACCGACGAGGGCCGCGCCGCCGTAGAGGCGGGCCGCCGCGCCGTCGCCGAGCGGGACGCCCGGCTCACCGCCGCGCTCAGCCCCGAACAGGTCACCCGCCTCAACACCCTGCTCGCACGGCTCCTCCCGCAGAGCACCCAGGACCTCGTGCAGGGCACCGAGCACCTGGTCGAGCAGGCCCACCACCGGCTGCGCCGGCTCGGCGACGAGAAACTCGCCGGGACCGGACTGCGGGTCCGCCACTACGGGCCGCTCTCCATCCTCGCCGCCTCAGGCCCCTGCCCGCAGCAGCGGCTCGCCCAGGAACTGGCCATCACCGGACCCGCGACCTCCCAACTGGTGGACGAGCTGGTCGACGGCGGGATGGTCCACCGCGGCCGCGACCCGCACGACCGCCGCCGCCACGCCCTGGAGCTGACCGAACTCGGGCACACCCAGCTCAAGGCGGTCGCCGAGGCCGTCGACCAGCTCGCCGCCGAGGTGTCGGCCCTGCTCGGACCCGGCGGCGAGGAGGAGCTGCGCGCGCTGCTCGTGCAACTCCTCGAACCGGCCCACCCCGGCGTCGCCGAAACAGCCGGAAGGCGTGGCTGAGCCACAAATACCCGCAGTCAACCTAACTTTTTCCAGCGGGGGTTGGGGAAAGAAAGCCCGGAGGGGCTGACGGCGTACCTCGCGGAAATGATGTACGACCTGGCCAGTGTGGACAGAACACCCCGGGACATCGCGCCGACCTGGAGCCCGACCCCCGTAAGGCGACCCTCCTGGCCCTGCGCAAGATCTTCCACCAGAACTGCCACATGTTCCGGCAAAGCAGTGACTCCTTCACGTTCCACCTCGCCGTGAAGCACGGCTGCGCAGGCAAACAGAACCGGCGCGCGGTCCTCGTCGCCCTGCACGGCGCGGGCATGCGCGCCGGCTACTTCGACAACCGCGCCCGCCCCGGCCTGTCCCTCCTCACGCTGGGAGCCCGCCTCGGCTACACGGTGCTCGCCGTCGACCGCCCCGGCTACGGTCTCTCCGCGGCACGGCTGCCCCACGGCCTGGCCCTCACGGACGCCGCCCGCGTCCTGAGCGCCGCGCTGGCCGACTTCGCGGCCCGGCACGCCACCGGGGCCGGCCTGTTCCTCGTCGCCCACAGCTACGGAGGCAAACTCGCGATGGCGGCCGCCGACACCCTCGGCGACACGCTGATCGGCATGGACATCTCCGGCCTCGGCAACCGTCTCGCCGTAGACCCGCACCAGCTCCCGGGACCCGGCGGCCGGGGCGAGTGGCGCAAGCACTGGGGTGCCCTGCGCCTCTACCCGCCGGACCCCTTCCGGCTCGGGCAGGCACTCCTCTCACCGGTCCCCGAGATCGAGGCGGCGCAGGGCCCGTCGTGGCCGACGCTGTATCCCGAGCTGGCCGCACGGGTCAGGGTCCCCGTGCGCTTCACGTTCGCCGAGCAGGAACAGTGGTGGCGGCACGACGAGGCGGCGGTGGCCGCCCTGACCCGGCCGTTCGTATCAGCCCCGGTACGCGTGGACCGTCAGCCCGACGCGGGCCACAACATCAGCCTCGGCTGGGCGGCCCGCACCGATCACCTGCGGGTGTGCGGATTCCTGGAGGAATGCCTCCTGGGCCGCGACGCCCGACCGGCGCACGTGGCGCGGCCGGCACACACGTCAGGCAATGCTCCACGCCCGTAGCACGGCAGCCCTGCTCTGTCAGAACTGCTGCTGATGGCTGTCGAGGGTGTGGAGGATGTCGTCGCAGGCGCGCTGGAGCGTGGTGGCGGCGCTTCGGGTGGTGTGTCGGGGATGGGAGGCCAGGGCGGCCCAACGGGCGGAGAGGGCGACGGCCGCCTCGCGGAGTTGCGTGGGGGTGGCGGTGGCGGGCAGGCCGAGGCGGTCGGTGAAGACGTCCCCCTCGAACCCGGTTACGTGACCCAGCAGTTGGCGTTGAGTGATCCTCCGCGCGGCTTCCGCGTCGGCGATGCGGTACTCGGGGAGAACGTCCCGCACCGGAGCGTCGAGATCCAACTTCCCCTCGTCGGCCAACTGCATGAGCAGCGTCGCGGTCACGACCTTGGTGATCGAGCCGATCTGGAAGAGCGAGTCCACCGTGGCCCGCATCCCCGTGGCCGCGCTCAGCACCCCGGCCACACTCTCCGCTACTCGCTCGCTCACCCCGACGGCCACAGCGGCCCCCGGCACACCCCACTCCGTGAGCAACCCGGGCAACCGCGCACGCAACCACGCCCCTACCCGGTCCATCTCAACCTGCCCGTCCAACCCGTCCGACTCCACCACGGCATCCCTCTTGCTCGGTGCGGGGGAGCCTACGAGCTGGGGGAGTGGCGGACTTCGTCCGCTAGGACCAAGTGGGGGGCGGAGGTCCGGACGTCGCTTCGTGCTCTCAGCCCTGACTGACGGCACGGGTTAGGGGCTGTCCCGGAGATGATCTCTGAGTCGTCTCAAGCGTGGCGGTGTTAGAAGTCGAACCGGGCTCGGCTTCGGCGCAACCGCGACGTTGCTCACGGCTTGGAATCGCCTGCGCTCACGGGTTCGCCAACCGGCTCCTGCCGCCGACTGCCAGAGGCTCGAGATCAGCTCTTCGCCGAGACCTGGCGCGACAACACCCAGCGGCGGGATCCACCTTGTGATCAAGCTCGGCGCTCGCAACGAGTTGGGCTTCCGAAACGCTGAGAAGCAGCCAATTACAGACATGCCACACACCGCCTGTCAAACCAAGGGACGCGAACGCACCGTTCAACCTCGCAGACCCGCAGAGCCTAGACGGTGACTTGCAGGGCATGCTTCGCTATGGGCTTGCGTCCTGCAGGTGCCGTCACCAACGGAGTCGCCGATGTCTTCCTTGCCAAGCGATACGAGGACCGCGCGACGCATCGTCACGTACGCCTTTTGGTTGATGACGACGCTTAGTTTCGTTGCCGGACTGGCTCTGTTGCTGCTGGACAAAGAAGCCAGTGTCGAGCAGAAGCTCTCTTCGATTGGCTCCGGAATCGTCTCGGCGGCACTTTTTGCAGCATTTGTGACGTTGTTCGTCAACCGAGAGTCGAACTACTTTCTCAGACACTCACTCACGGAACTCTTCCGGGAGCAGCGAGACGCGACCGTCGCCGAGCTGACGAGAATATCGGAAATGCACATGCCGACCCGAGAGTATCCTCCCACGGATCACTTCGACAGCAGCTTCATGAGCGACTTGATGAAGGACTTCAAGAAATCATCCGAGATTCAGTTTCGAGGAAGCACCGGCAAGTGGATAGCGCCCTACGTCAACTACTGCTCCAAAGCGTTCACCGAAGTTCATGTACTCATGCTCGATCCGTCGAACATCCGGTCGCTTCGCCGGCGGGCGGCCGACAGGATGCTCATACCTTCGGCGTCTGAGCGCACGATCGATGAGATCGTGGAAGAACTGCGGAACGAGATAGCTCGAACCCTGATTGCGCTCTTCGATCTCAGGAACAAGTGCAAGGTTTGCGTGTCCCTCGACGGTACTTTGCTTTCCGTGGTGAGGCTGGAACGTACGGACGAAGCGGTGTATGTCGCGTTGTACCACGCCAATCCCGGTCGCTCCACCGTGAACCCGACGACCTATCGGTACTCGCACCTGTCGCTCGCCTATCAGACGTACTCATTGGAGTTGTCGAGGCAATTGGAGACGGCGGAGCGGCGCGTCACCTTTGATCACAGGGACAATGAGAGTGATTTGATGAGTGCGCTCGACGATGTGGGATTGGGGCACATCGACTCCGGCGAGGTGGCGAGGCTGCGTCTGTCCGCCAAGGAATTCGAAAGGCGATTCTTCGTCAATATGAGAAAGGTGGCGTAGGTGAGGCAACAGTCCGAGGACGACAGCACTGATGGCCTCTTTGCGATTGTAGTGGCCGGTGTCTGTATTGTCGACTCGAGGATTGCACTTGTACGGAGATCTTTGAATGATTCGATAAAGCCAGGTGCTTGGAGCGTGCCGGGAGGACATGTTTGCCACGGAGAAACAGTAGAGGAAGCATTGAGGCGGGAGATCCTGGAAGAATCTGGGATCGAAGTAAAGGATGCCGTGCTCGTCGGAACGTCTGCCTATGAGGAGCCAGCCCCACGTCGATCGGTCTCTGTTATTCAGTTGAACTATCTCGTCCATTGCGATCCCTGTGATCTGTCTGTGCAAAGCTCCGAGGTCTTGGATGCGAGATGGGTTGCGAGTGATGAGCTCGAAGGTATGGATCTGGATGCTTTTACTCGAAACATCCTAGATCAGGCCCTTGGTAAGGGTATGGCGCAAGACCTGTGAGATGTAGTCGGCGACTCCACGAGGGTTAACGGAAATGTATCCACAGGACGTTCCCGTGTCCAAGCAGAAAAATGGCGCACAGAAGTTCAGCTTCAGTACTGTGACCGACTTTGATGCGCATATCTCCACAGAGATTCGCGGATACGACCTCCTCGATGAAATTGTCGTCGGCTTGGCCCATGCCATTATCCAATCGGGGACAAACGTTTATGACATCGGTTGTTCCACGGGCCGTCTGATCAACACGCTCGCCTTGCACGTCGAATCCGAGGAGGACGAGTCGCGCAGAAAGTCGGTCAATTTTATTGGCGTGGAACCCAACGTCAACTTCTCGAACTCCTTCGCCGCGAGTCGCAGAAATGCGAAACTCTTGCAAGAAAAGGTGTCGCCAGCCACCAGATTCTCGAATGCAAGCCTGATCACCGCTATATTCACCTTTCAGTTCATACCGGTCCATGAGCGGCAGGAGATCGCTCGAAACATTCATTCTGCGTTGACCCTCAACGGCGCTTTTATCCTGGCGGAAAAGGTTTACGCGAAGGATGGATATCTGGAGCATCTGATCGACGATCGGCACATCTCCTTCAAGCAGGAGTTTCGCAGTGCGGAAGAGGTGCTGGGGAAGAATCGGCAGCTTCATTCGATCATGCATCCGCTGACTCTCGACGGCAACATACGACTTCTCGAATGCGCCGGATTCAGCCGGTACGAAGTTTTCTGGCGTGTCAACAACTTCGTGGCGATAATTGCTGTGAAGTCCTGACGTTGTTTCCATGAAAGATCAGGAGTGGAGGTCGCCGTGACGAGTTCGGCTCGGGGGGCACAGGGAAAGGGTATCGTCGTCGTCAAACCGCCCGACTACTATGAGCAGTACCGAAAATTTGTCGAGGCCGGCGACGAAAAGGAGGTCGTCGCCGGGGTTCTTGGTCCCTTACTGGGGCCGGGAAGTATTTTGGATGTCGGTGCGGGGTGCGGTGACATACCGGAGATCCTCGGCCTCAGAACCCGTGACTATACGGCAATTGAATGTCACGTCCAGTGTGTGGAGGTGCTTCGCGCCAAGAGCCTCAATGTCATTGAAGCCACATTTCCCTGTAACCTGACCAGGCGCTATGACAATATTCTCCTGTGTTACTGCTTGTATGGTGGAAGATTTCAGTGCGAAGCGATCCTGGATGCCGCGTGGGGTGCGCTGGAAGAGGGCGGCAGAATCATCGTGGTCACGTTTCGCGATCATTTGGACGACTATAACCGGCTCTTGCATCGCATTGGGCATACATTGCGAGGACACGGTGATCGCTATTTCGCGATGATTCTTCGCAAGCTGGAGTCACTTGCACCAGTCACCCGAGACGTGGCGCATAGTTCCCTCTATGGCAGAGATCTCGGTGAGCTGGCCGATGTGCTGAGCTTTATGGCCACGAACAGCAATGCTGGCACGGTCCAGAGGCGCGGAGAGATCCGTGAAACGATACTGGCCGAACGTCCGTATCTCGACGGGCTATACCGTACGGAGTCTGGTGCCTATCGTTTTCCGATCGTCCATCATGTCTTGGTCATCACCAAGGGGATGACGATGCCGCGCGAGCAATCCGGCTCCAGGGGGAGAGTGAGCTGAAGTGATCGGTACGAAAGATTTTGGCGATCTGGCTCAGGAGTTGATCTCTCTTGGGAACGAACCGGGTGACGGAGGGCTGGACAAGGCACATCACGCGCTCTCGGAGCGCTTCGACGTTGCGCGGCTGGCGCGAGCATACTGCTCCACACTCCAGCCGGCTGCGAGGGAGGGAATGCTCTGCATGTCGGCAGAGCGGAGTACCCACTACAAGTGGTGCATTGCTTCCTCAGGGCACCGGAAGGCGCGGGTCTGGCTTCACGTCTACAAACCCTGGAGCGGCGAAGTGGCGGATTTCGCAGCGTCCATTCACGACCATCGATATGCATTCGTGAGTGCAGTGTTGAGTGGCTGTTTGTGGGAACGGAGGTGGGATCGGATCGAAGGAGGGAGGGTTCGCGCACGGCGGGTAGTTGAGCGCAGCGCAGGGGAAACGTACAAAATTGAATCCTCGGAGGTTCACTCGATAGAAAAGGTAAGTGAGGGAACGGTCACTTTGGTCCTGCAAATGGCGGCAACGAAGTTCTATAGTTCGGTGTATGATGCAAACTCTCTGAGGATCAAGCGACGTATTAGTGACCTGGAGGAGGTGTTCGAGCGGATGGTCCATGAGGCCGGGGCATGATCTCTGGTCCGACCGATGAAACCACCAGGCCGTCCGGAGCCGCGAGACAATTACGGGCGTGACCGGCCTGGAGGGCGGTGTGCGGACTGATGGGCACCGTTGGCCCCGACGTGTGCGCGTGCCTCAGCTTTGGCCTTCTCGGCTGTGCGAGGCGACGTAGCGGGTGCCGAGTGGGAGATCGAAGGCTGCTGGAACGATCCTCCCGCGCGTTCGGATCATCCGCCTACCGAGCGGTGAGGTGGGCAGTGATCACCCAGGGACCCGGGGCGCCGCGCCGCGTCCCTGCCCCTTCGGGTGCGCCCCAACTGGCTGGGAGACTGCCGCCCGCGTTGACACGCCGACCGACGATCACAGAGCGGTTCCGACCTTGCTCTGTCGCTCCTGGGAGAAATTGTTCGCCGTTGGCTGCCGAGGTTCCTAGCCTGCACCACGTGATGTCACCTGATGAAGTGTTGATCATCCTCGCGCTGTTGCGGCGGGCGGGCGCTGATGTCTGGGTCGGTGGCGGATGGGGCATCGATGCTCTGGTGGGCGAACAGACCCGTGACCACCGCGACCTGGACATCATGCACCGGCAGGACCAGGAGGCCACCGTGCTGGCGGCCCTCAGCTCGGCAGGCTACGCGGAAAGCCTGAACTGGCGGCCGGTCCGATTCGTCATGACGGCCCCGGAGGGCAGGGAGATCGATCTTCATCCACTGGTTTTCAGCGACGATGGCTCGGCGGTGCAGGCGTCACCCGACCCGCAACGCCCCTTCGTCTATCCCTCCTCCTGCTTCGTGACGGGCACCATCAAGGGCACACCCGTCACATGCCTGTCCGCCGAGCAGCAGGTCTACTTCCACCAGGGCTACGAACCATCGCAACGCGACCGGGACGACATGGCACAACTGCGCCGGGTCTTCGGAATCGCCACGCACTTTTGATAGTGAAGCGGCCGTTCCCGATCATGCCCGCCGCCACGAGGCGCGATGGTGAACGAACTCACCGAGCGGAACAGAGCACTACCTGACAGCCGCCATCACCCGGATCGATCAGCCACGCTGGAGAGTGGAGTACGCACTTCCACGCGGAGCCGGACGGACGTGTCGATGGGCAGGCCCAGGGACGCGTACCGCAGGTCCTTCGAGTACGTCGCGATGAGGTCGAGATCCTCAAGTTGCCGACGGAGCTCGGCAACAAGGGCCTCGTCGAGGCCGGGTGTGTCCTCATCCGACTCGGCGAGGTACTGAAGGTGCTCATCCACAGCGTCCACGGCCCGGCGGCCGGCCCAGATTGCGAAGTCCGCGCACTCGAAGAGGTAGGCGTGCGCGGCATGGAGTGTCGCGGCTGCCGCGTGCTCGTCCGCGTCGTCGGGACCGTCCTGGCCGTCGTTGTGGCAGTAGTCGCTGAGCAGGTACTCGGCCACCCCGCGTTTCACGGCAGTGAAAGCGGTCGAGTCCCCGAGGACGGCCTCCCACACGGAGTTCAACAGAGGTCGAAGGCTTATGGTGAACGGCGCCTGATCCTCCTCGGGCAATGCCTCGTGCCGGCACATGAGCCGTTCCGCGGCGCCGGCGGCGAAGACTCCACGCTCGTCTGACGACATGGCCGTCAGACGCTCCTCCACCACCGCTGCCAGGTCTTGCCACGTGTCCATCAAGCCCCCCGAGTCGAGATACCGGCGGCTCACGCACGCCTCGGTGATCATCGCACCGACAAGTGACAACGCAGCACTGCAAGCCCGGGCACGCTCCGCAGACGGCGACCGAGCCACCGACGAGGCGGCGGGACGCCGGAGGGGCGACGCTCTATGGGGTTGTGTCGCGCAGGTTCGGGCGATGCCTGGGCAGTCCGAAGCCTGCCATCTGCTTCTCCTCGTAGGACAGGAAGCCAAGGCTCCGGTAGAAGGCGTGGTTGCGCCGGCCTTCCGGTGACGACTCGTGGTCTGTGGACAGGAGGAAGAAGCGGCAGTGCGAGTAGCGCCGCATGAGGTGCTCGATCAGGGCTCGGCCGATGCCCCGCCGGTGATGGGCAGGGTTGACCACGACGTCCTGGACGTAGCAGATGTGTTCGTCGTCGGAGATGGTCCGGGCCAGGGCGAGGAGTGTTCCTGAACCCCCCACGGCGGTGCCGCCTGTCGGTACCTGCTTCTCACCGCATCTGACGTCACGCTCGTGAGCCACGTCAAGATCAGGTGCCGGCGAGGCGGTAGGGGGCGGGTCGACGCCCCCCGCGACCCGCCCACGCGCGTGTGCGCCCCTCACCCGCACCCCCCGTCCCCACCGCCTTAGCCAAGCACCGGATCCAAGAACGTCAGCACACCCCCGTCCGCATCGAGCCGGGCCCGCGTGCCAATAGGAAACGTCTGCTGAGGCACCCCATGGCCGATGTCCGCGCCTACCAGGACCGGGATGCCGAGGTCGGCGAGGCGGTCGTGGAGGAGTTGCTCTACGCGTTCGCGGGTGCCGCAGTCGGTGAAGGTGCCGCAGACGATGCCGGCCGCGCCGTCGAAGTAGCCGGCGCGGCGGAGCTGGGTGAGGAAGCGGTCGAGGCGGAAGGTCTCCTCGTCCACGTCCTCGAGAAGGACGATGCCTCCGCGCGCGGGCAGTGACGTGTCCGTGCCGAGGGAGCAGGCGAGCAGCGTGACCGTGCCGCCCAGGGTGACGCCCTCGGCCGTGCCGCCGACCAGCGGGCGGGAGTCCGGGAAGCGCAGTTCCTTCACCGAGGCCGGGTCGGTGAGCAGCGCGGCGAGGCCGTCGAAGTCGGCGCGGCCCGGGTGGAAGCCGCGGATGGCGGGCATCGGGCCGAACAGGCCCTTCCAGCCCAGCTTCACCGCCACCGCCTCCATCAGCGCCGTCACGTCGGAGAAGCCGATGACGGTGCGCGGAGTGGGCGTGCCGATGGCGTCCCAGTCGACCAGTTCCAGAGTGCGCTGGGCGCCGTAGCCGCCGTTGGCGCAGAAGACGGCCGTGAACGCCGGGTCGGTGAGCGCGGCGGTCAGGTCGCGGGCGCGCAGCGCGTCGTCGCCGGCCAGGTACTCGCCGGTCGCCCGCGCCGAGGCGAACACCTCCGGCTGGAAGCCGAGTCCGCGCAGCGACTCCAGGCCGGTCTCCAGGTTCTCCTGGTCGGTCGGTCCGCTGGCGGCGATCACGGCGACACGGTCACCGGGCTTGGGCGCGACGGGGCGGATGAGGCCCTCGGAGGGGAGGGTGAGGGGCATGGTGGTGCTCCTTGACATGACAATTGACAAGACAGGGGTCCAAGACAGGGGTCAGTGCGTGTGCAGGTACGTGGCGATCAGTGCCGCCCGCTCCAACAGGGAGGACAGCGAGGCGTGTTCGTCCTCGCTGTGGGCGCCCGCGCCCGCCGGACCCAGGCCGTCGACCGTGGGGATGCCGAGCGCACCGGTGATGTTGGTGTCGCCGGCGCCGCCGGACGAGCCGAGGGGTAGGGGCAGTTCCAATGTGGTTGCCAGCGTGGTGAGTTCGGCGGCCAAGGGGTTGGCCGGGTCCATCGCCCACGCCGGGCGGTGGGACAGCCTCTCCGCGGTCAGCGCCGCGCGCTCCCGCACCGGCCTCGGCTCCAACAGGGCCGTCATCAGGGCCCGTTCCGTCTCGGCGGTGGCATAGCGCAGGCCGATCTCCGCTTCCGCGTGGTCGGCGACGACATTGGCGCGCGTCCCGCCGCTGATCGTGCCGACGTTCAGCGCGGCGTCGGGGAGCGCGGCGGCCGTCGCCCGCAACCCGGCTAGCTGATCCACGAGTTCGTCGATCGCGGAGACGCCGAGGGCGGCGTCGAGCCCGGCGTGGGCGCTCACCCCGCTGACGCGAAGCCGTACCCGGGCCACCCCGCGCCGGCCGATCTTCAACGCGCCCCCGGGCAGCGGAGGTTCGAGGCCGAGCACCGCGTGGGCGCCCTCGGCGTGCTGGGCCACGAGGCGGCTGCCGTCGGGGCTGCCGATCTCCTCGTCGTTGACCACCACCAGCCGTACCGCACGTCTGGGCGTGGCTCCCGTACGGGACAGCAGGCCCATCGCGAGCTCTACGGCGACCAGGGAGCCCTTCATGTCGAAGACCCCCGGGCCGGTGACCGTGTCCCCGTCCTCGGCGAGCGTGAAGGGGCGCCGGGCGACCGTCCCGGCCGGGAAGACGGTGTCGCTGTGCGCCACGAGGAGTGTGTGTCCGGCCGGGGAACCGTCGTCGGCGCTCTCACGCCCGTTCCAGTACGCCACCAGGTGATCGCCACCCGGTCCCGGCGGCTGCTCCACGCGGTCGGCGGTGGCGGAGAGGCCCGCTGCCAGTTCCCTGCCGAACACCGCCGCGCGGTCGGCGTCGCCGGACGGGGTCTCCAACGACACCAGATGCGACCAGCGTTCGAGGACGGTGTCGCCGAACGTGCGGGCCAGCGACAGGAGTTCGGAGGGCTCAGCCATAACAGTTCTCCACGGCCGAGGTGACCACCCGGGTCAGCGCGCGGAAGCAGCGGATCGCCTCGTACATCGTCGGCAGCGTGAACCGTACGGTCAGCGCGTCGGTCTGGACGACGCCGGGGATGTAGCTCGCGGCGGGCGCCAAGTGGGCCGCGTCGAAGGACACTTCGTAGGTGTAACCCTCGGCGGGCGGCGCCGTCGGGCCCCCGGAGGCGGGCAGGGACGCGAGGCCCTCGCGCGCGGCCTCGGTGATGCGGGCGGCGCTCACCTCGGGCGGCAGACAGATCGCGGAGTAGCGGTCCACGCACGTCTTGACCACGGCGTGGGCGGCGTGCGGCGCCCAGCCGCGGGCGTCCTCGCAGCACAGGTCGTCGCCGGTGACCAGGACGACCGGGACGCCGTACTCGTCGGCGAGCAGGGCGTTCATACGGCCCTCGGAGGCCGGTTCGCCGTTGATGCGCACCGCGGTGATGGTGTTGGGGAGATAGGTGTGGGCGAGGACGCCCGGCTGGCCCGCGCCGGTGTGGTAGCCGACGAAGCCGACCGCGTCGGGGGAGCGGTCGATGCCCTCCATCATGCCGAGCGGCTTGTGCGTGCCGATCAGCAGCGTGGCCCGGGTGTCGAGCCGGTCGAGGAGCAGATTGCGCTGGTCCGCGTGGGCCTCGTTGACGAGGATCTCGGTGGCGCCGGCGGCGGCGAATCCGGCGATCGCGGCGTTGACGTCGGCGGTGAGGAACTGCCGGTTGTACTCCCAACGCGCGTGTCCCGGCTCGCAGTCGTCGGGGAAGGTGACGCCGGTGACGCCCTCCATGTCGGCGGAGATCAGGACCTTCATGCTGCCTTTCCTTCCAGGGTGGCGCCGGGACGGATGGTCCAGGTGCGCGTGGTGTGCCGGCTCAGTCGGCCGGGGTCGACGTCGAGGCCGATGCCGGGCCGGGAGCGGGGTACGGCGACCATGCCGTCCACGGCGCGGATCGGCGGCGTGACGATGTCCTGCCGGTAGTACTTGTCGGAGCCGGAGACGTCCGAGGGCAGCGTGAAGCCGGGCAGTCCGGCGAGGGCCAGGTTGGCGGCCCGGCCGATGCCGAACTCGTGCATCCCGCCGCACCACACCGGCACCCCGGCGTCCAGGCACAGGTCGTGCACCGTCTTCGACGGGCCGAGCCCGCCGAGCCGGGACACCTTGATGTTGACGACGTCCGCCGCGCCCAGGTGGAGCGCGGTGCGCAGCACGTCCGGGGTGGTGACCGACTCGTCCAGGCACACCGGGGTGTCGAGGCGGGCGGCGAGCCGGGCGTGGGAGAGCAGGTCGGTGGCGGCGTACGGCTGCTCGATCATCAGCAGGCCGCGTCCGTCCAACTCCGCGAGTACGGACTCCTGTTCGGGGCGGTAGGCGGTGTTGGCGTCCACCTGGAGGGCGACGCCGGGGAAGGCGTCCTGGACGGCGCGGACCGGTTCGAGGTCCCAGCCGGGGCGGATCTTCAGCTTGATCCGGCGGTAGCCGTCGTCGACATGCCGGGAGACCTGCGCGAGCAGCGCGTCGATCGTCGGCTCGATGCCGAGGCTGACCCCGGCGGGCACCGCGTCGGCGTCGGCGCCGAGCACGTCGGCCAGCGGCTCGCCGCGCCGCTGCCCGTACAGGTCCCAGCAGGCCATGTCGAGGCCGGCGCGGGCGAAGTGGTTGCCGCTCACCTTGGCGGTGAGCCGGGCCGCGTCCTCGGGGTGGTCCCAGGCCCGGCCGAGCAGCATCGGGGCGAGGTACTCGCCGAGCACCTGCCAGCAGCTCCAGGTGGACTCGCCGCAGTAGAACGGGTCGCTCGGCGAGGCGCACTCGCCCCAGCCGACGCTGCCGTCCTCCGCGGTCGCGCGGACGACGATGTGCTCCAGATACGACTTGCGGTGGGAGCTGGTCTCGAAGGAGTGGACGAGATCGAGGCGGACCAGCGCCAGCTCGATCTCGGCAAGGGTGACGGTCATGTGCGAAGTCGTCCTAACAAGAGGCCCGGACTAGCTAGAGGCCCGGACTAGCAAGAGGTCCGGACTAGCAAGAGGTCCGGCGGGCTGTGCCGGGCGCGGCGGCACGGGGGATGAAGCGGTAGGCGGCGAGGCCGTCGGGCAGCCGTACGCACGAGACGGCCGTACGGTCGGCGAGCAGCCGGGCGAAGGCGGACGTGAGACGGCCGCGCAGCCGGGCGGCGTGCTCCGGGCCGGCGTCGGCGCGCAGCCGGTGCCAGTCGTCGGGCAGGACCACGATCCGGTCGTCGCCGTCGTCGTACACCTGGCCGACGCTCCAGCCGCCCGGCGGCGCACCGGGAGCGGGCACGGCGGGCCGTGCCGGGGCGTCCAGGTGCCAGGAGACGATGAAGCGGTCGGTGGACTCGCCGGTGGCGGCGCCGAAGCCCGAGGCGCCGTACATCGCGGGCTTGACCGCGTCCACCACCGCGCCGAGCACGTCCAGGTTGAAGTGGGCGTTGCGGGTCTGCATCGGGTCGTACGCCCAGCGGATCAGCGTCGTCCCCTCGGCGAGGCAGCGGTCGCGCTGGCCGAGTTTGAGGAGCCGTCCGATGCCGAGGCCCTGGCGTTCGTGCGCCACCACGGCCAACTGGGAGTACTGGTACAGGCGCGGGCCCTGTCCGTCGGTGCCCCGGTCGCGGGCCAGGAAGCTGTAGGTGAACCCCACCAGCGCCTCGCCGAGATAGGCGCCGACGACCAGGCCGCTGTTGTCCTGGAGAGCGGTCAGCAGCCGTGGGTTGAGGCTGCCGTCGCCGGGGCGCAGGCCCATGACCCGCTCGTACAGCGCGACGCAGTCGGCCATCTCCAGCGGGCCGTCCACGTCCCGTACGACCAGCGGCGCAGCCGGGCGGGTGCCGGCCGCGCACCTCGGCGTCGCCGTCGCGTTCACGACACGCTCACGAGGTGACACGCGGCCCGACCGCCCACCGGAGCCGACAGCGACGCCGACGCCGTAGAGGGCGCCCACGTGGACAGGACCGGCAACGCCCGCCGATCGCACCCCGCCTCCGCGCGCCCCGCCGCGTCGAGACCGGCCCACACCGGGCAGCGCGGATGGAACCGGCAGCCGCCGGGCACGTCCGTCGGGTCCGGCGGCTCGCCCTGGAGGAGCTGGGGCCGGCGCGCACCGGGCCCGCCCTGCGCGGACACCACCGACAGCAGCGCCTTGGTGTACGGATGCTGCGGCGCGAGCAGGACCTCCTCCACGGTGCCCACCTCGACGATCCGCCCCAGGTACATCACGGCCACCCGGTCGGCGATGTTCCAGGCGAGCCCCAGGTCGTGGCTGACCACCAGGGAGGACAGGCCGAGGTCGCGGCGCAGGTCGAGGACGAGCTTGAGGATCTCGCCGCGCACGGAGGCGTCCAGAGAGGCCACCGGTTCGTCGGCGACGATCACCGAGGGCTCCAGCGCCAGCGCGCCCGCGATCACCACGCGCTGCTGCTGACCGCCGGACATCTCGTGCGGGAAACGCGACAGGAACTGCTCCGGAGGGCGCAGCCCGGCCTTGGACAGGGCGGAGTGCACGCGCTGTTCGAGGCCGTCCTTCATCCGGTGCAGCCGGGGGCCCTCGGCGACCGCGTCGAACACGTTCTGCCGCGGGTTGAGGGCGCCGCCGGGGTCCTGGAGGACGAACTGCACCTTGCGGCGGTGCGCCTTGAGCGCGGCGCCGGTGTGGCGCAGCGGCACGCCGTCGCACAGCACCTCGCCGGACGTGGGCCTGACCAGTCCGGTCAGGGCGCGGGCCAGGGTGGACTTGCCGCAGCCGGACTCGCCGATCAGGGCGAGGATCTCGCCGCGGCCCAGATGGAGGTCGACGCCGTCCACCGCGCGGGCCGGGCCGCGGCCCGCCCGGGGCGGGTAGGTGATGTGCAGGTCGCGGACCTCCAGCGCGGGCGCCGTGGCCGCGTCGGGTCCGGTGACCGTGCCCGGGGCGGTGACGGTCATGAGCGGGCTCCTTCCGGGGACGGTTCGGGCTCGTGCGGGGCCGTGGGGACGTCGGGGAAACCGGGCAGCACCCGCAGGCACGCCGACTGCCGTGCGGGACCGGCGGGCCACAGCGCGACGGGGCTGCTGTCGCAGACCTCGTGCACGTCGGGGCAGCGGGCCGCGAAGGGGCAGCCCGGGCCGAGGGCGGCCGGGTCGGGCGGGTCGCCGGGCAGCCCGGCCGGCGCCATCCGGGAGGCGGGGTCGCCGATGGTGGGGAAGGCGCGGGACAGCGCCCGGGTGTACGGGTGCCGGGGATCGTCCAGGAGCTGCCGGGAGGGGCCGGACTCCACCAGCTCACCGGCGTACATCACCGCGAGGCGGTCGCACATCTGGCCGAGGACGGACAGATCGTGGCTGATCATGATGACGCCGATGCCCTCGTCGCGCACCCGGTCCGACAGCAGGTCCAGGATCTGGGCCTGCACCATCACGTCGAGCGCGGTGGTGGGCTCGTCCGCGATGACCAGGTTCGGGCGGCAGGCCAGGGCCATGGCGATCATGATGCGCTGGCGCTGGCCGCCGGAGAACTCGTGCGGATAGCTGCGCATCCGGCGCGCCGGGACGCCCACCGACTCCAGCAGCTCGGCCGCGCGGGCGCGGGCCTGCCTGTCGGTGATCCGGCCGCCCTCCTCGCCGGCCCTGCGGCCGTGCAGCAGGATCGGCTCGACGAGCTGGTCGCCGATGGTGTGCACCGGGTTGAGGGCGGTCATCGCGCCCTGGAAGACCACGGAGGCTTCCGCCCAGCGCACCGCGCGCATCCGGCTCCAGTTGGCGGTGAGCAGGTCCTCGCCCTGGTAGAGCACCTGGCCGGTGACCTCGGCGGCGGCCGGCAGCAGCCGTAGCAGGCTCATCGCCAGGGTGGACTTGCCCGAGCCGGACTCGCCGGCCAGGCCGAGCGTCTGCCCGGCGTCCAGGGTGAGGTCCACCCCGCGCACGGCGGGCACGGTGCGCCCGCCGCCGTGATACGTGACTCTGAGGTCCTTGACCTCCAGCATCGCGTTCAACGTGTCTTCACCGACCTCGGGTTGAGAAGGGTCTCCACGGCGCGGCCGGTCAGGGTGAAGCCGAGGACGACGATCAGGATGGCGATGCCCGGCGGGTACAGGTACCACCAGGCGCCGGAGGTGACGGCGCCGCCGCTCAGCGCCGAGTTGAGCATCGCGCCCCAGGAGATGCCGGTCGGGTCGCCCAGACCGAGGAAGGTCAGGGTCGCCTCGGACAGGATCGCCGAGGCCACCGTGAGGGTGGAGGAGACCAGGATCAGCGGGGTGACGTTGGGCAGGACGTGCCGCAGCATCACCTGCGGTCCGCCCGCGCCCAGCGCCCTGGCCCGCTCGATGAACGGCTTGGCCTCCACGGCGAGGGTCTGCGCCCGCACCAGGCGGGCCGTCGACGACCAACTGGTGACCGCGATGGCGATGGTGATGGACGCGGTGCCCTGCCCGATCACCGCCGACAGCGAGATCGCCAGCGGCAGGCTCGGCAGGGCGATGAACCAGTCGGTGAGGTGCATCAGCGCCTTGCCGATCCAGCCGCCGTAGTGCCCGGCGACCAGCCCGACGGCGCTGCCGAGCACCACCGTCAGCACGGTCGCCATCAGCCCGATGGACAGCGAGGAGCGGGCTCCCCAGATGACCAGCAGCAGGATGGAGCGCCCTTCCTGGTCGGTGCCGAGCGGATAGCCGTCGGTGGGGGAGTGCAGGGAGGGGCCGTCCACCTTGATGACGTTGAGGTCGTCGTCGGAGATGAACAGCGGTGCGCACAGGGCGAGCAGGCCGAACACGACGAGGATGCCGAGGCCCGCCACACCGGAGCGGATGCGCACGAAGGACCGTACGAAGCCGCCGAGTCCGGCGTTTCGCGACCGCGGTACGACCGCTGCGGCCGGCGGCGCGGGGTCGGTGCCCGTCGCCGGGGGCGGGGCGGTCTCGGTGAGGGGTTCGTGGTGGGTCACTGGGCACGCACCCGGGGGTCGAGGAAGCGGTAGATCACGTCGGCGAGGAGGTTCATGAGGATCACCGACGCGCTGAAGACGATGAACGTGCCCTGGAGCAGCGGCAGATCGGGCACCTTCAGGGCCTGGTAGCTGAGCTGGCCCAGGCCCGGCCAGGAGTAGACGGTCTCCACGGTGATGGCACCGCCGAGCACCGTGCCCAGGTGCATGAAGATCATGGTGACCGAGGGCAGCAGCGCGTTGGGTACGGCGTGCCTGCGCCGTACGTCGTCGTCGCGCAGCCCCTTGGCCCGCGCGGTGAGCAGATAGGGGCTGCCCAGCTCGTCGATGATCGAGGAGCGCATGACGGCCACGTACTGGGCGAAGACCACCAGGACCATGGTCAGACAGGGCAGCACCAGATGCTTGGCCACGTCGAGGACATGGTCGAGGCCGCCGGTGATCGCGGGGTCGCTCATCCCGCCCGCCGGCAGGAAGCCGGGGAACGGGCCGATGCCCACGCTGAACGTGATCAGCAGGATCATGCCGAGCCAGAACGTCGGCACCGACCAGAGCGTCAGGGAGGCGCCGGTGGCGATACGGTCCAGCCAACTGCCGTGCCGCCAGCCGGACCTGACGCCCAGCCAGAGACCCAGCGCCACCGAGATGAGGGTGGCGCTGCCCATCAGCAGCAGGGTCGGCCACAGTCGGTCCCCGATGAGCGAGCCGACCGGCTGCTGGAACTCCCAGGAGTCGCCCAGATGCCCGCTCAGGGTGTCGGTCACGAAGTGGAAGAAGCGCTCCGGCACCGACTGGTCCAGGCCGAGCTGCCGGCGCAGCTCCGCCATCTGCGCGTCGCTGGTCGGCCGGCCGCGGGTGATGGACTGCACCGGGTCGGCCGGCATCAGGCTGAACAGGACGAAGCCGATGACGAGCGTGGCCAGGAAGCTGACCGCCGCGGCCGCCAGCTTCGTGGCCAGGTAGCGGGCGAATCCCGAGCCCGGTCGGCGGCCGGGGCCCGGCGCGGGCGCGGTCTTCACCGCGTCCGCGCCGGTGACATCGATGGTGTCTGCCACGGTCTACTCGCGGTCGTCGGAGGAGGAGCGGCGGCGCATCACGAACACTCCGCCGGCGGCCAGGACGAGCACCACGGCCGCCGAGACACCGATCACCGTGCCGGAGCCGCCGCCCGAGGAGGACGAGGCCGCCGTCGGCGCCGCGTTCAGGTACTGGGCGAGGGAGGGCTGCGGAGGGTAGGCGCCGGAGGCGTCCGCCGAGCCCGTCAGGATGCCGTCCACCTTGTCGGTGCGGTACGCCGACAGACCGTTGGCGTTGTAGATCATGATGTTCTCGTTGGCCTTGTACAGGATCGCCTGCATCTGCCGGAGCAGATCGGCGCGCTCCGTCTCGTCGAAGGCGCTCTGCTGACGCAGGAACAGGTCGTCGTACTCCTTGTCGCAGAAGAACGAGTCCGTGCTGCCGCCCTCGCCCTTGGCGTCGGGCAGCGCCGCGCAGGTCTGGATGCCCAGCAGGTACGTCGGGTCGGGACCGGTCGACCAGGAGTCCATCAGGATGTCCCAATCACCCTTGGCCAGATCGGCGTTGAGCTTCGCGGAACTCATCGACTGGATGTCGACGCCGACCCCGATCTCCTTGAACCAGCCCGCGAGATACGTCGAGACCTTGGCGTCCGCGTCGTCGTCGGAGTGGATGCCGAGCCGGAACTCCAGCTTGCGCCCGGACGTCGGGTCGACCCGGATCCCGTCGGAGCCCTTCTTGTAACCCGCCTCGTCCAGCACGGAGTTGGCCTTGGCCGGGTCGTAGTCGAACTTCTCCGCGTCGGAGGGCTCCCACGCGTACTGCGGAAGCGACGGCGGCAGGTAACTGGCCCCAACCTTCGCGAAGTTGTCGCGGACCTTCTTCACGATCGTCGCCCGGTCGATGGCACGGGCCAGCGCCTCACGGACCTTGACGTCGCCGAGCGCCGGGTGACCGGTACCGATCTTCTTGCCGTCACGGGTGCGGGCGCCCCCGTTCACCTCGATGCCGCTCCAGCGGTTGCCGACCGTCTCGTACGCCTTGATGCCTGACTGGCCCTTCAGCGCCTTGTACTGGACCGGGTTGAGGCCGCTGACGAAGTCGAGCTGACCCGAGCGGAGCGCGGCCACGGCGGCGTCCGTGTTCTTGAACGCCTGCTGGATCATGTGGTCGTACTTCGGCGCGCCCAGCACGAAGCTCTTGTTCGCGTCGTACTTCGCGTACTGCTCGGGCTTGTAGTCCGTCAGCGTCCACGGGCCGTACCCGACCACCGGGAAGCTGTCGTTCTTGTAGTTCTTGAGGTCCTTCACGTGCGCTTCCCATATGTGCTTCGGCACGATCGGGATGCCCGACGCCGGGACGCTCACCGCGAGCATCGTGGCCTGCGGCTTCTTCGTCCTGACGACGAGCGTGGTGTCGTCCGGCGCGGTGACCGAGGCGAAGTTGGCGACCAGCGAGCCGTTGGCGGTGGCCGCGGTGGAGTTCGTCATGATCAGGTTGAACGTCCAGGCGGCGTCCTCGGCCGTGATCGGCTTGCCGTCGCTCCACTTCAGACCCTTGTGGATCTTGAAGGTCCAGGTGAGCTTGTCGTCGGAGGTCGTCCAGGAGTCCGCCAGGTACGGCTTGGCGGTGCCGTCCTGCTCCACCGTGTTCAGGGCGGGGTAGATGCCCGCGAACACGTCCAGGCTGCCCGCGAAGTAGGCGAGGAACGGGTTGAGCGAGTCGATGCCGATGCTCGTGATCGGCATCCGCAGCGTCTTGCCGCCGTCGTCCGCGGAGGCGGCCGGCGCGACGGCGACGGCTGCGGCGGTGCCGAGCAGCAGGGAGGTGGCCAGCGCGACGGCCTTGCGGCCCGATCTGCGCACAAGGGTGGACGTGGTCATCGTGAACTTCTCCAGAGGTGCCGGCGGCGAGGGCCGCGGGGGGACGGTGGGGACGGGTGGGGAGGTACGACTTCTGCTGCGCCGTGGATCCGGGTGCGGGGCAGCGTGTGCATCGGACGGGCGGGCGCGGTGAATCGGTGTATGACGCATCTATTAGTGCGTACGGGTGGGCGGACGGAGGGATGTGCGGGGTGGAGCGGGATGGGACGGTGGA
Organism: Streptomyces sp. CAI-85; assembly: GCF_013363615.1. NCBI lineage: Bacteria > Bacillati > Actinomycetota > Actinomycetes > Kitasatosporales > Streptomycetaceae > Streptomyces > Streptomyces sp. CAI-85. Next base: position 33,138 of record NZ_JAANNX010000011.1, on the reverse strand, counting down.
GGTGGAGGTGGAGCGGTGCGGATGGTGCGGTGGAGGGGTGGAGCGGTGCGGACGGGTCAGAGGTCGTCCGGGGGAGGGGCAGGGTGGTTCAGACGGATCCGGCGCCGTAGCAGGTGTCGGCGGATCCCTCGGTACGGGGCCCGGTCACCGCTCCGTGCGGGCGGCGAGCGGGTCGCTGCGCAGGAAGTCCTCCAGGACCCGCACCCCGAACTCCAGGCTGCTCACGAGGACTTGCTCGTCGACGCCGTGGACGTACCGCCAGGCGTCGAAGCCGGGCGGGGTCAGGCCGGGGCCGAAGCCGTAGCACTGGATGCCGAGCCGGGCGAACGCCTTGGCGTCCGTGCCGCCGGACATGATGAACGGCAGGACCAGCGCCTCCGGGTCGGCCCGCCGCAGCGCCGCCGCCATCGCCGCGAACTCACGGGACTCGTGGTCGGCGAAGACCGGCGCGGCGAAGCTGTGGAAGGAACGGGAGACCTTCTCGCCGAGCAGCGCGTCCACCGTGGCGAAGAAGTCCTCCTCCGCGCCGGGCAGGATACGGCCGTCCACCCCCGCCGTCGCCTCGCTCGGGATGACGTTGTGCTTGTAACCCGCCTTCAGCATGGTCGGGTTGAGCGTGTTGGCGACGGTCGCCTCGACCAGCTTCGCGGCCTCACCCAACTGGGCCAGAGACTTGGGATCGGCCGGGTCGACCGTGATGCCCAGGTGTGCGCAGAGCCCGTCCAGCAGGGCGGCCACCGCCGGCACGATCCTGACCGGCCAGCGGTGCGCGGCCAGCGCGGACAGGGTGTTCGCCAGCGTGGCGACAGCGTTGTCCGGGCCGGGCCGGGAGCCGTGGCCCGCCGCGCCGCGCGCGGTCAGGTCCATCCAGGCGCTGCCGCGCTCGCCGACGGCGATCGGGTAGAGCCGGGAGGCGTCCGGCAGATGGAGCGAGTAGCCGCCGGACTCGCCGATCGCGGTGGCCACGCCCTCGAAGAGGTCCGGATGCCGGTCGACGAGGAAGCCCGCGCCCAGCTCGCCCGTGTCCTCCTCGTCCGCGACGAACGCCATCACGACGTCGCGCGGCGGACGCACGCCCCGGCGCGCCCACGAGCGGGCGATCGCCAGCATCATCGCGTCCATGTCCTTCATGTCCAGCGCCCCGCGGCCGAGGACCACGCCGTCGCGGATCTCCCCGCAGAACGGGTCGAAGCTCCAGTCGGCGGGCTCGGCCGGGACCACGTCCAGATGGCCGTGGACCAGCAGGGCGGGGGCGTCGCGGTCCTCGCCGGGGATACGGACCACCGTGCTGGCCCGGCGCTGGGCCGACTCCAGCACGACCGGCTCGTAACCGGAGTCGGAGAGCAGCCCGGCGGTCCACTCGGCCGCCTCCCGCTCGCCGCGGGAGTCGCCACCGCCGTAGTTGCTGGTGTCGAAACGGATCAACCGGGCGCACAGCTCGGTGACTTCGGAGACCAGGGCGGCGTCCTCGGCGCTGGAGAGGGCGGCGCCGTCCTGACAGTGAGAGGGATCGTTCATGGGAAGAGGACCAAGTGCCTTCCCGGCGGCAGGGGTTGAGAAGTAGGCGTCTGCCGCCGATGGCTCCGCGAGCCGGACGGGCTCACGGAGGTGGGGGAACGAGTGGAACGGGGACGGGCGTACAGGGGAACCGCGTGTCGGCCGAGTCAGGCTCGCAGGGGAGAGCCGGGCTCACCGGGGGAGTCGGCTGCGGGCGCCGTGAGGCCGGAGGTATCGCCGTCGGACCCTAAGGTGCCCGCATCAGCATCAGCAGCCGCATTCGCATCCGCAGCCGCGTCGGACGCCGGCCGGCCGAGGCCGTAACTGCCCAGGGAGCGGAAGACCTCCGCCCGGCGCCGGCTGCGACGCGCGGCGCCCTTGGCGCCGGCCGCCGCGAGGGCCGCCAGCACATGGGCCGCGGCCGCCACCGCCGTCGGCGAGTGGTGCGGCGACTCACTGCGGGTGTCCACCGCCAGGACGTGCGAGGCGAAGGAGCAGACCGGACTGGTGTAGCTGTCGGTCAGCGCGATCACCGAGGCACCGAGTGCGTGGAACTCGCGGGCCACGTCCACCGTAAGACTGCTGTAGTTGCGGAAGCTGAAGACGACCAGGGCGTCGTCCGCGTGCGCGTCGCTGATGGCGTTGACCGCCGCGCCCGTCGCCGGCTGCACCAGGAACACGTCCCGCATGCTGCTGGTGAGGTCGCTGGTCAGCAGCGTGGCGTACCCGGCCGACTTCAGGTCGCCCAGCACCCACCGCCGCCGCGCCCGCAGCAGCGCAGCGGCCGCCACCTCCAGCGCGCCGTTGGCCTGGAGATCCGCCAGCGTACGGCGGAGGTTGTCCTCCTCCGCCGTGATCATCCGGCGCAGCGCCGACCGCTCGCGCTGCACGGAGCGGGGCTCACGGCTGGTGAACCGCAGATCCGGCTCGGCCAGCCGCAGACCGACCTCCCGGGCCGCCAGCAGACGCAGGTCGTCCATCGAGGCGACCCCGGCCGCCGCCAGCAGCCCGTCCAGATCCGCGGCACTCGCGTCGGCCGTGCGCAGCAACTGGCCGGGACGGCGCTCCAGGGAGGCCGGGTAGTCCTCCGCCAGCACCGCGAACAGGCGCTGCGCGACGGGACCGCACAGCTCGGCCGCCGCACGCAGCAGGTCGATCGTCGGCGTAGGCGCCAGCGGACCGGTCACTGCTCACCCCTCCCGCTCAGGGCAGCCCACACCCGGGAAACCGGGTGCTGAACTGCATCTCTGCTGACAGTTAAACCGTGGTGCCAGATTGCTTGATCTAAGTGATGCGTGAGTCTTACTGTCGCCGCATGACCTCGTCAAGAGTCACAGGGGCGGAAAACTCTTCGGCCGATTCCGCCATCCCCGAACAGATTTCGCGCCGCTCCCCGGAGGACTCCGGACAATGGCACGCCGAACCGGGTAGAGGGGGAGGAACAAGCGGCGCCACCGGGTCCGAGGACCCTGGGGCCGACGCCACCGTGTCCGGCCCCACGACGCCCGACACCACCGCGTCCGGCCCCGCCGTGTCCGGCAGCGCCGACACCGTCGACGTACTGGCCGCCTCCGTCGCCCGTGTGCGCCGCGCCGCCGGCCTCACCCTCAGCGCGGTGGCGGCGAGGGCCGGCGTCTCACCGGCGTACGTCTCGCAGGTGGAGTCGGGCACCGCCAACCCCACGGTCCGCACCCTCTCCCAGATCGCCGACGCCCTCGGCGTCACCCCTGCGGAGCTTCTCGGCGGCACCGGGCCGGGCGCCGCCGTCCCCGTCCCGGCACCGGGCTTCCCGCCGCGGTTCGCCCCGGCCCCGCTGCTTGCCCGGACCGACGGCCACCATGGCATCTGGGACCTCACCGCCCCCGGCGCCCACCGCATCGGCGCCCGGCTGCTCCACGCCGACCTCGGCGACCACGACCACCCCACCGCCCACTCCGGCGAGGAGTTCGTGCTCGTCCTCGCCGGTTCGTGCCGCGTGTCGGTGGCGGGCACCGTACGGCTGCTGCGGCCCGCCGACAGTTGCCACTTCGCCGCCACCGACGAACACCACTTCACCGACGCCAGCGACGACCTCCTGATGCTGGTCGTCCTCACCGAGGAGTAACCCCGTGTCCACCGCTCCCTCCCTGCCCGCACCGCGCGCGGGGACCCCGCTGCCCGACGGACTGGCCGCGGCCGCCTCACCCGAGACCGCCCCCGAGGTGTGGCCGCTGACCGCCCGCACCGTCGACGGCCGGCTGCATGTGGGCGGCGTCGCCCTGGACGACCTGGCCGACGCCTGCGGCACAGCGCTGTACGTGGTGGACGAGGCCGACTTCCGCCACCGCGCCCGGCAGTGGCGCGAGTCCGGCGCCGACCGGGTGCACTACGCCTCCAAGGCGTTCCTGTGCGCGGAGATGGTCCGCTGGGTCGACTCCGAGGGCCTGCACCTGGACGTGTGCAGCGGCGGCGAACTCCGCCTCGCCGTCGACACCGGCTTCGACCCCGCCCGGATCGTCTTCCACGGCAACAACAAGTCCGTCGCCGAACTGGAAGCGGCCGTCGCCCACGGCGTCGGCGTGGTCGTCGTCGACTGCCTGGAGGAGATCGACCGACTCGCACGCGCGGCCGCGGCGGCCGACCGCATCCAGGACGTCTACGTCCGCATCGCCCCCGGCGTCGCCGCCGAGACCCACGACTACATGGCCACCGGCGGCGACGACGTCAAGTTCGGCTTCCCGGTGCGCGACGGCCACGCCGAGCGGGCCGTCCTCGCCGTCGCGGCGCACCCCTCGCTACGGCTCGCGGGCGTGCACTCCCACATCGGCTCGCAGATCACCGCCACCGAGGGGCTGACCCTCGCCGCCGAACGCGTCGGCGCCTTCGTCGCCCTGCTCGCCGAACGGCACGGCATCACGGTCGCCGAGATCGACCTCGGCGGCGGCGCCGGCATCCCCTACCTGCCGGGCCAACCCCGCCTGGATCCGGCCGCGTTCACCGCCGCCCTCCGCGCCGGCCTCGAACGCGCGCTGCCCGGCGCACCGGTACGGCTCGCCGTCGAGCCCGGCCGGTCGATGATCGGCACCGCCGGGGTGACCCTCTACCGCGTCGGCGCCGTCAAGGACGGCCTGCGCCGCCGGTTCGTGTCCGTCGACGGCGGCATGAGCGACGCCCTGCGCCCCTCCCTCTACCTCGCCCGCTACACCGCCTGGACCGCCAACCGCCCCGCCGAGGGCGAGCCGGTGCACGCCGTGGTCGTCGGCCGCCACTGCGAGAGCGGCGACGTGGTCGTGCCCGACATCGCCCTGCCGCGGGACATCGCCGCCGGCGACCTCCTCGCGGTCCCGGCCACCGGCGCCTACCACCACGCCATGGCCAGCAACTACAACGCCCAACTCCGGCCCGCCGTCGTCGCCGTACGCGACGGCCACGCCCGCCTCATGGTCCGCCGCGAGACGCCGGAGGACCTGCGCCGCCGCGACGGCCACGGCGAACCGGTGCGGCTGACGGCCGGATGACCCCGCCGGACCCTGCCGTGCGTAGGCCGGTGCCCGGCACCCACCGAGGCTGACCGCCCCCGCCCAACTCCCTCTCCTCCCGCACCACTCGGAGCCACCGCATGTCCACCGCGCCCCGTCTGCCCTACGGCACCTGGCCGTCCCCGATCACCGCCGAAGCGGTCGCCGACGCCTCCGGATCCACCTCCTGGCCCTCCGGAGCCGGTGAGGAGAACTGGTGGTGCGCCTCCGACCCGGCCACCGCGACCGTACGGCTCCTGCGCAACGCCCCCGGCCACGAGGACCCGGTCCCGGTACTCGCCCCCGGCATCTCCGTACGCAACCGCTCCCTCGGCTACGGCGGCAAGCCGTACTGGGTACGCGCCGCGCCGTCGCCCACCGACAGCCACCACCTCCTGGTCTTCACCGACCACAGCGACCAGCGGCTGTACCGCGCCGAGGTGCCCCGGTTGGGGGCCGCCGCCGACTCCTTCCCGGTACCCGTGCCGCTGACCCCGGCGGACCCGCCCGACCGGGAGACCTGCTGGGCCGACCCGGTGACGGGCCCGGACGGCACCGAGGTGTGGTGCGTGCGGGAGACGACCCGGTGCGCCACCGGCCCGCACGACGCCGACCCGGCCGTCCGCACCGTGCGCGAGATCGTCGCCGTACCCCTGTCCGGCGCGGCCGCCGACGACCCCGGCGCGCTGCGCGTGGTGGCCCGCTCGCACCACTTCCTCTGCGGTCACCGGCTCTCCCCGGACGGCCGCCGACTCGCCTGGATCGGCTGGGACCATCCCCATATGCCGTGGGACAGCTCGGAGTTGATGGTCGCGGACCTGCACGACGGTGTGGCGGGCGAACCCGTCCGCCTGCTGGGCGGCAGCCACGACGGCACGGAGGTCTCCGTCTCCCAGACCGCCTGGGCGGACCCCGACACCCTCTACGCCATGGCCGACCCGGACGGCTGGTGGAACCTGCACCGCATAGACCTGACCCCCGACCGACCGACACCCGAGACGATCACCAACGTCCTTCCCCTCCAGGAGGATTGCGCCGGTCCCATCTGGCGGGTGGGCGCGAGCTGGTTCGCCGCGACCCCGCACGGCGTCGTACTCCCACACGGCAACGGCCCACAACGACTGTCCCGTTGGTCACCGGAGGACGGCGAACTGACCGAACTCGCCGACGGCTGGAGCCACTTCCACGGCGACCTCTGGTCGGACGGCGACCGCGTCCTGGTCCGCGCCGCCGACCCGGCTCAAGGCTCCGCCCTTTTGTCGATCCCCCTCGCCCCCGGCTCGGGCCCGGCCCGACGCACGAGGCCCAAGTCCGAGGACCCACTGGCCCCTTGGCAGCCCCGGCCCGAACGCCGCACCGCGTACGACACACAGGGCCGCCCCGTCCACTTCGTGCTGCACCGCCCCACCCACCCGACCGCCACCGCAGCCGAGGGTGAACGGCCGCCCCTGCTGGTGCAGGTGCACGGCGGCCCGACGAGCTCCACCGGCGTCACCGCCGACCTGGAGTACTCCTTCTTCACCAGCCGCGGCTTCACCGTCGCGGACGTCGACTACGGCGGCTCCACCGGCTACGGCAGGGCCTACCGCGACCGACTGCGCGGCCAGTGGGGCACGGTCGACGTCGACGACTGCGTCACCGTCGCCCGCGCCCTGGCCGCCGAGGGCCTGGCCGACCCCGCCCGCACCGCCGTACGCGGCGGCTCGGCCGGCGGTTGGACCACGCTGGCCTGCTTGGTCCACACCGATGTCTTCTGCGCGGGTACGGTCCTCTACCCGATCAGCGACCCGGCCCGCTGGCGAGCCGACCAGACCCACGACTTCGAGTCCCGCTACGTCGACACCCTCATCGGCGAACTCCCTCAGGACCAAGCCCACTTCGACAAGATCTCCCCCGCCGCGAACGCCGACCGCATCACCGCCCCCTTGGTGATGCTCCAGGGCGCCGACGATTTCATCTGCCGCCCCGACCAGGCGACCTGCATCGTGGACAACCTCACCGAACGCGGAGTGTGGCACCGCTTCCTCCTCTTCGAGGGAGAAGGCCACGGCTTCCGCCAAGCCGACAGCGTCCGCCGCACCCTCCTCGCCGAAGTCGCCCTCTACCGAGAGACCTTCGGCCCCCACATCGCCTCCGACGTCCCCTTGGACGCCGACGCCCTGTGACCCGCTACGGCCGGGCGACGCATGGTGCGTCCCCGGCCGTACGTGCTTGCTCACGACTCAATCAGAGAAGTTGAGTGAACTTTTCCGCTGTGCCCCCGCCACTCCCCATGAGGCGCCGCTGCCAGGGCCGTCGCACAGCCCTGTGAAGTGGGAATATCCCAGGTCGGTGAATACCGCTGGTGAGCCGCCATGAAAAGCCGGGAAGAGAATCCGAAAAGGCGGTCGCAACCGCTTTCAGCCTCGAATTCCGCGGTCCGGTGACATGCGAATATGCGGGGTCCACAGTCAGCCGCGGTCACCGAACGCCGCTGTGCGATACGGATCGACGGGCAGGCGCCGACGCGTCGGTCGGCGGCACCGGAGCGAGCCGGGATCGCCTTTAATTAGTAATTATTGACGTGCTTGACTCAACTTCTGATCTCAATCCCGGCCGTCTGAGCTGCAAGTATTGACAACGGCATCGCCAGGCATTGCTATATGTGCACGAACATGACCGGTCGGGTGAACTGTCAAGCACAATCACTCACATGGTGATGACCGATCAACCCGGCGGAGACCCCACCGGCCAGGTGGGGGTGCCACGAGGCCGACAGACCACGTGTCCACGCGGCACCTCTGCTCGCTGTACGCACGGACGGGCCCGACCAGTCCGCCCCGTGCCCTGTATTGACCGAAGAGTTGACTCTTCGGCGTGGGGAACACACTTCGACGCCCAGTCGGTTCACCGTGCAGGTGGCCGGCCTCCTCGACGGGGTGAGTCGCCGCGCCGTCGACGTCAAGTACGTCTCCGGACCGTCCCCTCGGCAGGGGCGGCCGGAGCATCGTCGCCGGGGGGATACCGCGTCCGGTACCGGCGACAGGACGGAAGGGGCGGACACATGCAGCCATACGCGCAGCGCGGCTTGCACGGCCAGACGGTGGAGACCCTGGCCCACCGGGTACTCAGCGGCCAGCTCCCGGAAGGGACGACACTCGACATCGTCGCTCTGCGGCACGAGTTGGGCGTGAGCCTGACGGCACTCAGGGAATCCCTGAAGGTGCTCGCGGCCAAGGGCATGGTCGACGCCCGTCAACGGCGGGGCACGTTCGTGCGGCCCCGGGCCGACTGGAATCTCCTGGACGCCGACGTACTCCGCTGGCAGTTCAAGGACCGGCGGGACAACGGGGCGAGTCCGGCACTGCTCCGCTGCCTCCGTGAGGTGCGGAGCATCGTCGAACCCGCCGCCGCACGGCTGGCGGCGCTCCGCCGCACCGACGTCGACCTGGAGGCGCTGGACGCGGCACTCACCGCCGTCAAGGGCCGCGACGGTCTGGTCCACACGCTCAAATCCGATGTGGCCTTCCACCGGGCGCTGCTGGCGGCCACCCACAACGAACTGCTGGAACGCATGGAAACCATGGTCGCGTTGGGCCTGACACTGCGTGACCACGGGGCGGACGCCGTCCCGTGCGAGGCCGACCGCTCAGCACATCAACGGGCGGTCCTCGCGGCCGTACGGCGACGTGATCCGAACGCGGCCGAACGCGCCATGCGGCTGCTGCTCGGCGGCAGGGCGCCGGACACCGACGGACTCACCGAAGGTGACTGACCGCGGCGCCGATCGTGCCGCACGGCCAGCCGGCGGCGACGCGTTCCCCGCCCCATGACTGCCAAGTCCCGTATGGATTAAGGACACGAGGATGTCTCTCAAAGACTCTCAAGAAGCTGTCTCGGAATATCTCGACCAGCACGCTCATCTCGCCTCGGTGGCGATGTTCGGTCAGCAGCACACCTCGATCTCCGTGTACAGCACGAGCACGGTGGTCCGCGCCCCGGAAGCGGTCGTACGCGGCCGGTGGAGCCCGACCGTCAACGGTTTCATCGGCGAGGAACTGTTGCTCAACCACCGCCGCAGCGGCCGCGATCTGGGCATGCAGCTCGGTGTGTCGCGGTACTACGGCCATGACGCGGTGCTCTCCAGCGTGCACAGCGACCTGCGTGAGCGGGAGCACGGCGCCGTCGAACTGCCGGAGCCCCGTCGGCTGAAGACCGGACTCACCTCGGCCGTGGGCGGCCGGCGCAGCGGGCGGCGGTTCTCCGGACGGGCGGCCGGCCTGGACGAGCTGGCGACCGTCCTCTGGCACGGCCAGGGCGTCACGGGCGATCTGCCGGTCACCGTCCAGGACGGCGCGGCCACCGTAGCCCTGCGCACCGTGCCCTCGGGCGGCGGCCTGTACCCGATCCGGCTCGTCGTCCTGGCGCAGAACGTCAAGGGACTGGCCCCGGGAGCGTACGAGTACCAGCCGCACGGCCACACCCTGTACCCCGTGCACCCCACGCCGGTGCCGGTCGCCCTGTCCGACCTGCTGTGGACGGCGGACGTCGAGGCCGACAAGGTCTCCTTCGCCCTCGTCTACGTCTACGACCTGTACGCCAACTCCCAGAAGTACGGGGACAGCGGCCTGGTCTTCGCGCTGATCGAGGTCGGCGGGATAGCGCAGAACGTCCACCTGGCCCGCACCGCGCTCGGAATGATCGCCTGCGACCAGGGCGGCTACGACAAACAGGGGCTGGAGCAGTTCCTGGGACAGGACGGCATGTCGCGCCATGTCGTCCACTTCACGCTCGTCGGACACGGAGAGGTCTGAGAACCAGCAATGAGCCGTACACCTTCCGAACCCCAGATCGTCCTCGCGACCTCCGTACGGCTGCTGGCCGTCGAACCGGGCGTGATCCGACTGCGCTGGGGGATATGGAACTTCTCCGAGGTGACCGTCGATCTGCGTGCCGAGTCCGAGGCGGTGCGGCAGGCCATGACGGAGTTCTTCGCCCGCCTCGCCGAGGGCCGGGCCGCGGACGGCTCCTTCGACGAGTTCCGAGAGCTGTCCCCGGTCGAGCGGGCGAACCTTCGCCTGGCGGTCGACGAACTGCGGCAGGGGGGATTCCTCGCCCACGACCGGCCGTCCGAACACGGCACCGAGATGGCACGCGCCCTGCTCGGAAACCTGGAACTGTTCGGAGCCGGCGAGTCCCGCTCCGGCACGGTCGCGTTCGTCGCCGACTCACCGAGCGCCGTCGCCTACATGACGGGCCAGGCCGAGTCGCTCGGGGCCCCGGTGGACGTGCTGCCCCCCGAGTTCCTGGCCGAACTCGCCGCCGCCGACCTGACGTCGGGAATGGGCGGCCTGACCGCGGCCGACACCCTCAAGCGGCTCAGCGGACACGTCGAGCACTGCGACGCGATCGTCGTCTGCATCGGCCAGGCGTCGATCCTGACCCTGCGCAACCTCAACCGGCTGGCCTGCCACGTGGCGAAGCCGGTCGTGGTGGGGCTGCTCGACGGCCCGTTCGCCACGGTCGTCGGCGCCGAGAGCCCGCGGACCGGCTGTCTCGAATGCTTCGAGCAGCGCTCGCTCGCCCGCCTCGAGGACCACATCGGCTACCACGCCTTCGTCGGCGCCACCGTCCCTGGCACCGCCGGAGGGCCGAACGGCATCGAGTCGCTGCTCTGCGCGTTCCTCGTCGGCGAAGCCGTCCTGCTGCGCTCGCTGGGCACCTCCCGCTTCCTGGGACGTGCCCTGAGCATCTACCTGCCGACCTTCGAGATGCAGGCACAGGACGTGCTGCGCATCGGCACCTGCCCGGCCTGCGGACGCGTCGCGCGCGGCATCGTGGAGGAGAACAACTTCAGCAGCCGGGTCATCATCGACCGCCACGTCGACAACGCGCTCGGGGGCTCCCGATGAGCCGCATCCCGGCCCGGGGCTACCCGGGGATCACCGCCGCGCTCGACCGGTACGCGCGGATCGCCGGCAACCAGGGCGGCATCCTGCCCGGGATGCTCGTACCCCCCGCCGCCGTGGCGGGAGAACCGCGGCTGCGCTCCGCCACCGCCGCCATGCCGCAGTACCACCGGCTGGCGCTCGGAGACCCGCACCTTCAGATGCAGTACCACCTGGCGGGCTACGGCTCGACCAACGAGGAGGCGGTGACCCGGCTCACCGGTGAGTCCGTCGAGCGCTACGCCGCGATCATGGCGATGCCGCTGTTCGAGCACCGCATCGAATACGCCTCCTACAGCGCGCTGTCCTCACGGCACCGCTGCCTGCCCCTGGACCTGCTCGGCATCTTCGACGCCGCGCAGCAGAAGACCATCGCCGGCATGATGCACCGCTACTCGCCCGAACTGCCGCGCGAGGACGATGTCATCGCCTGGATCGCCTGCCCCTCACTCACCCGGCCGGGCGAAGAGGTCTATCTGCCCGCCCAGTTGTTCTTCCTGGGCTTCCGCACCAGCACGGAGTACGGCGACAAGGTGTTCACCCCGTCGTTCTCGACCGGCACCGCGGCCCATGTCTCGCTCGACCAGGCCCTGCTCAGCGCACTCGTCGAAGCCGTGCAGATCGACGCGTTCATCCTCAACTGGTACACCGAGGCGAAGGCCCCGGTCATCGAGCCGGACGCCGACGGGACCGAGCTTCTCGCCGCCGCCGGACTGCCCCCCGACGGACCGTACGAGGTACGGGCGACCTACTTGACCAGGCCGGAACTGCCCCTGCCCAACGTGGGCGTCACCCTGGTGCGGCGGGACCGCAGGCTGCCGTACATCGCCTTCGGCCTGCAAGCCGACCCCGATCCGCGCCAGGCACTGCTGCGAGGCGCGGCCGAGGCGACCGCGATCCTGGCCATCGGCACCTTCAGCACCGTCTTCGACCTCCCCAACGTCCACTTCGCCCAGACGAGTTCGGCCTACACCGACCTCGACACCAACGTCCTGTACTTCGCCGCCCCGAACGACGCCGAACGCAAGCTCGCCGCCGTCGAGAGCAGGACCGCCGGCCGGTTCGACCTGCGCACCGTGGCCCCGTACGCCACCGATGACGCCTCGGCGATCCGCCGCCTGCTGGCGGACGTGGCCGCCGTCAGCGAATGGGCGGGCTATCTGGACATCACCCCACCGGAGCTGGCCGACACCCCCTGGAAGGTGGTCCGGGTCCTGATCCCGGAGCTGCTCAGCATGTGCCTTCCCGGCCTCCCGGCGAACGGCCATCCCCGCATGCGCAGTTACGGGGGTGTCACCCATGTGGTCCCGCACCCTCTCCCTTGAGGGCCTGGTGCTGCTCACCACCGTCGCCCCCGCCGAACTGGTGCGTGTCGTCGGCTCGTTCCGCCCGGGCGCGGCCACCGCGGAGAGCCGGGCGAGGACCGCGACCACCGGCGTCCTCACGGCCTACCTCGTCGTCACCGTCCTCGCCCTCGCGGTCACGGTCACCGGCCGGTTCGTCCCCTGGCGCCTGGGCGCGTGGAGCACCGGACCCGCCTGGCTCGCCGCCGCGGTCGGCGCCGGAGTCGCCCTGGTCGCGGCCGAGTTCGCGATGGCGGCCGTCCCGAAGCTGCTGCGCGGGGTGCGGGACCTCCGGTTCGCCGTCCGGTCGGACACCTCGCGGGCGCCCGGCCACCTCGCCTCGATCACGGTCGTCGCCGTGGCCGAGGAAGTCCTGTACCGGGGACTCTGGATCGGCGTACTGGAGCGGGCGCCGCATCTGGCCGCCTGGTCGGCGGTCTGTGTCGCGGCGCTCGCCTACGCCCTCGGGCACGTCTTCTTCGGCGGCATGGTGATGCTCCAAAAGGCCCTGTCGGGTGCGGTGTTCGGGCTGCTGCTGGTCGCCTCGGGCAGCCTGCTGGTGCCCGTGGCCGCCCACCTCGCACAGAACCTGGCGGTCCACGCGCTGGCCGTGCGACAGGGGGCGCGCCGGTGAACGCGCTCGAGTACGCGGGTCTGTGCACGGCCGTGGTCGGTGGCTGGCTGGCGTTGTACCGGCTGCCCTTCGGCGATCCGGCTCGCCGGCGGCGTCTGGGACTGTGGCTGGACGACAGGACGGGGCTGCGTCCCGGAGTGGCCTTCGCGCTCTTCGGGACCGCGCTCTATCTCGTCCTCGGGGCCGGCGCGGCGGCCGTGCTCTGGTCGTCCGCGGGTCTCTCCCTGGAGCGACTCGTCGGACATCCCCCGGGCGTCGCCCTGCTCGCGCTGCTGCTGGCCGTGTGCGGCACGTCGAGCCTGAACATCCTGTGCGTCTCCCTGCTGTACCGGGTGAACCCGCGGGTCGACGTCCCGGGGGAGATCGCACGCGTGCAGTGGATCTCCTCGATCCTCGTGCTGCCCCGGCACTGCCGTTGGGCCGTCCCCGCCGCGGCCGCCCTGGTCGAGGAACTGGTCTTCCGCGGAACCGTGCTGCTGGGGCTCGGCGCCGTCGGGAGCGGATTCCTGTTCGCCGCGGTCTTCAACTCCGTGCTGTTCGCGGTCGGTCAGGTCGTCCTCGTCTCCAACTGGGTCCAGGCGTACGTGCTGGGCACCGCCAGCCTTGCTCTCGGGGCGGTCGGCAGTCTGCTGACCGCGGGGACGGGGAGCGTCCTGCCGGCGCTCGTCCTGCACATGTCCTTCGCCGGCTTCTACACCAATCTGAGCACCGCCGCTGATGCCCGTGCGTCATCAGCACCCAGGAGAGTGAGCCCGTGAAACCAAGACAGTCCGGTAGGTACGGACCCGGGACCTCCCGGGAGGCCCGGGAGGAGGCCGTGGTCCGGGTGGACCGACTGACCATCGCCTACGGTTCGTTCCACGCCGTACGCGACATCTCCTTTCGTGTGGGACCCGGCGAGGTCTTCGGGCTGATCGGGCCGAACGGCGCCGGCAAGACCTCCGTCGCCGAAGCGGTCGGCGGTCTGCGCAGGCCCGTACGCGAGGGTTCCGTCTCGGTCTGCGGAAAGGATCCACTGCGCCGGCACTCCGCTGTCAGCCGCCTGATCGGCATGCAGTTGCAGGAGTCGCAGTTCCCCAGCCGCGCCAAGGTCGGCGAACTGTGCGATCTGTACGAGGCGATCTACCGCGCCCCGGGCGGCGGGAAGGCGCTGCTGGACGCCTTCGGTCTCACCGGCCGGCGCCACAGCCTCATCTCGGACCTCTCCGGGGGCATGCGCCAGCGTCTCGCGCTGACCCTGGCGCAGATCGGCGACGTACGGCTGGTCGTGCTCGACGAGTTGACCACGGGCCTGGACCCGGAGCAGCGCCGCGGCACCTGGCAGGCCGTACGGGACCTCGCGGCGCGCGGCGTCGCCGTACTGCTGACCTCGCACGCGATGGACGAGGTCGAGGCGCTGTGCGGTCGGGTCGGGGTGCTCCGCGAGGGCGAGTTGATCGCCCTGGACTCTCCGGCGCGGCTCATCGCGGAGCATGCCGGACCGGCGGCCGTCTCGGTCGCCGCCGACGCGGACCCCAGGATCTGCCAGCGGCTCAACAGCCTGGGGCTGCCCCGGATCCTCGCCGGGAAGGACCGGAGGGCCGAGTACCTGACGAATCACCCGGCGGACTACGAACGCATCATCGGCCACCTGGTGGCGGACGGCCTGCCGGCCGCCGCGGTGAGCCTGCGGGCGCCGAACCTGGAGGACGCCTATCTGCGGCTGGTCGGTGCCGCGAGTGGTGCCTCGACCGGTGCCTCGACCGGTGCCGCGGGAACAGAGAAGGGTGGTGACTGAGCCATGACACTGCTCTGGAAGGTCGTCGGATTCGAGGCGCGGCGGATGACGCGCAACTTCGCTCCGGTCTTCTTCGCGCTCGGTTTCCCGGTCCTGATGCTGTGCATGTTCGGCGGGATCTACGGCAATGAGCCCTCCGCCCTCCTCGGCGGGCGGGGCACGGTCGACATGGCGGTGCCGGCCTATCTGGTCATGGTGGTCTCGGTCACCGGCCTGATGAGCTTTCCGCTCGGACTGGCCGAGTACCGGGACCGCAAAGTGCTCAAACGCTTCCGCGCGACCCCCCTGGGACCGGCCGCCCTGCTCGTCGCCCAGGGCCTGGTCAACATGGCGCTCAGCCTGCTGGGCGCGGCCCTGCTCGTCCTGACCGGGTATCTCTTCTTCGGACTCCACCTCCCCGGGTCGACGGGTGCCGCGGCAGCCGTCGTGGCCTCGCTCGTCCTCGCCACGCTCGCGATGTACGCGGTGGGCGGCGTCGTCGCCGCGGTCGCGCCGTCGGAACGGGCGGCGACGGCCGTGGCGAATCTGGTCTACTTCCCGATGATCTTCCTGTCGGGAGCGACCATCCCGCTCCAGATCTTCCCCACCGTCATGAAGCGGGTCAGTGACGTCCTGCCCGCCACCTACGCGGTGGAACTCCTCCAGCACGCCTGGCTCGGCAGCGGCACGAACGTGATGCTGGACGTGGGAGTACTGGCCGGCCTGCTGGCGCTCGCCGGGATCCTCGCCGTACGGCTGTTCCGGTGGGAGTAGACGCCGTGCCGTACGACTGCGTGCCGTCCGACGGCGTCCCGGTGACGACGACCGCCGCCACCGCGTTCCTCACCGCGGACGCGAGGGCGCAGGCCACGACCGACCCGGCCCAGGACTTCCACGACCCGTACGCGGCCCGCTTCGCGGCCCTGTGCCCCCCGGCCATCCACGGGATCACCCGGCACACCGCGGGCACCGCGGTGGTGATGGCGCGCACGGTCCTGGTCGACCGCCTGCTGGCCGAACTGTTCGCGCACGGCGGGGTGGAGGCATGCGTCAACCTCGGGGCGGGATTCGACGCACGGCCGTACCGGATGGACTGGCCGCAGCACTGCCGGGTCATCGAGATCGACTCCGCGCCGGTGCTCGACCTGAAGGACCGGCTTCTGCCACCGGCTGACTGCACCGCCCCTCTGGAACGGCTGCGAGGCGACCTCCGTGATGCCGAGACGATGGTCGACCTGCTGATGTCACGTACCGCGGGGAGACGCTGTGTCGTGCTGGCGGAGGGGCTCCTGACCTACCTGTCGCACGACGCCGTCGGCGCGCTCGCCGCCGCCGTGGCGCGGCTGGGAACGGGAACGAGCTGGATATGCGACGTCCTCTCCGTGCCCTCGGCCGAGAGCCTCGCCCGCGCCTCCCGGATCGCCGGAACACCCCTGGAGATGCGTGGACTCGCCGATCTCGAAGCCTTCGAGACGGCCGGCTGGCGCTGTGAACGGATCGAACCGCTGCCGGGTACGCGGTGGGTGGCCGCCCCTCGTGGCCGGGTGGCCCCGGCGAGCCGCCAACTGCCCGACAGTGTGCTGAGGTTGAGTCAATATTGACTCCGAAATTGGATGCATGCGGGCTTAATTCAACTGTGTCCATGACCTGTTGTGATCTATTCCAAGTCAACTAGCTGACTGCTAAGCTCTGAACCAGTCAGTAACCGGGCAACGGCCCTCATCCTCGCGGAGTGGAGGTGAAGGAACTATGTTGAGTTACTCCAGTCAGGTCGGGAGCACCGCCACCGGTGGTGCGTTCGTCCAGGTGGCGCCGGGTGCGAGCACCACGTGTGGTGGTGGAAACTGCACCTGTTCTTCCTGCTGCACCTGGTAGTCACTCAGGTCGTGACGGGACCACGACGGTCGTGTCCGAGCTGAGCAGTTCAACGGGCGTCAGCAACTCCCATGTCCTGCGGACATGCGAGGCGAGCATGTCCGACGAGCGGTCTGTGGCGCCGATTCCCCACATCGGAGCCACAGACCGCTCACTGCTCTGTGTCGGCACACCGAGTCCGCCGGACAGAGACCCTGCCCGGTCAGACCGTGGCGGGTTCACTGCCGGTCGACGCGGCCGCGGCAGCGGTCGTGGTGTAGTAGACGGACCTTCCCTGCCTGGTACGTCGGACATGCCCCTTGGCCACCATGGCCTCCAGGGTGCTGCGCACCACAGTGATCTTGACGGGCCGGTTCTTGTGAGCCTCCGCCAAGGCGGCGGTGACTTCGAGGGCCGAACGAGGCGCACCCTCCTCGCTGAGATAACTGACGACCAGGTGGCGGAGGGTGGGGGTGGCGCCGTGCCCCGTAGGGGCGTCGTCGGCCTGCTGCGGCACGGCGGCCGGGGGTTCGGGGGACGAGGTTCCGTCGTCGGCGGTGTGCGTACCGGTGAGGGCCCGCTGCATGTTGAGCAGCAGAATCTGGTTCTGCCGGAGAGCCTCGATCTTCCGGTTGAGGGCGATCACCTCGTTGGCGAGGTGTTCCTGTTCCTGAGTGTTGCGTTCCAGGTCCTCGGCCAACCGGGCCGCGTAGAGCGGCTTGAGGTTGGCAGTGCTCTCCTGGTTCTCGGACACAGTGCCTGTCACCCTTCCTGGAACGACGTGCCGCTGGACGCCGGACACCACCGGCAATAATTATGAATACATCGAGTGGCCACTCAATCTCAACCCATGTCGCGTTCGGTTACCCGGAACGAGCGGTGTGAAGCACGCGCTGATGTGCTGTCACTGAGGTGAGTCACGCAACCGGAACAGCGCGGTGCCCCGCACCCTCCGAGGGAGGGTGCGGGGCACCGCGCTGTTCCTGGCGGGCTCAGCCCTGTTGCTGCTGGAGCTTCTTCACCTCCTTGGTGAGGTTGCCGGTCTCCGCTGCCGGCGGCGCCTTGATCGAGGCCGTCGCACCGAACGTCCGGTACGTCGTCGTGACGGACGCGGAGGCGGACGACTGCTTCGTGCGGACCGGGAGGTCCTGGGCGTTCACCCAAAGGTCCATCGTCACCGTGCCGTTGGCGCCGGCGGGCTGGATGACGGCGCGGTAGTGGGTCGTGCTCTGCCCGTTGATGATCTCCTTGCCGAGATCCTTGACGCTGCCCGAGTCCCTGAGGCTCTTGATGTAGGCCAGGGGGTCACCACTGCCTCCGCCGAAGCCCAGGCCGCTCTTGACGGCCGAGCCGTCGATCTTCATCCACTCCTTGCCCTTGAGGGGGCCGGACGGCTGAGGATCGATGTCGTAGTAGTAGTTGCCGCCGACGAGAAGCATGCGGATCTTCGCGGACTTCGTCAGCGCCTGCATCTGGACGGCCTTGGCGTCCACCTTGACGTCGAAGGCGACGCCACTGCCCCAGGAGTAGGTGCCCTCCATGGTCACTGGGCCGGTCCCGTTGTCAGTGACCATGGTGACCTGGGCGGAGCCGCGGTTCTCCGTCTTGACCGTCGTCCGGGACAACGCCGCCATGTCGATGTCGTCCACGGCCTTGCCCGCGGTCGCCGCTCCGGACCCCGCACAGGCGGAGGTCGCCATCAGCGCAGCCGCGGTGAAACTCACCCAGGCCGCGGAGTGCCGCAGTTTCATCGATACTCACCTCGAATTTTCTTAATTACTGTTTGCGTGAGTCGCTTTTGACGGCTGAACCATAGCGGCTGAGTGGCATGTACGCGACTGTTCTCAATAATTCGGAGAATACGGTTCCGGAATCAATAGGTATATGGCGAGAACAGGGTGAGTATGCGCCGGTGCCCTGATGGGTGGCGCACCCCGTATACCTGGGTAGTGCCGGAAATAGGTAGTTCCCGGGCCATGTCGATCACGGGACGGGCTTGCCGACGCGGCGTGTGAGGCAGTTGAGTTGTGCAGGTGATGGCATCTGTTCATTGCCGTACGGGAAAGTTAATTATGAATTATGAAGTCGAATCGAACTATGCCGCGGGGCGAGAGTGAGTGAGGTAGGAGAGGTGCAGGCTTACGGGCGCCGTGGAGTGCACGGCCGGACCGTCGAGGCACTCGCTCACCGCGTGCTGAGCGGTCAGATCCCCGAGGGAACGACCCTCGACATCGTGGCCCTGCGCAACGAACTGGGCGTCAGCCTGACCGCTCTGCGTGAGTCCCTGAAGGTTCTCGCGGCCAAGGGAATGGTCGACGCCCGCCAGCGGCGGGGCACCTACGTACGGCCCCGGGGCGACTGGAACCTCCTCGACACCGACGTGCTGCGCTGGCGGTTCGGGGACAGCGGCGTCGCTGCCCCCGACCACCAGGCTCTGCTGCGCAGTCTCGGCGAACTCCACCGCATCGTGGAACCCGGCGCCGCGCGTCTTGCCGCGATACGTCGCACGGACACGGATCTGGCGGCGATGCAGTCTGCCTTGGCCCGCGTCCAGAACGTCGATGTCCTGGAACAGGCTGCCGAGGCCGCACATGCCTACCAGGGCTTCCGCCGCGCCCTGTTGACGGCCGCCCGCAACGAGATCCTCGAACGCGTCGGAGCGGTCGTCACCCTTGGCATGTCCTTCGGCGACCAGCTCAGCCAACGCGTGCTCGCGCGGAACGATGCCTTCCTTCCTCACCTTTACGGTGTCTTCGAAGCGGTACGAGAACGGAACCCCGACTTGGCGGAGCGCACCATGCGGGCGTTCCTCGGCGAAGTCGCCGAAGCGGACTGAGCCACGGGGCCGTCATCGCGGGGTCAGGCCGAAGCGAGTGCCTTCAGATACGCCCGCTGTCCCGCCGGCTTCGGGTGGTACGACACGCTGGTGTCGGCGAAGTTGAGGGCGTGCAGCCACGAATCGTCGTCGCAGATCCGGTGGTTGCTGAAGGCGGTGTCCGCGTCGCCGACCGAGAAGCCGTACTGCTTGGCCTTCTGCGCGATCAAGCCGTTCAGCGCGTCGGTCGCCGAGTTGAGGTCGAAGCGACTGCCGTAGGTGAGACCGATGCAGAAGCCGTTGTTCAGTTCGTAGGGCTTGGGATAGTTGAGCACCACGACCTTGGCGTTCGGGGCCTTCGCCTTGATGGCCGAGTACAGCCTGTCGAACTTGGCGGGAAGGACCGAGGCGATGTACGGATACACGCGCATGACCCGGTCGTGGCAGACGCGTCGGATGCTGAGGATGCACGTCCTCATGACGTCGGAGAACCCCGCGTCGTTGCCGCCGATCGTCATGGTGACCATGGCGGTGCCGGAGTCGAGCGAACCGAGCTGGTCCGCGAGTACGTCGTCGGTCCTGGCGCCCGAGCAGGCGTTGAAGGCGAACGAGGAGTAGCTCCGGCCGGCGTTCCACAGGTGCGGATACGCGTTGGTGCTGCGCTGACAACGACCGCTGACGGCAATGTAGTTCTTCGCTCCGACTCCGGAGGAGTACGAGTCGCCGAGCGCCACGTATCCACCGGTCGCCGCGGCCGCCTGCGTGGCCGCCCCGGAGAGTGTTACGCCGACGGCGAGTAAAAGGACAGCTATATATGCGGTAATTCGTAATTCTTTCACGGAACCCTCCCTATGGCGGACTTTCCGCCGGGGGCATTCCTAGCAGGTCATTGTTTGTCGGGGAAAGGTATAGGACTGTTCCTAATATTCGCGCCGCCGAGTTGGGCTGTTAATTACGAATAGACCCTCGCTCGTGCAATTCCTATGACAGGCCCAAGTCGTTGGCGCCCCGGGGCGGGTCTAGAGTGGCGGAATGTCTCCGCACGCCGACCAGACCGCCCTGGACGTGCTCGATGCGCACCTGGAGGCTCTCTGGGACGGAGCGGACCTCAAAAGGACACCTTCACTCGCCACGCCGACGGTCTGCTGAAAGAGTGCCGCGTACCCCTTGGACCCGCCGAACCCGTCAGAGTTCCCCGACCGCCTGTACCCCCTTCACGCGGAGGCGGGGGCCGCAGCGCTCGCCATCGTGGCCACCGTGGCTGTCGGCATGCTGGTGTGGGGTGGAGTTCTCCGTCGCCTTCTTTGTCCTCGCCGCGGCGCTGCTGATCGTCAGCGTGGTCATGTCGATCGTGCTCCGGCGTGGCCCGAGCGCGGCGAGAGCCGGTGCGCGAAGCCTCACTGACAAGAACGGGATCACCCGAGTCGTGCGGTGTCGTGGGAGGACCGATGCGCGGTGAGCCGAGACGCCTTGCTCTCGGCGTTCAGGACGTACCGAATGCCCGCTTCTCCTATGATGGCCAGGGGGCGAGGCCGGGAATGGACTGATGCCGATGAGCGGACCCGTGAACGCCAAGGGGGCCGGCTCGGGAGAAGAAGGCCCGCCGCCGGAGCCCTGTTCCGCCACTGCTTGCGTGGATCAGGCGGGTACCGTCCAGATGTGGAGTGCGGAGGCGGAAACCCTCCTTGGATACCCGGCAAGGGAAGTCTGCGGCACACCGGCAATGGAGCTGCTGACCACGCGGCGGAACCGTGAAGCTGCGCTGGCCGGGCGCGACCGGCCTGAGGCCGGCCGGCAGAGCTGGGACGGCGTTCTCGCCCTGCGTCACCGAGACGGGCACGAGGTGAGCGTCGCGCTGCGCGTGCGTCCGCTCACGGACCGGGAAGGCCGGGCTGGATGGTCGGTCTCCGCAGAGGACGCGCGGCGGATCGAGCGGGAAAACAGCGACCGGGCGACGATGCGGGCCCTGTTCGAGCAGTACCCCGTCCCCATCGTGATCATGGACGGCGAGTTGCGGTACCGGTTGCTGAATCGAGCGGCGGAGCGCATCCTCAACCGCCCAGGAAACCAGCTCATCGGCCGGCACGCCGACGAGGACATCTCCCACATCGACTCCGAGACGATCGACCGGGTTCTCCGGCAGGTACGGGAAACCGGTGAGCCCGTCCTCGGCCTCTCGGTGCGCGGGAG
This sequence comes from Streptomyces sp. CAI-85, assembly GCF_013363615.1. Lineage (NCBI taxonomy): Bacteria > Bacillati > Actinomycetota > Actinomycetes > Kitasatosporales > Streptomycetaceae > Streptomyces > Streptomyces sp. CAI-85. Next base: position 11,625 of record NZ_JAANNX010000011.1, on the reverse strand, counting down.
CCCCCCGACCGGTCCGGACAGCGACCGGATGTGGTCGCTGTCCACGTTCCGGCTGACCGACCCGGCCGACCGTTTCCTCGCCATGGGCCAGACGTACGTGGACATCACGGACGGCTACCGGGCCGAGCGGCGCCGGGAACTGCTGACCAGGGCGGGAGCGGGCATCGGTGCCACGCTGGACGTGGCACGCACCGCGCAGGAGCTGGCGGACGTCCTCGTGCCGGCCCTCGGTGACGTGGCCTGGGTGCCCCTGTCCGAGGCCGTGCTCGAGGGGGACGAGCCTCCGAAGATGTTCGGCCCGGGGCGGTGGAATCTGCGCCGGATCGGCGTGGCCCCGCCGGGTGACGGCTGGCCCACCGGTCTCCCGGCCGCGGGCGCGGTTCCGCCAGCGCTGCCGGACGTCGCCCTTCTCCGGAGAATCGGGCAGGGCGAGACCGTCCTCCTGCCGGACCGGGACAGCGTGATCGCCGCAGCCGAGGGGCACACGGAGCTGGCTCATCTGTTCGTCCCCGAGCACGGCCACTCGGCGATCGCGGCTCCGCTGTTCGCCCGTGGCCTCGTCCTCGGCACCGTGGTCGTCTGGCGCACCCACCGGCCCGACCCCTTCGGCCAGGAGGACGCCGACCTGCTGACGGAGACAGCGTCCAGGGCCGCACTCGGCGTGGACAACGCCCGCCGTTACACACGCGAGCACCGGGCGGCCGTCGCCCTGCAACAGCGCCTTCTCCCCGCAGCCACCACCGACACCCCCGCGGCGGAGACCGTGGGCTTCTACGTGCCCGCGGGAGGCGGAGCGGAGATCGGCGGCGACTGGTACGACGTCATCGCCCTCCCGTCCTTCCGTATCGCCCTCGTCGCGGGTGACGTCACCGGGCACGGGCTGCACGCCACCGCCACCATGGGCCGGCTGCGCACGGCCGTCGACACGCTGGCCGACCTGGAACTCGACCCGGACGAACTCCTCACCCACCTCGACGACCTCGTCCAGCAGCTCCAGGACGAGGCGCCCGACCCGGGGGACACCGTCGGCGCGAGCTGCCTGTACGCCGTCTACGACCCCGTCACCTGCCGGTGCACTCTGGCCGGCGCCGGACACCCACCGCCCCTCGTGGTCCGGCCCGACGGCACGGTCGGACCCGTCGAGATCTCGCCCGGACCGTTGCTCGGTGTGGGCGGGATGCCGTTCGAGGCGACCACGTTCGAGGTCGAGCCCGGCAGTGTCATCACGGTGTACACCAAGGGCGTCATCAACCGCGACGACCACGATCCCGACGCCGGTCTGCGGCGGCTGGCCGACCGTCTCGCGCGGTTCGCCGGCCCCGGCCGTGCTCTGGACGGCGTGGGGCACGAGCTTCTGCGGAGCCTGGGCGATGCTCCGGCCCGCGACGACATGACCCTGCTCCTGGCGCGCACGCGTGCCATCGCGCCGGAGAACACCGCGTCCTGGGAATTCCCCGCGGACGAGTCCGTCGTCGCCGCCGCCCGCCAGGCGGTGGCCGGGCAGTTGGCCGCGTGGGGACTGGAGGAGATGTCCTTCACCACCGAGCTGGTCGTCAGTGAACTCGTCACCAACGCCATCCGGTACGCGGGCGGCCCCGTCGGTCTGCGCCTCATCCGGGAGAACGTGCTGGTCTGTGAGGTCGACGATCCCAGCAACACCCAGCCACGGCTGCGCCGGGCCCGTTGGTCCGACGAAGGGGGCCGAGGTCTGTTCCTCGTCGCCCAGCTCACCCCCCGCTGGGGCAGCCGCTACGCCCGGAGCGGAAAGACCATCTGGACCGAACAGCCCCTCCCCGCGGATCCCGGCCCGCTCACCTCGCTGTCGTGATCGCGGCCGGTTCGTCGGCGGGCGGCGTGCTCGGGTCCGACGGGGTGGTGCTCGCCTCGTCCGAGGGTGCCTCGGTGACGACCGTCACCGTGCTTCCCGCGGCCACCTCGGTGCCGGCCTGCGGAATGGTCGAGGTCACGACCGCATCCGACGCGCTGGACGAGTCGGAGGCGACACTGACCTGGAGCCCGAGGGATCGCAGGTCGCTCCGTGCCTCGGCCAGGGTCTTGCCCACGATGCCGGCGGGTATCCGGACCGTCTCCACGCGCTTGGCCACCTCGATGTCGACCGAGGAACCCGGCTCGACCTCGGTGCCTTGCCGGATGCTCTGTCCGACGACCGTTCCGGCTTCCGTTCCCTCGTCCGCCTCGACCTCGGTCGTGCCGCCCAGGGTGAGGTCGTGTTCGGTGAGCAACCGCTCGGCCTCGGTGACGGTCTTGCCGGTGAGGTCCGGCACGGTGGACCTGTCGGACGCCTTGGCCACGGTGAGGGTGATCTCGGTGCCCTTCTCGGCTTTTCGGCCGCCTGCCGGATCCTGTTCCAGCACCGTTCCGGCGTCCTCCTCGGATTCGACGTGTCTGGTCTTCACCTTGAAGCCCTTGTCCTCCAGGATTCGGGACGCGTCGTCCTCGTCCTTGTCCGTGATGTCCGGGACCTCGATCTTCGGGGAGCCGGTGGAGACCACGACATGGATCGCCGTCCCCTTGTCGACCTCTCCGCTCTCCGGGGTCTGGCTGCAAATGTGGTCCTTGGGCTGGTCCTCGCAGGGCGCGCTCTTGTCGACGGTGACGGTCAGGCCGACGTTGTCCGCCGCGATGCGCGCGTCGTCGAGCGTCTCACTGACGAGATCCGGCACCGTCGCGGTGTCGGCTCCGCGGTGGCCCCCGAACATCAGCCAGCCGATCAGCAGCGCGCCGGCGACCACGAGGAGGGCCGCCGTGCCGAGCAGAACCGCGGCCTTCTTGTCGCTTCCGTTCGTCGGCTCCTCATCCATGTCGTCGGCGAGATCCATGTCGTCCGCGAACCCTCGCCCTTCACCGTCCTCGTCCGTCACCGAAGGGAACGCGGCGGTGACGGGGGACGGGCCTCCTCCCAGGCAGAACTCGACCTCGGCACGCATCTCGTCGGCGGACTGGGGCCGCAACTCGGGTTGCTTGGCCAGGGCCCGCAGGACGAGAGCGTCCGTCTCGGGGGTGACCGCCGGGTTGTGGTGGCTCGGTGGCCGGGGCGCCTCCTGCACATGCTGGTACATCACCGCCATCGGGGAGTCGCCGGTGAACGGAGGCCGGAACGTGAGCAGTTCGTACAGCAGGCAGCCGAGGGAGTACAGGTCGGAACGGGCGTCGGCCTCCAGCCCCATGGCCTGTTCCGGGGAGAGGTACTGTGCGGTTCCGACGACGACCGACGTCTGCGTCAGGCCGACGTCGCGGACGTCGCGGGCGATCCCGAAGTCCATGACCTTGACCTGACCGGCATGGGTCAGCATGACGTTGGCGGGTTTGATGTCCCGGTGCACGATGCCGCTGCGGTGCGCGTGCTCCAGCGCCCGGAGTACGTCGAGGGCGGTCTCCAGGACATGCTGGGGACTCAATGTCCGTCCGGAGCGCAGGAGTTCGGACAGGGTGAACCCGTCGATGTACTCCATCACGATGTACGGCAGGGAAAGGCCCCCGTGCGGCGCCGTTCCGCCGACCAGCCCGTCGTACGGCACGTCCTCGCCGGTGTCGTAGACCGCGGCGATGGCCGGATGGTTCAGTGACGCGGCGGACTGCGCCTCGCGACGGAACCGTGCCTGGAACTCAGGGTCCTGGGCCAGGTCGGAGCGCAGTGTCTTCACGGCGACGGAGCGGTCGAGGCGCGCGTCGTGAGCCAGGTGGACATCGGCCATGCCGCCACGGCCGAGCAGGTGGCCCAGCTCGTAGCGGCCGCCCAGAGCCCGCCCCATCTCGCTGTGGGCCGGTGCCGTGTGCCAGGCGGAGGCGTCGGAGTAGACCGGTCCGCCATCACCGGCCCAATGGACGCCGCTCGCATACGAAGAGGTCGGACCCTCCGGACCGCCGAGGCTCACCGGACGTCTCCGTGCGCGGCCGACGCCTGGCACCGGGCGGCGGTCGCACCGGTGAGATGAGGGCGGGCGGGATCTTCCGGGCGTTCGTATGTGGCGGCTGTGGACACGTCGCCACCCCTTTCGACTCAGAGGGCCCGATGGGCGTAGTCGCACATCAGTGTGTGAGTAAAGGCTCAACCGAGTGCGGGCAGCGGACGAGTGGCCACGTCCCATGCCTCGTCGTGCGGCAGGCCGAACATGCGCAGCAGATTGGCCGCGAGGTGGTCGCCGGCCTTCTCGGCGTCCATGTGCGGCTCGGCGTCGAGTAGTTGCATCAGACCCAGAAGGGAGCCTCCGGCACTCGCCAGTGCCACGTCGAGGTCTCCGACGCGCAGGCGGCCGGCGGCCTCGCTCGCACGGAGGAGTTCACGGGTCCGCGGCGCCAGTCCGACGGAAGACACCAGGCGGGGGAGGCCGACACGGAGCAGAATGCGCGCGACCTGGGGATGGTTGCGTTGCAGACGGCCCGTCAGCCGCACCCCCACGGCGAACACTTCGGCGGAATCGTCCATGTGCGCAACCGCTGACTCCAGTCGCACGCTGTGCTGTTCGAGGGTCATGGACACGGCCGCTTCGAGCAGATCCGTCTTGTTGGCGAAATGACCGTAGAACGTGCCCAGCCCGATGTTCGCGGCTTCGGTGATCTCTCGAATGCTCATGTTCGCGCGGTGCCGCTCGGCGAGCAGACGCTGTGCCGCCTCCAGCAGGGCGGTGCGCGTACGCGCCCGCTGCCGGGAGAGGCGGTCGGATCGACCGTGGTGCGAGGTTCGGTTCGTGCAGGGTTCGTCCGCTGCTTCAGCCATGCGCGACACGCTACTCAAGCTGATGAAAAAATCAAAACCGATTGAGATTGACGAATCTGATCTGTGGATCAGATGATCGCGTCAGCGCCGACAGGAGATCCGTCTCGACCGGGTCCTGCCGAGACGTCCTGTGATCCTGCGTTCCGCACGCTTCGCCTCGCCCGAGTCCGGTCCGAGGGCGACGTGCGACTCCAACAACCCCTGTGACTAGGAGCTGTCGTGGTCCAAAGTGATCGTTCCCCTTCTCACCGGCTCGGCCGGCGAGGTGTACTCAAGGCCGCCGGTGCGGCCGGTGCCGCAGCGATCGGTGGCACAGCCGCGCTGGCCGCCACCAGGGCGGCGGCCGCGGCACCGGCGTCACGGCCTGCGGGCAACTACCGCATCGACGTGCACTGCCACATCATCCCGGACTTCTACCGCGAGTCGCTGGCCGACCACGACATCACCGACATCGGTGGGGTGCCGGTCCCCGCCTGGACTCCGGAGCTGGCGGTGGACTTCATGAACCGCTACGGCATCCAGACCCAGGTCGTCTCCGTCTCCGAACCGGGTGTCGAGTATCTGCCGACGCCCGAAGCGCGGATGGAGATGGCCCAGAAACTGAACGACTACATCAGCGAGACCCTGGTCCACACCCGGGACGCCGAGCTGGCACGACGCTTCGGCGGCTTCGCAATGCTTCCCCTGGGCGACCTGACCACGTCGGATGACATCGAGAACGCCATCACCGAGGCCAGGCGGGCGATCGACGAACTGAAGCTGGACGGCATCGGCATCTTCAGCAGTTACGCCGGGGTCTATCTGGGCGACCCCCGTCTCGACCCGTTGATGGAAGCGCTGGACGACCTGGGCGCGATGGTCTTCATCCATCCGGTCACCCCGCAGCACTATCCGGACCTGGGCCTGCCGCCGTTCCTCTACGAGTTCACCTTCGACACCACCCGTGCGCTGGTCAACATGCTCTACAAGAAGGTCTACACGCGCTACACGGGGATCCGCTGGCTCGGCGCACACGCCGGCGGCACGCTGCCGTACATCTCCTACCGCACCAGCCTGCTCTACTCCAAGACCGTGGGACTGGCGCAACTGCTGGGCGCCGACAGGCTCGACGACACCAACGTGCTGTACAAGCGGCTGTTCGTCGACACCGCCTTGTCCCCCGCCCCGCAGTCGATGAAGTCGGTCAAGGAGTTGACCGGCGTCGGTCACATCCTGTTCGCCACGGACTGGCCGTTCACCGCGGAGCTGTTCCCGGGCGCCGGGGATCCCGCCCCCCAGCTCGGCGAGACCTTCACCTCCAGCCAGCGGCTGAAGGTGGAGCGGGACAACGCGCGAGAGCAGTTCCCCCTTCTCGTCAGGCGCCTGGAGAGCTGACAGGGCGCCCGCATGCCCCTCAGGCGCGCGCCGCCGGCGCCTGGGGCAGCGGGCGCCGGGCGACGTCGTCGGCGTCCTCGGGAGACAGGCCGAGCATACGCAGGACGAGGGCGGCGGTCCGCTCGCTGGTCTCGGGGCCCGCGACCTCCGGGTGGCGGGATTCGAGTTCGAGCAGTCCCAGCAGCGCGCCGCCCACCGCTGAGAGCGTGATGTCAGGGCTGTCCACCGCGAAGCGGCCGCTCGCCACGCCGATCTCGATGTCACGCAGGGCCCGGGGTGCGAGACCGCTCTCGGAGTGCATCTGCGCCATGCCGCGGTGGCGCAGGATCTTGGCCAGCTCCGGGTGGGTCTCCACCATGCCGATCGTCAGACGGACGTTGGCGGCGATCACTTCGGCTGGGTCGTCGAGTTCGGCCGTGACATCGTCCAGCAGTTGCCCGTACTCCTCCAGCGCGTCCGCCACGGCCGCGTCGAACAGTGCGGCCTTGCTGTCGAAGTGGTTGAAGAACGAGCCGAAGCCGACGTCCGCCTGTTCCGCGATCTTCTGGATGCTCGTCTCCGGCAGCGCGTTCTCCTCGGCCAGGATGACGCGAGCGGCGGCGATCAGGGAGCGCCGGGTCTGGGCGCGGCGGCGTTCGAAGCGGGTCCCGGCGCGGGACGATCCGTGCTCTGACATGGCACCAGCGTAGATCACTGTCGTATACGGGCCGTGGGCTGTCGTGGCAGGCGGCCGGTGCGCGGCCGGAACACCTGGAGCAGGGTGGCCGGGCGGGAACCTACTCTTCGGTGCGCAGGAGTCGGACCAGGGGCGTCGGCCTCCGAGCGGTTCTTCCCGGCGGCCATCAGGACCGTGGTGGCGGCCGCGGACGCCGATCCCTGCCATGTGTCCCTGGAGGGTACGGCGGGCGACTCCTGCCGCGCGGGCGATGTCTTCGACGGTCGTATCGGGATCCGCGCTCAAGGTCTCGCGGGCCGCGTCCAGGATGCGCCGCCGGTTCGCCCGCGCATGCCGACGTTGCGGCTCCGCCGTCGCGGCCATTCCTCGCTCCTCGTCTCGCTCCCGTAGAGGTTCGCATACCGGGCAGGCCGTGTGCTCCTCAGCTCTCGAAGGCGGGAGGCAGAGGTTCGCGGGCGATGCGGCGCGCCTCGCTCGGCTCCACGCCGAGTGAGGCGAGCACGCCTTCTGCAAGCTGATCGGCCGATGCGCCGGCATCGGCCTCCGGGTGCGCGTCGAGGAACTGCACGACACCCAACAGGGCTCCCAGGATGGCCATCAGGGCGAACTCGACGTCCGGAGGGGCGACGAACCGCCCCGACTTCACGCCGGCCGCGAGATTGGCCCGGGCCCGGGAGGTCAGACCTGTGTCGTCGAGAAGCAGTCTGGTGCCCTGGTGAAGGAAGACGCGGGCCATCTCGGGCTGCTCGCGCTGGAGCCGCCCGGTGGTGCGGATGCCCAGGGCGAGCACACGTGCCGGATCGTCGATCCCCCGCGTCAGGCTGTCCAGGACCTCGCTGTGACGCGCGAGGGTCACGCGGATCGCTTCGTCGAAAAGCTCTTCCTTCGAGGTGAAGTGGTTGAAGAAGGAGCCGAAGCCGACGTCGGCGGTTTCCGTGATCTCCCGGATGGTGACGTTGATGCGCCGCTGGGCCAGGAGGGTCTGTGCGGCGGACACGAGCGCGGCACGCGTGCGTGCCCTCTGACGGCCCGTCCGTCCTCCGGGCGCCCTGCCGGACTGCGCGGTGTCTGCCTCGGGGATCATGCGGCCTGCCTTCAGTGCCCGCGGCACTCCTTCTGACGGTGCGGTCACCTGTGATGGTAGTCGGGCTCCCGCCCGGGCCCGCCCGGCGTGCCCCGGACCCTGCCCCGGGACTCAGGTGCTGCTCCCGGGGCGGCCGCACAATTGATGAAATCATCAGCCGGCATTGACCCGGGCGCCGCGCGCTGGCTAGATTGATCAGGCGATCAGTTCTGAGAGATCAATCAATGATTGATCGTCCTCGGCCGGATGTTCCGCGGGTTTCACCTCTGCGGGCGAGGTGTCGCAGTCCCCGGCCGATGGGCCACGGTCCGCATCGCGGGCGGTGGGCTCCTGCCGACTGAGCGCGTTCCGTCCGACTCGAGTACGCGAGGATTGACATGTACAGGCATAGAAGTCGCGCCATGCGCAGACTCAGCATCTCGCTCGCACTGTGTTCCGGAATCAGCGCCGTCACGCTGCTGCCGAGTCCGAGCGGTGCGGCTCAGCAGACGGTGTCCGTGGTGGGCTTGGCGGCAGGCAAGGACGCCGACAAACTCGCCGCCGCCGCGATCCAGGCACTCGGCAAGCACCCGCGTGACGCGCGCATCTCCAAGGGTATGAGCTTCAGCGCCGTCTCCACGCTCGTCGACCCGGACGGCACGACGCACACACGGCTCGACCGGACCTACAAGGGCATACCGGTCCTCGGGGGTGACCTCGTCGTCCACCTCAAGCGCGACGGTGCGTGGAAGGGCATATCGCAGACCCTCGGCGCGCCGCTGGATCTGGCGAGCCGTGCGAGCGTCGCCGCCGACCGCGCCGTCGCCGAGGCACTCGCCCCCCGGGACGGCCTGCGTGGCATCTCCGGTGTCCAGGCCGACGGTGAGCCGCGCCTGGTCGTCGACGCGACCGGCGGCACGCCGCGCCTCGCGTGGGAGGTGACCACCACGGGCACACAGCGCGACGGGACGCCGAGCCGCCTGGCGACCTACGTCGACGCGGCCGGCGGCAAGGTCATCCGCGACGTCCAGCAGATCCGGAGTCTCCGTGCCACGGACGTCTCCAAGGCCCCCGCCGCGTCCGGCGATGCCACCGAATCCCAGGACCGCAAGGCGTTCGACGAGGTGAAGGCCCGTCAGGAGGCGTCGGGCGGCTCCCTCCAGGGCGTTCCCGCCACGGGCAGGACGCTCTACGGCGGCGATGTGGAACTCGGTGTGGTTCCGGTGGCCGGGGGCTATGTCATGCAGGACCCCGCCCACGGATGGTCCTTCACGACCGACATGCTCAACCTCAGCGACGGACCGCTCTGTTCCACCGAGGGCTACTGCTGGAACGGCGTGCCGGTCACCAGCGACACGGCGGTCTTCGGTGACGGAACGACCGACGCCCGTGACTCGGCGGCGGCTGACGCCCAGTACGGCACCGACGTCACGTGGGACTACTACAACGACGTGCACAAGCGTCAGGGCATCTGGGACATCCCGGTGGGCTCGTACAACCGTGTCCACTACCAGCACGAGTACGTCAACGCGTTCTGGGACGGCGAGAAGATGACCTACGGCGACGGCGACGGCGTCGAGTTCGGTCCTCTGACCTCACTGGACGTCGCCGGCCACGAGATGTCCCACGGTGTCACGGAGAACACCGCGCGGCTCGCGTACTTCGGCGAGGCCGGCGGGCTCAACGAGGCCACCTCCGACATCTTCGGCACGATGGTCGAGTTCTACGCCGACAACGCCACCGATCGCGGCGACTACCTCATAGGCGAGCAGTTCGACCTCCAGAAGCACACCGGCTTCCGTCGCATGGACGACCCGGCCTCCGACGGCGACTCCCTCGGCTGCTGGAGCCCGCTGGCGAAGGTGGTCGACGTCCACTACTCCAGCGGTATCGGCAACCACTTCTACTACCTGCTCGCGGAGGGCTCGGGCGAGAAGACGATCAACGGTACCGTCCACGACTCGCCCCCCTGCGACGGTTCCGCCGTCACCGGCATCGGCCGCGACAAGGCGCAGGCGATCTGGTACCGGGCGCTGACGACGTACATGACCGCCGTCACCAACTACAAGCTCGCCCGCGTGGCGACCCTCAAGGCCGCGGCGGACCTGTACGGAGAGGACAGCGCCGAGTACACCGCCGTCGGCAACTCCTGGGACGCCGTGGGCGTCACCGGCCTCCCGATCGAGCTGCCGAACTGACGCTCTGAGGACACCGGTCACTGCCGGACCGCCGTGCCCTGAAGCAGCCCCCTGGTCGGAGTGCCTGCGAAGCCACTCGGATCAGGGGGCTGTGCGCCTGATGCGCGAGTCCGCTCTCCCAACGAAATGCCTTCAGAAGCGAGGATCTGGAGGTGCGGAGTGGCTCGGCCGAAGCCGTGGGCTGTCCCGGCCGGTCCCGGCCCCGGCTGCACGAGGTCCTCTCAACGGCTCAGCGTCGCCACTCGTAGGCGCCGGGGGAGGTTTCCACAACCTCCTGGGGCCAAGCGGCACGAACACGATGCAGCCGTTCACGGCAACCCCGTCCTGACCGGACCACTCGAACCGGATCTCGGGGTTGCGCCCGTCATCCATCCAGACAGCGTCCCGCCCGGCCGCGAGCTCTCCCAGGACCTGTGACCAACTGTCCAGGTCCTCCGGAGGAGCGGTTCTCAGTCGGATGCCGGCGGGGTCCGCGGTGCGCGGAACAGGCAGCCGATCGCGGCGGCGAGAACGATGACGCTCACCGCGATGAGCGAGGCGGACAGGCCGTCCATGAAGGCGGACTTGACGCCGTCCGCCAGGGCCGCGCCCCGGGCGCCGAGCTGATCGGCGACGTGCAGGCCCGCTGCGGCGGAGTCGCGTGCGGCCTCGGAGGCTTCGGCGGGGAGCTGGTCGAGGGAGTCGGGCAGGCTGGAGCGGTAGTGGCTGCCGTAGATCGATCCCATGAGGGCGATGCCGACGGCCGAGCCGACCTCGCGTGTGGTGTCGTTCATCGCGGAGGCGACCCCCTGCTGGCCGCGGCCGAGCGAGCCGGTGATGGCGGAGGTGCCCACGGCTCCGGACAGGCCGATGCCGAAGCCCGCCAGGACGAGCCCGCCCAGGAACGGCAGGTAACCGGAGCCGACTTCGAGCCGGGAGATGACGAACAGGCCGGCGCTCAGCAGGAGCAGCCCGACGGTCATGGTGGCCTTCATCCCGACGCGTCGCACCAGATGAGGGGTGGCCTGGGAGGTGGGCAGGACGACCACGGCGACGGGTACGAGGGCGGCGGCGGCCTTGAGCGGGCTGTAGCCGAGGATGAGTTGCAGGTACTGAAGGCCGACGAAGAAGAACCCGAAGACGGCCATGAACTGGACGAGGACGGTGATCGCGCCCGCCCGGAAGCCGCGGATGCCGAACAGGGCGGGATCGAGCAGGGGGTGCTCACGCCGCATGCCGAGCCAGGCGTACGCGGTGAAGGCCAGCACCGTGACCACGAGGGCGGCGATCACGGCGGGTTCCGTCCAGCCCCGCTCGTTGCCTTCGATGATGGCGAAGACAAGGGTGCCGATCCCGACCGCGGTGGAGACGGCCCCGGACACGTCGGGCGGGGAGGGGTGCTCGTCCTTGGTGTTCGGCGACAGGAGGAGGGCGGCGACGGCGGCCACGAGGGCGACCGCGGCGCTGCTGATGAAGATCGACCGCCATGAGAACCACTCCAGCAGGGCCCCTGCCGCGAGCATGCCGATGATGGCTCCGGCAGCGGCGAATCCGGACCAGGTGGCCACGCCCTTGGCGCGCTGCCCGGGCGGGAAGG
>NZ_JAANNX010000139.1:0-3717 GCF_013363615.1 Streptomyces sp. CAI-85 | reverse complement strand
ATGCCCATCGCAACCCCCGAGGTCTACAACGAGATGCTCGACCGGGCGAAGGCAGGCAAGTTCGCCTACCCGGCCATCAACGTCACCTCGAGCCAGACCCTGAACGCGGCGCTGCGCGGCTTTGCCGAGGCGGAGAGCGACGGCATCATCCAGATCTCCACCGGCGGTGCCGAGTTCCTGGGCGGTCAGTACAGCAAGGACATGGTGACGGGCGCCGTCGCCCTGGCCGAGTACGCGCACATCGTCGCCGAGAAGTACCCGGTCACCGTCGCCCTGCACACGGACCACTGCCCGAAGGACAAGCTCGACGGGTACGTACGTCCGCTGCTCGCGGTCTCCGAGGAGCGCGTGAAGGCCGGCCGCAACCCGCTCTTCCAGTCGCACATGTGGGACGGCTCCGCCGAGACCCTCGCCGACAACCTGGAGATCGCGCAGGAGCTCCTCGCGCGCGCCGTCGCCGCGAAGATCATCCTGGAGGTCGAGATCACCCCGACCGGTGGCGAGGAGGACGGCGTCTCGCACGAGATCAATGACTCCCTCTACACCACCGTCGACGACGCGATCCGTACGGTCGAGGCGCTCGGCCTGGGCGACAAGGGCCGCTACCTGCTCGCCGCGTCCTTCGGCAACGTCCACGGCGTCTACAAGCCGGGCAACGTCGTGCTCCGCCCCGAGCTGCTCAAGGAGCTGAACGAGGGCGTGGCCGCGAAGTACGGCAAGCCGGCCGGCTCGCAGCCCTTCGACTTCGTCTTCCACGGCGGCTCCGGCTCCACGGAGGACGAGATCCGCACCGCGCTGGAGAACGGCGTCGTGAAGATGAACATCGACACGGACACCCAGTACGCCTTCACGCGTCCCGTGGCCGACCACATGTTCCGCAACTACGACGGCGTCCTGAAGGTCGACGGCGAGGTCGGCGACAAGAAGACCTACGACCCGCGCACCTGGGGCAAGCTGGCCGAGGCGAGCATGGCCGCGCGCGTCGTCGAGGCCGCGCAGAACCTGCGCTCGGCGGGCACGAAGATCAAGTAACTCGACCGCTTCGGCGGTGGACGATCGACACGGTGGGCCCGGCGGCCGTTCACGGCGCCGGGCTCGCCGTATGTCCGCCCGGGTGGGTATACCTGGAACCATGCCCGATGTCCGGACGGCGTCGCCCCAGGGCCGGTGGATCCTGTTCACCACGGTGCTCGGCTCCAGCATGGCCCTGCTGGACTCCACCGTCGTCAACGTGGCGCTCCCGCGCATCGGCGCCGATCTGGACGCCGATCTGGCGGACCTCCAGTGGACCGTCAACGCGTACATGGTCACGCTGGCCGGGCTGATCCTGCTCGGCGGCTCGCTCGGCGACCGCTACGGGCGCCGTAAGGTCTTCGTCGTCGGGGTGGTGTGGTTCGCCGTCGCCTCGCTGCTGTGCGGACTCGCGCCGAACGCCGCGGTACTGGTCGCCGCGCGGGCCCTCCAGGGCGTCGGGGGCGCGCTCCTCACGCCCGGCTCGCTGGCGCTGATCCAGGCGTCCTTCCATCCCGACGACCGGGGCCGGGCGGTGGGCCTGTGGTCGGGCTTCGGGGGCATCGGGGCGGCCGTCGGCCCGTTCGTGGGCGGCTGGCTGGTGGACGGCCCCGGCTGGCGCTGGGTGTTCCTGCTGAACGTGCCGCTGGCGCTGGTGTGCGTACCGGTCGCGCTGCGGCACGTACCGGAGTCCCGCGACAGCCGCGCGCACGGCCGGTTCGACGTCCTCGGGGCGGTCCTGGGGGCGGCGGCCCTCGCCCTGGTGACGTACGCGCTGATCGAGGCCGACGAGTTCTCCCCGGCCGTCGTCGTCGCGGCGGTGGGCGGGGTGGCCGCCGGGGTCGCCTTCGTCGTCGTGGAGCGGCGGCGCTCGGATCCGATGATGCCGCCCGACATCTTCGCGTCCCGCCAGTTCACCGCCGTCAACCTGGTCACGCTGTGCGTCTACGCCGCGTTCGGCGGGTTCTTCTTCCTCGCCGTGGTCCAGCTCCAGGTCGTCTCCGGCTGGTCGGCGCTGGCGGCCGGTACGGCGCTGCTGCCGGCCACCCTGCTGATGCTGCTGCTCTCCGCGCGCTCCGGTCAGCTCGGGGAGCGGATCGGGCCGCGCATCCCGCTCACCGTCGGGCCGCTGCTGTGCGCGGCGGGCATGCTGCTGATGCTGCGCGTCGGTCCGGACGCGTCCTATGTGGCCGATGTGCTGCCCGCCGTGCTGGTCCTCGGCGTGGGCATGGTGACCCTGGTCGCCCCGCTGACCGCGACCGTGCTGGCCTCGGTGGACGTCTCGCGCGCCGGTCTGGCCAGCGGGATCAACAACGCGGCGGCCCGCGCGGCCGGTCTGGTCGCCGTCGCCGCGCTGCCCGTGCTGACCGGGATGGGCCCGGAGGCGTACCGCTCGCCGGACGCCTTCGACACGGCGTTCCGGCAGGCCATGGGGTGGTGTGCGGGGGTGCTCGTGCTGGGCTCGGCCCTCGCCTTCGCGACGGTCCGCCGGCCGGCCCCCGACTGCACCCGCCCGGAGTGCCGTACCCACGGGAGTGTCATGGCTCCTCCGCTGGAGGGGCGGCCGGTGGGGAAGCGGATCGACGGGTAGGCGGGTTCCGGGGCGCTTTCCAGGGGGTGTTTTTCAGGGGGCCGGGTGGAGGCCCACCCTCACGCGCGCGTGAGGGTGGGGGAGAGCGGAGGCCCGTCGCACGCGCGCGTGGAGGAGACTGGAGCCATGTCCATTCACGAGAACCTCCTCGGGGGTCCGCCCCCGACCCACCTCCCCGACGACCCGGAGCCGCGCGAGCTGCTCGCGAACGGCACGGCGCCCGCCGACGTCGCCGCGAAGTACCCGACGTCCTCGCTGGCCTGGGCGCAGCTCGCCGACGACGCGTTCGAGCGGGGCAGCGTGGTGGAGTCGTACGCGTACGCCCGTACGGGGTACCACCGCGGCCTGGACGCCCTGCGCCGGGGCGGCTGGAAGGGCCACGGCCCGGTGCCGTGGGAGCACGAGCCGAACCGCGGCTTCCTGCGCGCCCTGCACGCCCTCGCGCGTGCCGCGCAGTCGATCGGTGAGCAGGGCGAGTACGAGCGCTGCTCGCAGTTCCTGAAGGACTCCTCGCCGACCGCGGCGCAGACCCTCGGATAGCTGTCCCACGTGCGGAAAGGCCCGCCCGGGATCCGGTGTGATCGGGGCGGGCCTTGCACGAACGCGGGTGCGATGCGCAAGATGTGGGTGGGGACCGGGGCCCCCGTGTCGGTAACGGCAGGGGCGGACCGCTACCCGGAGCACAATCAGGAGACAGCGATGTCCCAGCAGGCTCAGCCCCACGAGGCTTCGGAGCCCGAGACCCCGCATCTCGACTTCGCCGGCACCACGCCGTACGAGGACTACGTCAAGGCCGACGTTCTCACCCATTTGCAGCACACCCTCTCCGACGATCCCGGAGAGATGGTCTTCCTGGTGACGACCCAGGTCATGGAGCTGTGGTTCACCGTCGTCGTGCACGAGTGGGAGACCGCGGCCCGTGCCCTGCGCGCGGACGACGTGCCCGTCGCGATCGACGCGCTGAAGCGTTCCGTCCGGGAACTGGAGGCCCTGAACTCCTCCTGGCGGCCGCTCGGCCAGCTCACCCCGGCCCAGTTCAACTCCTACCGCGGCGCCCTCGGCGAGGGCTCCGGCTTCCAGTCGGCGATGTACCGGCGGATGGAGTTCCTGCTCGG
>NZ_JAANNX010000058.1:0-32596 GCF_013363615.1 Streptomyces sp. CAI-85 | reverse complement strand
CTGTCGTTGCTGTCGCCACGACCGACATTATGTCGGTCGCTTATCCCGCCCTCACTCCGGGGGGTGCCGTTCGGAGTGTTCGCACGTCGTGTACTGCCCGGATGGCCCATCGAAGTCGTGTTCCAACCGGTGTTGACGGGGTGTTCAAGGGAGTAGCATCCGCCGCAACGGTTCTGTCCGTACGACGCCGATGTCACGGAGGAAGCATGCAGGCGACCGCCACGGTGCTGGTCTACAGCGACGACTCCAACACCCGCGAGCAGGTGCGCCTCGCCACCGGCCGGCGGCCGGCCCCCGATGTGCCCGTGGTCGAGTTCCTGGAGTGCGCCACGCCCGCGGCGGTCGTGCGCGAGCTGGACCGGGGCGGCGTCGACGTCGTCGTCCTGGACGGCGAGGCCGTGCCCATGGGCGGCATGGGTCTGTGCCGGCAGCTCAAGGACGAGGTGTTCCAGTGCCCGCCCGTGCTGCTGCTCATGGGGCGGCCGCAGGACGCCTGGCTGGCCACCTGGAGCCGTGCGGACGCCGCGGTGACGCTGCCGGTGGACCCGGTGGAGTTCGCCGACGCGCTGGCCGCCCTGCTGCGGCAGAAGAGGCTCCAGAGCGCCTGAGAGGCGGGTGCGGGCTCCCCGGGCCGTCCGGTGCGTGATCCGGGCCCGGGCGCCCGCGGGGCGGCTCAGACCGCCGCGGGCCGCAGGGTCGACGTGTCGTGCTGTCCCGCCGTCTTCCCACCGCCCGTCAAGGCGCTGCCCGTCGTCCACTTCTTCCAGTCGACGTTCCAGTCGCCGAAGCCGTTGCCGAAGGTCTCCATGGTGTCGCCGTAGCTGTTGACCACCTTGACCACGTCGCCGCGGCGCACGTTCTCGTAGAACCAGGCCGCGTTGGACGTGCTCATCCCGGTGCAGCCGTGGCTGACGTTCTCGTAGCCCTGGGAGCCCACGCTCCAGGGGGCGGCGTGGACGTACTCGCCGCTCCAGGTCACCCGGGTGGCGTAGTACACGTCGAGGTCGTACGACTCGGAGGAGCCCTCGGCGATACCGATCGAGGTACCGCGCATCCGTACGAGGTACTCCTTGCCCAGGACCACCTTGACGCCGTTGCGGGTCTCGAAGCCGGGCTTGCCGGTGGTGACCGGGATCGTGTTGACGACCTCGTCGCCCCGGTAGACCGTCATCTGGTGGCTGGAGGCGTCCGTGACGGCGACGACCCGGTCGCCGATGGCCAGCTTCAGTTCCTTGCTCTTGCTGCCCCACAGCCGGTCGCCGATCTTGATGCCGTCCAGGTTGCTGCGCGCGCGGACGGTGGCGTGGGCGGGCCAGTACTCCTTGGGCCGGTAGTGGAGTTCCTTGTCGTCCACCCAGTACCAGGCGCCCTGCACGGACGGGGTGGAGTCGACCTTGAGGCCGCGCTCCACGACGGCCCGCTGGGCGGGGTCCTTGACGGGCTCGCTCAGGGTGGCGGTGACGGGCTGTCCGACGCCGTAGTCGCCCGCCTCCGGGCCGAACTCGACGGTCAGGCGCTTCTTCCCGCTGGGCTTGCCGGTGTCGAACGTGACGACCCGGCGGCCGGGGGCGCCGTTGTCGTCCTCGGTGCTGACCCGGACCGTGTAGTGGGCGTCGGCGGCCAGCGGCTCGGTGCTGTGCCAGCGGCTGCCGTCGGCAGCGAGTTCGCCGGCCACGTAGCGGCCGGTGGCGTCCACGGCGGTGACGTCCGTGATGCGGTCGTCGGAGTCCGCGGTGGTGATCTCCAGCGGCTTGTCGGGGTCGGCCTTCTTGCCCTCGTCCTCGGGGGTGTTGAAGGAGACCATGCTGCTCGCGTCGTAGGGGCGGGCGGCCAGGGGGTTGTCGCTCGAGCCGCAGGCGTTGGCGCCCGCGACCAGGGCGGTCACCAGCAGCGTGCAGCCGACGACGGTGCGGGGGCGGGGTGAGTGGCTCATGACTTCACGCTAGGGAGCCGCGTCAACAGCGGCGCGCTGGACGCCACGGATGGAGGACACGCATTGCGGCAAAAGACGGAGCCCGGACCCTCCGTGACGGAGTGTCCGGGCTCCCGTGCGCTCGGCGCGTGCTACTGCGCGCCGCTCGCGGCGTACGTCCTACTGGGTGCGGT
The DNA here is from genome assembly GCF_013363615.1 of Streptomyces sp. CAI-85. Lineage (NCBI taxonomy): Bacteria > Bacillati > Actinomycetota > Actinomycetes > Kitasatosporales > Streptomycetaceae > Streptomyces > Streptomyces sp. CAI-85. The sequence continues at coordinate 30,490 of NZ_JAANNX010000058.1, read as the reverse complement.
TCTCACCGCGGTAGTACTCGAAGACCCAGCCGAAGATGCCGATGAGGACCAGCGGGGCGGAGAAGTACAGCAGCCACCAGCCGACCGCGACACCCAGGAAGGCCAGGGCGCCGCCGATGGCGAGCGACAGCGGCTGCCAACTGTGCGGGCTGAAGAAGCCCAGCTCGCCGGCGTCGTCCGCGACGTCGGCCTCCTTGTTGTCCTGGGCACCGGTGTCGACCCGCCGGGCGGTGAAGCCCAGGTAGAAGCCGACCATGATGCACAGGCCGAAGGCCAGGAAGAGGGCCGTGGTACCGGCCGGCTCCTTCGACCACACGCCATAGACGACCGCCATGGCGAGGACGAAGACGCTCAGCCAGACGAACATCTTGCCCTGGATCTTCACTTGCCGGCCTCCTTGCTGCCCGAGATGGCGCCCGCACCGTGGCCGGCGTGCTCCAACTGCTCCAGCGCCGCGATCTCGGGGTGGTGCAGGTCGAACGCCGGGGATTCACTGCGGATCCGCGGCAGGGTGAGGAAGTTGTGCCGGGGCGGCGGGCAGGAGGTCGCCCACTCCAGGGAGCGGCCGTAACCCCACGGGTCGTCGACACCGACGGGCTTGCCGTACTTCGCCGTCTTCCACACGTTGTAGAGGAACGGCAGGATCGACAGGCCCAGGATGAAGGAGCTGATCGTCGAGATGGTGTTCAGGGCGGTGAACCCGTCGGCCGCCAGATAGTCGGCGTACCGGCGCGGCATGCCCTCGGCGCCCAGCCAGTGCTGGACCAGGAAGGTGCCGTGGAAGCCGACGAACAGCGTCCAGAAGGTGATCTTGCCGAGCCGCTCGTCGAGCATCTTGCCCGTCCACTTCGGCCACCAGAAGTGGAAGCCGGAGAACATCGCGAAGACGACGGTGCCGAAGACGACGTAGTGGAAGTGCGCCACCACGAAGTACGAGTCGGAGACGTGGAAGTCCATCGGCGGCGAGGCCAGGATGACGCCCGTGAGGCCGCCGAAGGTGAAGGTGACGAGGAAGCCCGTCGCCCAGAGCATCGGTGTCTCGAAGGACAGTGAGCCCTTCCACATCGTGCCGATCCAGTTGAAGAACTTCACACCGGTCGGGACCGCGATGAGGAACGTCATGAAGGAGAAGAACGGCAGGAGTACTCCGCCGGTGACGTACATGTGGTGGGCCCACACCGTCACGGACAGACCCGCGATCGCGATGGTCGCCGCGATCAGGCCGAAGTAACCGAACATCGGCTTGCGCGAGAAGACCGGGATGACCTCGGAGATGATGCCGAAGAACGGCAGCGCGATGATGTACACCTCTGGATGGCCGAAGAACCAGAAGAGGTGTTGCCACAGCAGCGCGCCGCCGTTGGCGGCGTCGAAGATATGGGCACCGAACTTGCGGTCCGCCTCCAGGGCGAACAGCGCGGCGGCCAGCACCGGGAAGGCCAGCAGGACCAGCACACCGGTCAGCAGCACGTTCCACACGAAGATCGGCATGCGGAACATCGTCATGCCGGGCGCGCGCATGCAGATGATGGTGGTGATGAAGTTGACCGAGCCGAGGATGGTGCCGAAGCCGGAGAAGGCCAGGCCCATGATCCACATGTCGGCGCCGATGCCCGGGCTGCGGACCGCGTCCGACAGCGGGGAGTAGGCGAACCAGCCGAAGTCGGCCGCGCCGTTCGGGGTGAGGAAGCCCGCGACGGCGATGAGCGAGCCGAACAGGTAGAGCCAGTAGGCGAACATGTTCAGCCGCGGGAAGGCGACGTCCGGCGCGCCGATCTGGAGCGGCATGATCCAGTTCGCGAAGCCGGCGAACAGCGGCGTCGCGAACATCAGCAGCATGATCGTGCCGTGCATCGTGAACGCCTGGTTGAACTGCTCGTTCGACATGATCTGGAGGCCCGGACGGGCCAGCTCGGCGCGCATGACGAGCGCCATCACGCCACCGATGCAGAAGAACACGAACGACGTGACCAGGTACAACGTACCGATGGTCTTGTGGTCGGTGGTGGTGAGCCACTTGACCACGACATTGCCGGGCTGCTTACGCCTGACCGGCAGCTCGTTCTCGTAGGAGCCCTCGGCTGCCGCGGCACCCTGGGGGTCGTTGAGGATGCTCACAGGTTGTTCGTCTCCCGGTTCTTCTCATGGGCGGTCTGCTCGATGCCCGCGGGAACGTAACCGGTCTGCCCCTTCTCGGCGAGTTCCTTGAGGTGCTGCTCGTAGCGCTCGGGGGAGACCACCTTGACGTTGAACAGCATCCGGGAGTGGTCCACACCGCACAGCTCGGCGCACTTGCCCAGGTAGGTGCCCTCTGCGTTGGGGACCACCTGGAAGGCGTTGGTGTGACCCGGAATGACGTCCTGCTTCATGAGGAACGGCACCACCCAGAAGGAGTGGATGACGTCACGCGAGGTGAGGACGAAGCGGACGGTCTTGCCCTCGGGGAGCCAGAGGGTCGGACCCGGGTTGTTCGTCTGCGGGTTCCGCTCGTTGGGGACACCGCAGGAGTAGACGCCGCCCGCGTCGGCGGGGAAGTCCTTCTTGAACCGGTCCGGGATCGCGGCCAGGTTCGCGTCGGTCTTCGCGTCCCCGCTGGAACCGTCGACGTTCTCGATGTAGTTGAAGCACCAGCTCCACTGGAAGCCGACCACGTTGACCGTGACGTCGGGCTTCTTCTCGAGGCTGAGCAGCTTCGACTCGTCACGAGCCGTGAAGTAGAACAGCACCGAGACGATGATGATCGGCACCACCGTGTACAACGCCTCGATGGGCATGTTGTACCGGGTCTGCGGAGGAACTTCGACCTTCGTGCGGCTGCGCCGGTGGAAGAAAGCGCTCCACAGGATCAGGCCCCACACCAGCACACCGGTGGCGAGCGCGGCCGCCCAGGAGCCCTGCCACAGGGAGAGGATCCGCGGAGCCTCCTCTGTGACCGGGGTGGGCATGCCAAGCCGGGGGAAGTCCTTGTATGTGCAACCGGTGGCGGTCGCCAGGACCAGGCCCGCGGTCATTGCCTGTAGCAGCTTCCGACGCATCGGGCGCCGCGGCTTGGGGGTCCCGCCCACGCCATTCCGGCTGTGGGGGAGGTCGGAGCCGTTGGGACTCACGTAGCGCCTTCCCGAGAGTCTCGCCCGCGCGGTTGGCTGCGGCCTGCCTTCTCGCTGGTCGGTCGCCGCCCTGCGTCGGGCAGGGGTTTGGATGTTTATGCGGACCAAACCCTAGCCGACGCCTTCCGGGGGTTCGCGGGGAGGGTGGCATACGCGCGGCGGGTCACCCGAAAGCGCCCAGTAGCTCGGAGGTTCGGGCGCTTTGGCCGGTCCGGGCGCGTTGTCGCCGCTCTCGTACGGTTCCCCGCGGCCGTGAACGCCTGCCGTACGTTCTACCGTTGCCGTATGGCCTACTTCGACGCCGCGTCCGCCGCCCCTCTCCATCCCGTGGCCCACCAGGCGTTGTCGGCCTCGCTGGACGAGGGATGGGCCGATCCGGGGAAGCTGTACCGGGAGGGGCGCAGGGCGCGGATCCTGCTCGACGCCGCCCGGGAGGCGGCGTCGGAGGCGGTCGGCTGCCGTCCCGGCGAACTGACGTTCACGTCCTCCGGGACCCGGGCCGTGCAGACGGGCGTGGCCGGGATGCTGACGGGCCGACGGCGGATCGGACGTCACCTGATCGTGTCATCCGTCGAGCATTCGTCGGTACTCCGTTCGGCCGAGGCGTTCGAGGCCGACGGCGGCACGGTGACCCGGCTGCCGGTGCTGCGCGGCGGTGCCGTCGAGAGCGGCGCGTACGCGGAGGCGCTGCGCCCCGACACCGCGCTGGCGTGTCTTCAGTCGGCCAATCACGAGGTGGGCACCGAACAGCCGGTCGCGGCCGTCGCCGAGGCGTGCCGGGCGGCGGGGGTGCCGCTGCTGGTGGACGCGGCCCAGTCGCTGCCGTGGGGGCGGGTGGACGGCGGCTGGTCGGCGCTGACCGCCAGTGCGCGCAAATGGGGCGGGCCTTCGGGGGTCGGGCTGCTGGTGGTGCGCAAGGGCGTGCGGTTCGCGGCCCGTGAGGCGGAGGAGTTCGGGAACCTGCCGGCGGTCGTGGCGGCCGTGGCGTCCCTGCGGGCGGTGCGGGCCAAGGCCGCCGCGGAGGCGGTACGGCTGCGGGAACTGACGGAGCGGATCCGGCTCCGGGTGCCCCAACTGGTCCCGGACGTCGAGGTCGTGGGCGATCCGCTGCGCCGGCTGCCGGGGATCGTCACGTTCTCCTGTCTGTACGTCGACGGGGAGGCGCTGCTGCACGAACTGGACCGGGAGGGGTTCTCGGTGTCCTCGGGGTCGTCCTGCACCAGTGACACGCTGACGCCGAGCCATGTGCTGCGGGCCATGGGGGTGCTGAGCGAGGGGAACGTCCGGGTGTCCCTGCCGTTCGGCACGGCCGAGGCGGACGTGGAGCGGTTCCTGGACGTGCTGCCGGGGGTGGTGGCCGGGGTGCGGGAGAAGCTGGGGGCGCCGGTGGCGGCGCCGGCCGCGGAGGTGCGCGCGGACTCGCTCGTGGTGGACGCGCTGGGCCGGCGGTGCCCGATCCCGGTCATCGAGCTGGCGAAGGTCATCGGGGACGTGCCGGTGGGCGGCACGGTGCGGGTGCTCTCCGACGACGAGGCGGCCCGGCTGGACATCCCGGCGTGGTGCGAGATGCGCGGGCAGGAGTACGTGGGTGAGGAACCGGCGGACCACGGTGTCGCGTATGTGGTCCGCCGGGTGTCCTGAGCCCGCGAGGATACGGGCTCCGGGGTCTCAGCCGAGGTGCTTGCGGACCTCGGAGGCGGCCTCGTCGCCGTAGGCGGTGGCGAAGCGGTCCATGAAGTGGGCGCGGCGCAACTGGTACTCCTGGGTGCCGACCGTCTCGATGACGAGGGTGGCGAGCATGCAGCCGATCTGGGCGGCGCGCTCCAGGGAGACGCCCCAGACCAGACCGGACAGGAAGCCGGCCCGGAAGGCGTCGCCGACACCGGTGGGCTCGGCCTTGCGCTCCTCCTGCGGGCAGCCGACCTCGATCGGCTCCTCGCCGGCCCGCTCGACGCGGACGCCGCGGGAGCCGAGGGTGGTGACGCGGTGGCCGACCTTGCCGAGGATCTCCTCATCGCTCCAGCCGGTCTTGGTCTCGATGAGGCCCTTCTCGTACTCGTTGGAGAAGAGGTAGGTCGCGCCGTCCAGCAGGATGCGGATCTCCTCGCCGTCCATCCGGGCGATCTGCTGGGAGAAGTCGGCGGCGAACGGGATCGTGCGGGAGCGGCACTCCTCCGTGTGGCGGAGCATGGCCTCCGGGTCGTCGGCGCCGATCAGGACCAGGTCGAGACCGCCGACGCGGTCGGCCACGGTCTTCAGCTCGATGAGCCGGGCCTCGCTCATGGCGCCGGTGTAGAAGGAGCCGATCTGGTTGTGGTCGGCGTCGGTGGTGCACACGAAGCGGGCGGTGTGCAGGGTCTCCGAGATACGGACCGACTCGGTGTCGACACCGTGGCGGTCCAGCCACGCACGGTAGTCGTCGAAGTCGGAGCCGGCGGCGCCGACCAGCACGGGCCTGGTGCCGAGCTGCCCCATGCCGTAGGCGATGTTCGCCCCGACTCCGCCGCGCCGTACGTCCAACTGGTCGACCAGGAAGGAGAGCGAGACCGTGTGGAGCTGGTCCGCGACGAGCTGGTCGGCGAAGCGGCCAGGGAAGGTCATGAGGTGGTCGGTTGCGATGGAGCCGGTGACTGCGATGCGCACGGCGTGGACTCTCCTGTGAGGGGAGGGGGATTGACAGTTCACGCTACCCGGTGGAGCGGCACCGTTGAAGCAGTCGAAACTACCCGATAGTAGATCTTTCTTCGCGGGCTCCGGCGTGCTTACGGTTCCGCCATGACGAACCTCGATCTCCCCGCGACCGCTCCGGCCGACCTCGAAGGCGGCCTGGCGCCGCTGTGGGGCGACTGCGCCCGGATGGCTCCGCACTGGGCGGCGCCGGAGAAGGACGCCTCGCGCCCGGTCTCCCCCTCCCTCATCCACGGCGTCTCCGTCCCGGCGAGGTCGGCGAGGCTGCTGGAAGCGATGCCGGACTACGGAAACTAACCCCTGCGGCGCCCTGGGGTAATCCCTGTGGCGCTCGGAAGGGAACCGTGCGCTCCCCCGCCGCGTCCCATCGCTGTCCCCCGTAAAGGGGATGTGGGGTACGACAGCAGGGCAGCCGAAGGAGCGATGCGGTGAACACCGAGCGACCCGAGAACGACGACGACACCGCCGCCGCGCGCGAGCCGGAACGGGCGGAGTCGGAGACGGCACCGGGCTCGGCGGAGGACCCGGCCGGGGCCGACACGGAAGCGACCCGGGCCGAGGACGTGACGGCCGACGAGGCCACGGCCGAGAGGCCCGAGGCGGAAGCGGCCGCGGCCGAGAAGCCCCAGGTCGAGGACGCGGCGGCCGAGAAGCCTGAGGCCGAGGGCGCCGCCGTCGAGGACACCGTCGTCGAAGACACCGCGGCCGAGGGCGCCGGGGACGGTGAAGACACCGGGGACGTCGGCGGAGCCGATGTCACCCCCGATGCCGCCCCGCCCGCGTCCCGCCGCCGTTCCCCTCTGCTCGTCGCCTCCGTGGCCGCCGCCGTGCTGCTGGTGGGCGGGGGCGGGGCGTATCTCACCGCGCAGGCCACCGGTGGCTCGGGCGGCGGGTCGGGGGCGCCCTCCGGGGACGGCACTCCCCCGGCGCTCTCGCTGGACGACTACACGGGCAAGGCGGCCGACGACGGCACCCCCGGTGACACGGCCGGCATCGCGCCCGGCGAGCCGAACCCCTACGGGGTGACGTACGTGGCTGAGGGCGACCTGCCCGACGGCCCCGGCACCGCGCCCGTGTACTGGGCGACGGGCACGGTCGGCAAGGACGAGGTCGCCCGGCTGGCGAAGGCGCTCGGGGTCGCCGGGACGCCGACGGCCGACGGGGACGCCTGGAAGGTCGGCTCCGGCAACGACGGCTCGGGCCCGGTCCTGCGGGTACGCCGGGAGGCGCCGAGTTCCTGGACGTTCAGCCGGTACGCGCCCGGCACCGACAACTGCACCGGCTCCCTCGCCAAGTGCACCAAGGACCCGGCGGCCCCGGCCACCGCCCCGGTGAGCGAGGCGGCCGCGAAGAAGGCGGCGGCGCCGGTCCTCAAGGCCGTCGGGCAGGAGGACGCCGAGCTGGACGCGAGCCAGGTGATGGGCTCCCAGCGGATCGTGAACGCCGATCCGGCCATCGGCGGTCTGCCCTCCTACGGCTGGACGACCGGCGTCACGGTCAGCGCGCAGGGCGAGGTCGTGGGCGCCGACGGGCAGCTCGGCGCGCCGGTGAAGGGTGCCACGTATCCGCTGCTGAGCGCCGACGAGGCGCTGGCGGCGATGAACGCGGCGCCGGGGACGGAACACCGGATGGGCATCGGCGGGTGCGCGAGCCCGGTGCCGCTGAAGGACAAGCTGGAGAGCCCCTGCGACACGTCGACGGACCCCGCGGCCGGGAAGCGGGAGACGGTCACGGTCGAGGACGCGGTGCTCGGGCTCGCCCCGCACACCTCGGGCGGTCGGCAGGTGCTCGTACCGACCTGGCTGTTCGACGTGAAGGCGCGGGGCGCGGCGGACGGCTACCGGCTGACGCATCCGGCGGTGGAGCCGGCGTATCTGGAGCCGGCCTCGGCCTCGAAGCCCTCACCGGCACCGAGCGCCACCTCGGGCGAGGACCGGCGTGATGTCCGGGTCGACGGATACACGGCCGAGGGCGACGAGCTGATCGTGAGCTTCACCGGCGGGGTGTGCGGCGACTACGCGGCGACGGCGGTCGAGTCCGGCGGCCAGGTGAAGGTCACGGTGACCGAGACGCCGTGGCAGGACAAGGTCTGCATCATGATCGCCAAGGAGTTCCACCAGAGCGTGAAGCTGGACGAGCCGCTCGGTGACCGGAAGGTCGTCGGCTCGGACGGCGCGGCGATCCCGCTGGAGAAGCCGGGGGCCCGGCTGCCCCGGTGACCCGGCGCTCCTTCGCCGAGGCGTACGACAAAGGCGGCGGCCCCCATCGAGGTGGGGGCCGCCGCCTTTCGCGTGGATCGCGGCGGCTTTAGCTGAAGGAGTCGCCGCAGGCGCAGGAGCCCGTCGCGTTCGGGTTGTCGATCGTGAAGCCCTGCTTCTCGATGGTGTCGACGAAGTCGATGGACGCGCCGCCCAGGTAGGGGGCGCTCATACGGTCGGTGACGACCTTGACGCCGTCGAAGTCCTTGACGACGTCGCCGTCGAGCGAGCGCTCGTCGAAGAAGAGCTGGTAGCGCAGGCCGGAGCAGCCGCCCGGCTGAACGGCGACGCGCAGGGCCAGGTCGTCACGGCCTTCCTGGTCGAGCAGGGCCTTGACCTTCGCCGCGGCGGCGTCGGACAGGATGATGCCGTCGGTGACGGTGCTGGTCTCGTCCGATACGGACATCTACATCTCTCCCGGGTTGTACGGAGACTGCTTGCCGACGGTTGCAACCGACGGGGCCGCGGATTCATTCCGGGCCGGGCACTTCTCTTTCGCCTGTCTCTTCATGCTCGCACACCGGCGCCGAAGCGAACAGCGACCGTGCGCTCCGCCGCAGGCGGCCGCGGTGTGCTCACCGGGATTCATGTCACATCGACGCAATGACCATCGTCAAAGTGACGTGAAGCAAGCTATCATAGATAACGTCAGATAGACGAAAAGCAGAAAGGGTGCGTGACGTGACCACCGCCCAGACCACGGAACTCGACGTACAGCCGAGTCCGCTCGCCCTGTTGCTGCTCGGCCGTGAGGCCGACCCGAAGAGCGAGCGGGGTGTCGAGTGTCCCGGCGACCTGCCCTCGCCGTCGGACCCGGACCTGGTCGAGCGCGCCCGCGCGGCCAAGGAGAAGCTCGGTGACAAGGTCTTCGTGCTCGGCCACCACTACCAGCGCGACGAGGTGATCCAGTTCGCCGACGTCACGGGCGACTCCTTCAAGCTGGCCCGGGACGCGGCCGCCCGCCCGGAGGCCGAGTACATCGTCTTCTGCGGTGTGCACTTCATGGCCGAGTCCGCCGACATCCTGACGTCGGAGGACCAGAAGGTGGTCCTGCCCGACCTCGCCGCCGGCTGCTCCATGGCCGACATGGCGACGGCCGAGCAGGTCGCCGAGTGCTGGGACGTGCTGACCGCGGCCGGTATGGCCGAGCAGGTCGTGCCGGTGTCGTACATGAACTCGTCCGCCGACATCAAGGCGTTCACGGGCAAGCACGGCGGCACGATCTGCACCTCCTCCAACGCCCGGCGGGCCCTGGAGTGGGCGTTCGAGCAGGGCGAGAAGATCCTGTTCCTGCCGGACCAGCACCTCGGCCGCAACACGGCCGTGCGGGACATGGGCCTGTCCCTGGAGGACTGTGTCGTCTACAACCCGCACAAGCCCGACGGCGGGCTGACCGCCCAGCAGCTCCGTGACGCGAAGATGATCCTGTGGCGCGGCCACTGCTCGGTGCACGGCCGTTTCAGCCTGGAGTCGGTCGAGGACGTCCGCGCCCGGATCCCCGGCGTCAACGTCCTGGTGCACCCCGAGTGCCGGCACGAGGTCGTGGCCGCGGCGGACTACGTCGGCTCGACCGAGTACATCATCAAGGCGCTGGAGGCGGCCCCGGCCGGCTCGAAGTGGGCCATCGGCACCGAACTGAACCTGGTCCGCCGGCTGGCCGACCGGTTCGCGCCGGAGGGCAAGGAGATCGTCTTCCTCGACCGCACGGTCTGCTTCTGCTCGACCATGAACCGCATCGACCTGCCCCACCTGGTGTGGACCCTGGAGTCCCTCGCCGCCGGCAAGCTGGTCAACCGCATCGAGGTCGACCAGGAGACCGAGGCGTTCGCCAAGCTGGCCCTGGAGCGCATGCTGGCGCTGCCGTAGCCGGACCGCCGCGCACCCGCCTCACCCCGCGACCGGTTCCCGGCCGGGGTGACGCGGGTCCAGCGTGAAGACGGTGCCGTCGGGGGCGAGGACGACCAGGGCGCCGTCGGCGTGGAAGACCCGTGCCTGGTGGTAGCTGGTGTCGATGACCTGCTCGGCGCGCGCCGGGGACTCCCACAGCAGTCGCCCGGTGGCCGCGTCGAGCGCGGCCACCCGCCCGGAGGCGCTGGCCGCGAACAGGGTGCGGCCCCGCGCGTCGGCGACCATGCCGCCGGGCTGCTGGAGCGTGGTGGAGGTCGTCCACAGCCGCTTGCCCGTCCTCGGCGCGTAGGCGGTCATCCGGCCGCTGGAGGAGGCGAGGCAGAGCACCCCGCCCGCCGCCGACGCCTCGCCGCGCGTGCCGTCCGGCAGGTTCCGCCGCCGTACCGACCCGGTGTCCGGGTCGATCAGCACGACCTCGCCGTGGACCGAGTCCCCGGAGACCGGCTCGTCCTGCCGGCCGGACGCCACGAAGACCAGATCGCCGCCGGTGACCCCGACGTGTTCGAGGTCGTCCGGCACGGCCACCTTCCGGATCGTGCCGTCGTCCGGGTCCAGGGCGTAGAACACGTTCCGCATCGGTGAGCCGGCGTCGAGACAGCCCGCGTACGGCACGCCCCCGAGGTCGTGGAAGGCGCAGGAGTAGGTCGGCCCGGCGGGCAGGTCAGCGGTCCAGCGCGCACGGCCGTCGCGCGGGTCGCGGGCCGTGACGCGCCTGCCGTCCGGGGTGAGCACCAGGCCGCCGACGAGAGCGGGCTCGACGTCCCGTCCGCCCAGTGTGCGGGACCAGAGCCGCTCGCCGGTGCGGGTGTCGAGGGCCAGGACGGTGGCCCTCGGGTCGCCGCCGGTGTCGCTCACCACCGACTGGAGGACCAGCAGCGCCCCGTCGTGCTCCCCGAGGACCGTGCTGTCGTACGTGTCCATCGGCACGCCCGAGGGCACCGAGTCGGCGCGCCAGCCCCGCCGGCCGTCGGTCGCGTCGATCCGGACCGGCAGAACCCCGTTGCCTCCGCAGTACAGGGCGTCCTCGCCCATCGCGCAGGACAGGGTGGTGCCGAGGGAGCTTCCGTTGTCGTTCATCGGCCGGGTCACACCGGAGAGCGCGGCCCCGTAGAGCGAGGTCCGCCACGGCTTCCAGCCGGCCGGCAGCGAGTCCCAGCGGGAGGCGGCCGGGCGGGCGGTGCCGTCCGGCGCCGCGGTCGCGTCGCCCCGCCGGAAGGGGTCGGACAGGAGGTAGCCGGTGAGCGCCACGGCCAGCACGCCCGCCACCCCCGCCAGGACCGGCCACCGGCGCGACCGGCTCACGCGGGCCGGGCGGGGTGCGGCGCCGGCCTGGGTGGGCTCCTCGCGGACGGCGGGGGCGGGCGGCGGCCGCAGGGTCACCGTCCGGGTGTCGTCCGCCGCCGGTTCGGGCAGCGCCGCGGCGAACTCCGGTCCCAGTTCGGCCAGTTCGGGCCGGTCGGCGGGCTCCTTGGCGAGGCAGCGGGTCAGCACCGCGCGCAGCGGCCCGGCGACGGCGTCCACCTCGGGTTCCTCGTGCATGACCCGGTACGCCGTCAGATAGGGGCTCTCGGCGTCGAAGGGGCCGCGGCCGGTCGCCGCGAACACCAGCAGCGCGCCGAGGGAGAACACGTCCGAGGCGGGGCCGACCGAGCGGGGGTCCGTGAACTGCTCCGGGGACATGAACGGCGGGGTGCCGATCGCGTGGCCGGTCTCGGTGAGGGTCTGGTTCCCGGCGGCGCGGGAGATGCCGAAGTCGATGACGCGGGGGCCGTCCCCGGCCATCAGGACGTTGGCGGGCTTGAGGTCGCGGTGGACCACCCCGGCCCGGTGGATGTCGCGCAGCGCCTCCACCAGCCCCAGGGCCAGCAGGCGCAGTTCGGCGCCCTTGAGGGGGCCGCCGTCGCGGATCCGGGCGGACAGCGCCGGTCCCGGCACGTACTGGGTGGCCATCCAGGGCCGTTCGGCCTCCGGGTCGGCGTCCACGACCGGGGCGGTGAAGGCGCCGCTGACCCGGCGGACGGCGGCGATCTCCTGCCGGAACCGGGCGCGGAAGACGTCGTCCTGCGCGTACTGGGCGTGGACCACCTTGACGGCGACCTCACGGCCCGACCGGGAGCGGCCCAGGTAGACGACGCCCATTCCCCCGGAGCCGAGGCGGTCGACGATGCGGTGTCCGCCGAGCGCCTTCGGATCGTCCTTGTGCAGCGGCAACGCCCCTGTTCCCTTCCCCCGCCGAGCAGTTCGCGTTCACAGGATAGAAAACCCGTGCGGGGGAAGGGACATCGGCGCGGCCGGGGCCGGAGTCCGGTCAGACTCCGGCGGGTTCCGGGGTCTTCTCGGGCTCCGCCGCCGCCTGCCGCTTCGCGGCGCGCTTGGCGGCCCGGCGCTCCTTGCGGAGTTCCAGCATCGCGTAGAGCGTCGGGACGAGGAGCAGGGTGAGCAGGGTCGAGGTGATCAGACCGCCGATCACGACCACCGCCAGCGGCTGGGCGATGAAGCCGCCCTCGCCGGTGACGCCCAGGGCCATCGGGAGCAGGGCGAAGATGGTCGCCAGCGCCGTCATCAGGATCGGGCGCAGCCGGTGGCGGCCGCCCTCGACGACGGCTTCGATGACGCCGTAGCCCTGGGCCCGGTACTGGTTGATGAGGTCGATCAGGACGATCGCGTTGGTCACCACGATGCCGATGAGCATCAGCATGCCGATCATCGCCGGGACGCCCATCGGGGTGCCGGTGGCGATCAGCAGGCCGATCGCGCCGGTGGCCGCGAACGGGATGGAGACCAGCAGGATCAGCGGCTGGGCGAGCGAGCGGAAGGTCGCGACCAGCAGCATGAAGACGATCGCGATGGCCGCGAGCATCGCGAGGCCCAGGTTGGCGAAGGCGTCGTCCTGGTCCTGGCTGACCCCGCCGATCTCGGCGGTGGCGCCCGCCGGGAGCTTCAGGGCGGTGATCTCGGCCTGGAGCTTCGTGCTCACCGCGCCGGTGTTGTCGCCGGTCGGGCGGGCGGTGACGGTGGCGGCGCGCTGGCCGTCGATGCGGGTCATGGCGACGGGTCCGTCGACCAGTTCGACCGTGGCGACGTCGGACAGCTTCACCGCGCCCAGGCGGAGGTTCTTCAGCTCGGCCAGGGTGCCGGCGGGCTTCGCCGAGGTGATGACGACGTCGCGCTCGGTGTCGTCCAGGATCGCCTTGGCGGCCGGGGTGCCGCGGACCGCCTGGGCGACCGCCGCGCCGAGGGTGCGGTCGTCGAACCCGGCCGCGGCCGCCTTGTCGTTGGCCTTGACCGAGATGCGGGGCACGCTCTGCGAGAGGTCGCTGGTCACGTCGGTGACGTGGTCGAGTCCGGCCACGGTCTCGCGGACCTGCTCGGCGGCCGTGCGCAGCACATCGGCGTCGGCCGCCTTGACGACGACGCTCAGGTCCTGGCTGCCGAAGCCGTCACCGGCGGCGACGGTGGTGGTGCCGATGCCGTCGAGCTTCTTCAGCCCGTCCTCGATCCGGCCCTGGACGTCGTCGTAGGACGCGGAGTCCTCCAGCATGACCTGGTAGGACGCCTGGTTGGTGTCCGTGCCGCCGCCGAAGGCCGCCATGAAGCCGGAGGAGCCGATGGTGACCTGGTAGTCCTTGACACCGTCGGTGGCGCCGAGCAGCTTCTCGACCTTGCGCGCCTGCGCGTCGGTCGCGGCGAGGCTGGTGCCGGGCGCCAGCTTCTGCTTCACCGTCAGGACCTGCTGCTCGCCCTGGTCGAAGAAGTTCGTCTTGAGCAGCGGCGCCATGCCGAAGGTGCCGAGCAGGACGACGACGGCGATGGCCACGCTGGTCAGCCGGCGCCGGGTCGCGAACCGCAGGACGGGGACGTAGAAGCGCTGGAGGCGGCTCTTCGCCTCCTTCTCCTCGGCCGCGCGGCGAGCCTCCGCGGCGTCCTCGGGGGTGCCCTTGGGGGCGCGCAGGAACCAGAACGACAGCACCGGGACGACCGTCAGCGAGACCAGCAGGGAGGCCAGCAGGGCCGCCGTGACGGTGAGGCTGAACGAGCCGAACAGGGCGCCCACCATGCCGCCGACCAGGCCGATCGGCAGGAACACGGCGACCGTGGTGAGGGTGGAGGAGGTGACCGCGCCGGCCACCTCGCGCACCGCGGTGATGATCGCGGCCTGCCGCTCCTCGCCGTAGCCGAGGTGGCGCTTGATGTTCTCCAGGACGACGATCGAGTCGTCGACGACCCGGCCGATCGCGATGGTCAGCGCGCCCAGGGTCAGCATGTTCAGGGAGAGGTCGCGCGTCCACAGGACGATCAGCGCCAGCACCACGGACAGCGGGATGGAGACGGCCGTCACCAGGGTGGAGCGGACCGACGCCAGGAAGACCAGGATGACCAGGACGGCGAAGAGCAGGCCGAGCGCGCCCTCGGTGGTGAGACCGTCGATGGCCTGGGACACGGCCGGGCCCTGGTCGCTGACGACGGTGATCGCCGCGCCGGAGCCGAGGTCGGCGCGCAGGGCGGGCAGCTTGTCCTCGACGGCCTCGGAGATGGAGACGGCGCTGCCGTCGTGGTCCATGGTGACCATGACGGCGAGGCTGGGCCTGCCGTTCGTCCGGGTGAGGGAGTCGGCCGGGGCCTCCTCCTGGCGCACGGCGGCCACGTCACCGAGCCGGACCGGCTTGCCGCCGGCCGCGCGGGCGATGCGCAGGTCCTCGATCTGGGCGACCGAGGTGTAGCCGCCGCCGACCCGGACGGTGCGGTTGGCACCGGCCTCGTCGAAGGAGCCGGCCGGGACGGTCGCGCCGCCCGCCTCCAGGGCCTGGCTCAGGGACAGCGTGGTCAGACCGGCCTCGGCCAGCTTCGCCGCGTCGGGGGTGACCGAGACCTGGAGGTCGCGGACGCCGGTGACGGCGACCTGGCCGACGCCGTCGATGCCCTTCAGGGCCGGGACGACGGTGGTGTCGAGCTGGTCGGCGAGCGCCTGCTGGTCCTTGCCGGAGGTGACGGCGAGGACCACGGTCGGCATGTCGTCGGTGGAGCCGGCGACGACCTGCGGGTCCACCGTGTCGGGGAGCCGCACCCGGGCCCGGTTGACGGCCTGCTGGACGTCGGCGACGAGACGCTCGGTGTCGTTGCCGTAGTCGAAGGACGCCACGACGAGCGCGTTGCCCTCGCTGGCGGTGGAGGTGACGCCGGTGATGCCGTCGACGCCCTCCAGGCTGTCCTCGAGGGGCTCGACGACCTGCTTCTCCACGACGTCCGGGGCGGCGCCCTGGTAGGGGGCGAGCACGGACACCATCGGCAGTTCGATGGTGGGCAGCAACTGCTGCTTGAGCTGCGGGATGGCGATCGCGCCGAAGACGAGGGCGACGAGGGACATCAGGGCTATCAGGGACCGTTGCGCGAGACTGAATCTCGACAGCCAGGACATGGGCGGCGGGTCTCTCTTCGGCAGGCGTGGCGGGGGGACGGGTCCGGTCGGTGCCGGGGGACGGATGTGGTCCTCACACCCTGGGCCATCGCCGGGGGCCGATCCGTAAGCCCCAGGTCCATTTCCTTATCCGGCTCCTACTCCGCCCGCAGTACGCGGGGAGCGGTCAGTCCACCCTCGGGCGTACCAGCCCGGACTCGTACGCGATCACCACGAGCTGGGCCCTGTCCCGCGCGCCCAGCTTGGCCATGGCCCGGTTGACGTGCGTCTTCACCGTCAGCGGGCTGACCTCCAGACGCTCGGCGATCTCGTCGTTGGAGTGGCCGCCGGCGACCTGGACGAGGACCTCGCGCTCCCGGACGGTCAGCGCGTCGAGGCGCTCGGCGCGGGCCGGGTCGCGATGGTCGCCGAGCGCGTCGCCCTGGGCGAGGAAACGGGCGATCAGCCCCTTGGTGGCGGCCGGGGAGAGCAGCGCCTCACCGCCGGCGGCGATCCGGATGGCGTTCAGCAGCTCCTCGGGTTCGCTGCCCTTGCCGAGGAACCCGGAGGCGCCCGCGCGCAGCGACTGCACCACGTAGTCGTCGACCTCGAAGGTCGTCAGGATGACCACCCGCACCTGGGCCAGCTCCGGGTCGGCGCTGATCAGCCGGGTCGCGGCGAGCCCGTCCGTGCCGGGCATCCGGATGTCCATCAGGACGACGTCGGGGCGCTCCCGCCCGGCCAGCCGGACCGCCTCCGCGCCGTCGGACGCCTCGCCGACCACCTCCATGTCGGGCTCGGAGTCGACGAGCACCCGGAACGCGCTGCGCAGCAGGGCCTGGTCGTCGGCGAGCAGGACACGGATGGTCATACGGGGTCCTTCGCGTCGGCGGTGCGGGGTGTGACGGGCAGGATCGCATGGACGCGGAAGCCGCCTCCGTAGCGGGGCCCGGTGGTGAGGGTGCCGCGCAGCGCGGTGACGCGTTCGCGCATGCCGAGCAGACCGTGGCCGCCGCCCTGCTGCGGCCCCGCTCCCCGGGGGCCGTCGTCGGTGCCGTCGTCCAGGACGGTGACCTCCAGGCTCGGTCCGACGCGGACGACGCTGACCTCGGCCCTGGCCGCCGGGCCCGCGTGTTTCTGCACGTTGGTGAGGGCCTCCTGGATGACCCGGTAGGCAGCCAGGTCGACGGCGGCGGGGAGTGTGGTGCCGTCGTCGGAGCGGGCGACCTCGACCTGGAGTCCGGCGCTGCGGAACGTGCCGGCGAGTTCGTCCAGGCGGTCGAGGCCCGGCGCCGGTTCGGTGGGGGCCTCGGGGTCGCCGGACTGGCGCAGCAGACCGACGGTGGCCCGCAGTTCGTTCAGGGCGGAGCGGCTGGCCTCGCGGACGTGGGCGAGGGCCTCCTTGGCCTGGTCGGGCCGTCGGTCCATGACATGGGCGGCGACCCCGGCCTGCACATTGACCAGGGCGATGTGGTGGGCGACGACGTCGTGCAGGTCCCGGGCGATGCGCAGCCGCTCCTCGGCGACCCGGCGGCGGGCCTCCTCCTCCCGGGTGCGCTCGGCGCGCTCGGCCCGCTCCCGGATGGCCTGCACGACCGCGCGCCGGCTGCGCACGGCGTCCCCGGCGGTGGCGCCGATGCCGGTCCAGGCGAGGATCCCGAGGTTCTCCTGGGCGTACCAGGGCAGAGGGCCGGCGAGCATGGCGGCGCCGGTGAGGACGGTCATGGTGAGCAGTCCGGCCCGCCAGGTGGTGGGGCGGTCGGTGGTGGCGGCGACGGTGAAGAGGGCGACGACGGCGGACATCGCGACGGGGGCGCGGGGGTCGCCGGTGACGGACTCGACGACGGAGACGGTGCCGGTGACGGCGAGGACCGCCATGGGGGCGCGGCGCCGGAAGACGAGGGCGGCCGCGCCGAGGGTCATCAGCAGCAGGCTGAGGGGGTCGGGCGTGCGGATGCGCCAGCTCACGCTGTGGCCGCTGTGCGGGTCCACGAAGGAGCCGGCGAGCATGCACAGCAGGACGCCCGCGGCGAGCGCGGCGTCCGCCGCGAGGGGGTGCGCCGTGAGCTGGCGCTGGGCTCGGGCGAGGGGGGTCACTGGGGAGCTACCGTCGCTTTCCGTGCCGGGTCCGGGGGCGCGCCCCCGGCACCTCGCCGCGGCCCCTTAAGGGACCACCCGGGGGAACCCCCTGGAGCCCCCCGGGGATCCCCCGGAAGCCGCCCGGGGATCCCCCCGGAGTCACCCGGGAATCAGTCCGGAGTCATCCGGGGATCAGTCCGTCGTCGCTGAGCATCTCGCGGACCTCCGCGAGGCTCGCGTCCGGGGCCGGGAGGATCAGCTCCGACGGCTCCAGGGCGTCGTCCGGCAGGGGGTCGCCGAGACGGCGGATCGCGTCGAGGAGAGCGCCGAGCGTGCGGTGGAAGCCCGCGTCGTCGCCGCTCTCCATCTCCTGAAGCAGGTCGTCGTCCAGCGTGTTCAGCTCGGCGAAGTGGGAGTCGGCCAGCTTCCACTGGCCCTCCCCCATGATCCGCACGATCATGATCGGCCTCCTCGGCTCCGTGCCCCGGCGCCGGACGGCGGCTCCTGCCTGCCGCCTACTGCTTGTCGAAGCGCGGGGTGTCCTGCGGCTGCTGCTGGGGCTGCGCCTGGGGTGTGCCGCCTTCGATGGCCTGCTGCCCCGCGGAGGGGCCGCCGGCCAGCTCGGCCTTCATCCGCTGAAGCTCCAGCTCTACATCCGTACCACCGGAGAGGCGGTCCAGCTCGGCCTGGAGGTCGTCCTTGGCGATGCCCGTCGGGTCGTCGAGCGCGCCGGAGGCGAGCAGTTCGTCGAGGGCGCCGGCGCGGGCCTGGAGCTGGGCGGTCTTGTCCTCGGCGCGCTGGATGGCCAGGCCGACGTCACCCATCTCCTCGGAGATGCCGGAGAACGCCTCGCCGATGCGGGTCTGCGCCTGGG
Organism: Streptomyces sp. CAI-85; assembly: GCF_013363615.1. Classification (NCBI taxonomy): domain Bacteria; kingdom Bacillati; phylum Actinomycetota; class Actinomycetes; order Kitasatosporales; family Streptomycetaceae; genus Streptomyces; species Streptomyces sp. CAI-85. The sequence goes on along the minus strand of NZ_JAANNX010000058.1, from coordinate 12,181 downwards.
CGGCCGTGTAGGTGGCCTTGATGGTCTCCTTCTTCGTACGGAAGGCGTCGACCTTGGCCTGGAGGCGCTGGGCCGCGAGGGTGAGCTTCTCCTCCTCGCCCTGGAGCGTGGCGTGCTGGGTCTCCAGGTCGGTGACCTGCTGCTGGAGCGCGGCACGGCGGGAGAGCGCCTCGCGGGCGAGGTCCTCACGGCCGAGCGCGAGGGCCTTGCGGCCCTGGTCCTCCAGCTTGGCGGACTGCGACTGGAGCTGGTTGAGCTGGAGCTCCAGCCGCTTGCGGGAGGTGGCCACATCGGCGACACCCCGGCGGACCTTCTGGAGCAGTTCGAGCTGCTTCTGGTACGAGTAGTCGAGGGTCTCGCGCGGGTCCTCGGCCCGGTCAAGGGCCTTGTTCGCCTTCGCGCGGAAGATCATCCCCATACGCTTCATGACACCGCTCATGGGCTTCGCGCGCCCCCTTCTGACGGACAGCTCCACAGGTCTGCGACAGGACCAAGAGTACGGGCCCTGCATCCATTGACGCACTGTTCGGGGACGGATGTGCTCATCCCCAAGGACGACTGACCACGGCTTTGCTCCGGCGCAAGGAGTAGGTGACCTTCAGGGGTGAGCGCCGGGAACCACCGGGTCCGTCCCCACTACAGACGAATGGTGTTGCCGGATCGTTCCCCACGGGACTGGGGTCCATGCCCGGGGAGCGCTTACCCTTGGGTTTTGTGTTCCGTAGCCGTGCCAAGGAAGAGAAGGCCCCCGCCGACAAGGCCGTGGTGACCGACTCCAGTCAGCCCCGTCATCCGCAGGCCCCCAAGGGCCGGCCCACGCCCAAGCGGAGTGAGGCCCAATCGCAGCGTCGCAGCGTGGCCAACACGCCCATGACGCGCAAGGAGGCCGCCAAGCGCCAGCGTGACGAGCGCCGTGCCCAGATGGACCGCCAGCGCCAGGCCCTCGCGGGCGGCGACGAGCGCTATCTGCCGGTCCGCGACAAGGGTCCCGTGCGCAAGTTCGCCCGTGACTACATCGACTCGCGGTTCAACGTGGCGGAGTTCTTCCTGCCGATGGCCGTGGTCATCCTGGTGCTCAGCATGATCCGGGTGGGCACGCTCCAGAGCATCGCGCTGCTGCTGTGGCTGGTCGTGATCGTGCTCATCGTGCTCGACTCGATCCTCACGGGCTTCCGGCTGCGCAAGAAGCTCACCGAGCGCTTCCCCGACGACAACCGGCGGGGCGCCGTGGCCTACGCGCTGATGCGCTCCCTCCAGATGCGTCGGCTCCGGCTGCCCAAGCCGCAGGTCAAGCGCGGAGAGCGACCCTGAGCGCTGCGGCTTTCTCCGGGGGAGCGGCCGCGGCCTGGCTGGACAAGCTGGGCGGGCTGCGTGACGTCGTACGACAGGAGCTGGTGGCCCGGCAGCTCGACGAGCAGATAGCCGCGCGCTACCCGGTCGGGCAGCGGCTGCGGGTGCTCGACGTCGGGATGGGCCAGGGCACGCAGGCGCTGCGGCTGGCCCGGCTCGGTCATCAGGTGACCGGCCTGGAGCGGGACGCCACGATGATCGCGGCGGCGCGGGACGCCCTCGCGGGCGAGCCCGAGGGCATCCGGGAGCGGATGCGGATCATCGAGGGCGACGGCCGGGACACCGGAGTGCACTTCCTGCCCGGCGGTTTCGACGTGGTGCTGTGCCACGGCGTGCTGATGTACGTGGCGGAGCCGGACGCCCTGCTGGCGGGGCTCGCGCGGATGCTGGCGCCCGGCGGGCTGCTGTCGCTGCTGGTGCGCAACGCCGACGCGCTGGCCCTGCGGCCCGGTCTGGACGGCGACTGGGCGGGCGCGCTCGCCGCCTTCGACTCGGTGGCGTACCGCAACCGTCTGGGCCTGGACGTCCGAGCCGACCGGCTGACCACGCTGACCGACGCGCTGGCCGGGATCGGGGCGCCGCTCCAGTGCTGGTACGGCGTCCGCGTCTTCACCGACACCGCTCCGGACGGCGCGGAGATCCCGCAGGACGTGGACACGCTCCTGGCCGTGGAGGAACGCGCGGGGCGCACGGATCCGTACCGGAGCGTGGCGGCGCTGCTGCATCTGTGCGGGGTGCGGGGCTAGCGTTCGCGAGGGCGGGAGCCACGGGCCCCCGCCCTGTGCCCGCGCGGCCTGGGCCCGCGGTTACGAATCGGTGGCGTGCAGGCTCATCGGCCCGTAGATCTCGGTGGCGTCCTCGAAGAGCCGCACCTGGTCGGCGCCGCCCTCCAGGAGTTCCTTCCACTGCTCCCCGATCCAGGACTCGGCGTCCCCCTGGGTGGTGAACTCCTCGGGCTGCACCGCGGGCGGGACCTCCGTCCCGTCGGCCTTCTCGAACCGCCACGTCCATGCCGCCATGTACGCCTCCCTGATGTGAACACGTGCAGAGCAGAAGCCGGATCTTGGTCCGGCTTCTGCTGTGCAGCCTAGTCGGATGCGCAAGACCAGGTCAGACAGGCGAAAATCTGTCCGTGGAAGTCACTCTGCTCGGTACCGGCGCCCCCGCGGGACTGCCCCGCCCCGACTGCTCCTGCGCGGTGTGCGCGCTGTCCCTCGCCGCACACGCGCGTGCGGCGACCGCGTTGCTCGTGGACGGGGCGCTGCTGCTCGACCTCACCCCGGGCGCCGCCTTCGCGGCGGCCCGCGCGGGCCGTTCGCTGGGCGGGGTGGGGCAGGTGCTGCTGTCGCATCCGCACGACGGTCCCGCCGTGGAGGTGCCGGCGGGGCTGCCGCAGCCCGGCCGGGTGCCGGACGGGCGGGAGCTGGCGCTGCTGACGGGGCACCGGGTGCGGGCGGTGGCGATGGACGCGCCGGGCACGGGGTACGCGGTGACCGGCCCGGACGGACAGCGTCTGCTGTATCTGCCGCCGGGCGGCGCGCCGGCCGGTCTCGAGGAGGGCTCGGCCGAGCGCTACGACCTGGTCCTCGCGGACGTCGTGGGCCGTCCGGACGCGCTGGCCAAGCTGCGGGCGGTGGGTGCCGTCACGCCCGCCACGGACGTGGTCGCCGTCCATCTGGACCATGACGTGCCGCCGGGCGCGGAGCTGCGGCGGCGGCTGGCCGCGGCGGGGGCCAGGGCGGTGCCGGACGGGACGACGCTGGTGGTGGGCGGCTACGAGGACACGCCGGACGTGTCCGAGGTGCCGCGGCGGACGCTGGTGCTGGGCGGGGCCCGGTCGGGCAAGTCGGTGGAGGCCGAACGGCGGCTGGAGTCCTTCCCCGACGTGCTGTACGTGGCCACCGGCGGGACGCGGGGCGGGGACACCGAGTGGTCGGCGCGCGTCGCCACGCACCGGGAGCGCCGGCCCGGGTCCTGGCGGACGGCGGAGACCTGCGACCTCGTCCCCCTGCTCGCCGAGGAGGGGGCCCCGCTGCTGATCGACTGCCTGTCGCTGTGGCTGACGGACGCGATGGACGCCGTGGGGGCCTGGGACGACGCGGTCTGGGCCGACGGCGGCGAGCGCGCGCTGCGGTCCCGGGTGGCGGACCTGGTGGCGGCGGTGCGCGGCACCCGGCGGACGGTCGTCCTGGTCTCCAACGAGGTCGGCTCGGGCATCGTCCCGGCCACCGCCTCCGGCCGCCGCTACCGGGACGAACTGGGCCGGGTGAACGCGGCGGTGGCCGGCCAGTGCGAGCAGGTGGTGCTGGTGGTCGCGGGGCAGGCGGTGGTGCTGCGGGGGTGAGGGACGCGCGCCCGGGGAGGCCGGGGGCGGTCAGGGGGCCTTGCGGGCGATGACGCGGTAGGCGTTGGAGAAGCGGGTGCGGCGCAGCAGGGGCGACAGGGTGTGGTCCAGGGCGGCGGCCGCCGCGCCGGCCGGGCGGGTCAGGGCGCGCAGCGGGGAGTGGGTGAGCCACAGGGAGACGGCCGTGGCGAGGTCGCCGGGGGTGTGCGGGGCTCGGCGGTCCGTGGCGACGACGACGCAGCCGCGGGCCTCCAGTTCGGTGCGGAGGTTGGCCGGCGGGATGAGGTGGAGGTGGCGGGGCTGGTCGTAGGGGTGCCACCACTTGCCGAGGACGGCGGCGGACGCGCTGGTGGGGTCGGGGAGTTCGAGCAGGAGATGGCCGCCGGGGCGCAGGGCGGTGAGGGCGGCGGCGAGTTCCTCCTTGGGGTCCCGGGTGTGTTCGAGGTGGTGGAGCATGCTGACGACGTCGTAGCGGCCGCGCAGCCGGGCGAGGACCTCGGGGGCGGTCAGCCGGCCGACGTGGGCCTCGTCCAGGCGTCCCGCCGCGCGGGCCCGCTCCACGCGGGGGGTGGGGTCGAGGCCGTCGAACGCGGTGTAGGTGAACAGTTCCTTGGCCGCGAGGGGGAAGGACGCGTCGCCGGTGCCGACGTCCAGCCAGCTCTCCGGTTCCGGGAAGGGCAGCATCACCCGGGCCGTCGCGCGCAGTCGCCGTCGGCTGGGTCTCCGGTCGCCGTCGGCCTCGTAGAGCGTGAGGCCCTCGGGGGTGAGGCGCGGGTTCTGGAAGGCGTGGGCGCAGTCCTGGCACTCGTCGACCACGAAGGTGCCGGGGCGGCGGTGGCGCAGGTCGGGGGAGCGCAGCCGGGTGCGCAGGCGTCGGGAGCCGCACCAGGGACAGTCGTCGCGGCGCGGGTCGTGGATGGGCCTGGGCCGGGCGGACGGCATGGGCGGCTCCGGGAAGGGCGGACGGGGGGGGATGGCAGGGGCGAGAGGGGACAGCGGGTGCGGGTGGCGACATTCGGCAGCAAAGCGGAACGTATGGGATACGGATCTTGGGTGCAATGACGTCGCCGGGGTGTGGTCACCCTGTGGCGCCGTCACGTTCGATCGGGGCCGGTACTGTTCGGCGAATGAGCTCGCTTAATCTCGACGACTTCACCGATCTGATCGAGCGCCCGGACGGCGGAGTGCGCCGCGACGCGGAGGCGCGCCGGGAACGTCGGATCGTGCCGCCCGGAGCGCTCGGACGCCTGGACGAGCTGGGTGAATGGCTGGCGGCGGCGCAGGGCGCGGTGCCGGTGCGTCCCGTCGTACGGCCGCGGGTGGTGCTGTTCGCGGGTGACCACGGCATCGCCGGGCTGGGCGTGTCGGCGCGGCCCGCGGGCAGCGCCGGGGAGCTGGTGCGGGAGATCGTCGAGGGCGGCCGTCCGGTGGGGGTGCTCGCCCGGCGGCTGGACGTGCCGGTGCGGGTCGTGGACATGGCGCTGGACTGCGAACCGGACGTGTTCCCGCAGGATGTGACGCGCCATCGGGTGCGGCGCGGCAGCGGCCGGATCGACATCGAGGACGCGCTGACGCCCGAAGAGGCGGAGGCGGCGTTCCTCGCGGGCGTCGCGATCGCCGACGAGGAGGCCGACTCCGGTACGGATCTGGTGGTGCTCGGCGATGTGAGCGTCGGCGGGACCACCGTCGCCGGGGTGCTGGTGGCCGCGCTGTGCGGGACCGACGCGTCGGTGGTGACCGGGCGGGGCGGCGAGGCCATCGACGACCTGGCGTGGATGCGCAAGTGCGCGGCGATCCGGGACGCGTTGCGGCGGGCGCGGCCGGTGCTCGGGGAGCAGCTCCGGCTGCTGGCCGCCGTGGGCGGCGCCGACTTCGCCGCGATGACGGGTTTTCTGCTCCAGTGCGCGGTACGGAAGGTGCCGGTCGTCCTGGACGGTGTGGTGGCGGCCGCCTGCGCGCTCGTCGGGCAGCGGATCGCGTTCCGGGCGCCGGACTGGTGGCTGGCGGCGCACAAGAGCGGGGAGCCTGGGCAGGCGAAGGCGCTGGACCGGATGGCGCTGGAGCCCCTGCTCGACCAGGGTGTGCGGGTCGGCGAGGGCGCGGGCGCGCTGCTGGCCCTGCCCCTGGTGCAGGCCGCGGCGGCGCTGGCCGCGGAGCTGGGCGAACGGCCGGAGGAGAAGCCGGAGCCGGAAACGGCGGTCGGGGAACCGGAGACAGAGTGACCGAGGCTTCTTGACGGGCTGCGGCTCGACGGGTCGTCGCGCCTAGCGGGATGGCGGGCGAAAACGGGACATATCATCCCCCTTCATGGGACATTCCCGGGTCGCCGCCTCCGTCGCCGTCTGGTATCTGCGCGCCGTCGCGTTCGTCAACTTCCTCAGCGCGGTGTGGGTTTCGCTGGGGCAGGACGTGCGGCGGCACAACCAGGCGGATCTGTTCACGCCGTATCTGCTGACGGCGGGATTCGCCTCCGGGGTCTTCACCGCGTTCCTCGCCGTCACCATGCGGCGGCGCAAGCGGGCCGCCTGGATCCTCAACCTCGCGCTGAGCGGGGCGTTTCTGGCGCTGCTGGCGTTCGCCATGGCGTTCCCGGAGATCCGGCGGCAGCCGCAGAACTGGGTCTCGCTCGGGCTGACCGCCGTCTTCGTGGCCGCGCTGCTCGCCGGACGGCGGGAGTTCTACGCCCGGGGCGACCGTTCCAACCCGCGGCTCGCCGCGGCCGTCGGCGCCGGCGGGCTGCTCGGCGCCTCGCTGCTCGCCGCGCTGCTGGTGACGGTCACCGACCGCTCGGGCGCCCCCGCCACCTTCCCCACCTTCCTCGACCGCTGGCGCTACGGCACCCTCCGGCTCGTCTCCGTCGCCGCCGAGGACCACCCCGTCGCCGGGATCGCGCCGCCCACCTGGGTCGACGTCACCGTCAACGTGCTGAGCACGGCCCTGGTCCTCGCCGTCCTGTACGCCGCGTTCCGCTCCCGGCGGGCCGTCGACCCGCTCACCGACGACGACGAGAAACGGCTGCGGGACCTGCTCGACCGGCACGGCGAGCGCGACTCGCTCGGCTACTTCGCGCTGCGCCGGGAGAAGAGCGTGTGCTGGTCGCCGACCGGGAAGGCGGCCGTCGCCTACCGGGTCGTCGGCGGGGTCTCGCTGGCGTCCGGGGACCCGCTCGGCGATCCGGAGGCGTGGCCCGGGGCGATCGTGCCGTGGCTCGCCGAGGCTCGCGCGCACGGCTGGATCCCGGCGGTGATGGGCGCGAGCGAGGAGGCCGGGACGGTGTACGCCCGGCACGGCCTGGACGCCCTGGAACTCGGCGACGAGGCGATCGTCGACGTCGCCGGGTTCACCCTGGAGGGGCGCGCCATGCGGACCGTGCGCCAGGCCCACAACCGGGTGCGGCGGGCCGGGTACACCGTGCGGGTGCGGCGGCACGAGGACATCCCGGCCGACGAGACGGCCGCCCTGGTGCGGCGGGCCGACGACTGGCGGGACGGGGCCGTCGAACGCGGCTTCAGCATGGCCCTGGGGCGGCTCGGGGACGCCCGGGACGGCCGCTGCGTGATGGTCGAGTGCGCGGACGGCGACGGCCGTCTGCGGGCGCTGCTCTCCTTCGTGCCCTGGGGGCCTTCGGGGCTGTCGCTGGACCTGATGCGGCGCGACCGGGACTCCGACAACGGGCTGATCGAGTTCATGGTGATCGAGGTGCTGCGGCGGGCCGGGGAGATCGGGATCACGCACGTCTCGCTGAACTTCGCGATGTTCCGGTCGGTCTTCGAACGGGGCGCCCGCCTCGGCGCCGGACCGGTGCTGCGGCTGTGGCGGTCGCTGCTCGGCTTCTTCTCCCGCTGGTGGCAGATCGAGTCGCTGTACCGGGCCAACGCCAAGTACCGGCCGGTCTGGGAGCCGCGGTTCCTGCTCTTCGAGAAGAGCGCGGACCTGCCCCGGATCGGCGTCGCGTCCGCCCGGGCCGAAGGGTTCCTGGACGGGCCTGCGCTGCCGAAGTGGCCGTACCGGCAGGGGAAGCGGCCGTACCGCGAGCCCCTGCCGACCCGACGACGTGAGCATGTGGAGACCCGAGCATGAGACACCGCCCCGCCCGCTGGGCCCGCGCCGAGTGGGGGCCGCTGTACGAGGCCGTGCGCGGGCCCCTGGTGCGGCGGCGGTGGCGGGCGGTGCCGATGACGCTCGCGGCGGTGTGTCTGACGGCGGTCATACAGATCGTGCAGAACCGGCCCTGGGGCTACCGGCCGGTCCAGGACCTGGGCGCCGTACGCGCCGAGGACCCTCTCTGGCTCGCCCTTCTGCGCACCCCGCTGTCGCTGTTCGTGCCCGCGCTCGACCTGCCGGTCTGGGGTGCGCTGGCGCAGATCCTGCTGGTGTTCGGGATCGCGGAGATCTGTCTGGGCCGGTGGCGCACGCTCGCCGTCGCGTACGTCGCGACCCTCGCGGGCACGCTGTACGCGCGCGTGGGCATCCATCTCGGTGTGCTGCCGGCCTCCGACGCCCAGGTGGTCGACACCGGTCCGTCGGCGGCGGTGGTGGGCCTGGCGGTGTTCGTGTCGCTGCGGCACCACGCGTACGTGACGGCGTCGGCGGTGGTCCTCGCGATGATCGTCGAGGTCGTGGTCAAGCCCAACCTGGCGGGCAAGGAGCATCTGGCGGCGCTCGCGGCGGTGCTGGCGCTGTGCGCGGGCGAGCGGCTGCTACGGCGTCGGCGGGGGCCGTGGCGGTGTCGGTGGCGCCGGGGGCGTCAGCGGGGGCCGGCGGACGCGGTGAGTTCCTCGTCCGTCTTGCCGCCCAGCCAGTCCCCCACGATCCGGCGGGGCCGCAGCCAGCGGCGTTCGTGCCGGTAGGCCCGCAGGATCGCCCGCGCGCGGGCCTTCGGGCGGCGCCGGTAGAAGCGCCGGGCCCAGGGCGAGCCGGGCCGCGCCACCCGCATCAGCCCGATCAGACCGAGGAGCGGCACGAAGACGCTGAAGACCGCCGTCCAGAACTTGCCCTTGGTCAGCACGGCGATCGAGAACAGGAAGTTGACGACGATCGTCGAGATCACGGTGCCGCGGTCCTGGAGTTCGTCGTCGCTCAGGTCGTCCACGCCGAACGGCGAGGCGCCCACCAGGAGCAGCCCCACCAGGGCCGCGGTGAGCACCACGGCCTCCACGCTCTTGCGGCCCTCCTCCGACCAGTAGACGTCGTCCAGGTGCAGGATCAGCGCGAACTCGTCCAGGACCAGGCCGGTGCCGATGCCGAAGACGACCGCGAAGACCGCCGCGCCGACGGGCCGCTGACCGCTCCCGACCGCGCCGAAGCCGCCGGTGACCGTCAGCACGACGCCGGGGACCACGTGGTGGATGTGCAGCCCGCCGGTGCTGATGTTCCCGAAGGGGCCCTTGCCGGCCCGGATGAGGCGGGTGATGACCCGGGTGATCAGGAAGGTGAGCACGAACGCGGTCAGGGCGAGGAGCAGCGGGAGTTTGCCCGGTTCGACGATGTTGCGCTGAAGCCACTGGCCCATGGGCCCAGTCTCCCGGCGGACGGGACGGGCCGCCCGTCCGTGACGGCGTCCGGGCTACTCTGCGCGCGTGTCCAAGATCCTGCCGCTGGACGGCCTTCGATTCGCCTTCGGCACGCTCACCGTGCTGCCCGTTCGGGTGACGCGCTGGGACCGGGCGGCGGCCCGGGGCGGGATGACGGCGGCGCCGCTCGTGGGGGTGGTCGTGGGTGCCGTCGCGGCCGGGCTCGGTCTGCTGCTGCTGTTCCTGGGCGCGGGGCCGCTGACGGCCGCGGTGGGCTCCGCCGCGGTACCGGCCGTCCTCACCCGCGGTCTGCATCTGGACGGGCTCGCGGACACCGCGGACGGGCTGGGCAGCGGCCGGCCCGCGGAGGACGCGCTGCGGATCATGAAGCAGTCCGACATCGGCCCGTTCGGCGTGCTCACCCTCGTGTTCGTGCTGCTGGCCCAGGTGGCGACGCTGGCGCAGCTCTACGACGACTCCTGGACGCGGGGCGCGGTCGCGGCGCTCGTCTCGGCGGTCGCGGCCCGGCTGGCCCTCACCCTGGCCGCCCGCAAGGGGGTCCCGCCGGCCCGCCCCGAGGGTCTGGGCGCGGCAGTGGCCGGCGTGGTCCCGCTGCCGGCCGCGCTCACGGTGACGGCGGTCTGCGTCCTGGCCTCGGCCGCACTGGGCGCCCTCTCCTCCCCGGCCGACGCCCTGCGCACGGCCGTGGCACTCCTCCTCGCGACCGCCACCGCCCAACTCCTCCTCCGCCACTGCATCCACCGCTTCGGCGGCATCACCGGCGACGTCTTCGGCGCCCTGGCCGAAACGGCGGCGACGACGGTCCTGGTGGTGTCGGTACTGGGCCCAACCTGACCACTGCCGGGCCTCCTGACCGGTGGTCGGGGCCCGGGAATCGGGGCGAGGTGGGGCTGTGTGGATGAGTGGGCGGAGCGGCACGCGTAGGCTCGTTGCGGGTTGGGACCGCCGGTTCGCCGCGCCGGTGGGGCCGACCCCGGTGACGACCGCTTTCGGGGCCCGGATCTAGGGTCGGCTCTCGGGCCCGGTCGACCCACCACATTCCGGCCACTGCAACTCCACATCGGAAGCGAGATTTCACCACCGTGACTGCTCTCACTCTCAGCACCGCCGCGGCGCCCGGCCTGCGGGCCGACGCGATCGTGATCGGTGTCGCCAAGGGTCCGAAGGGCCCGGTCGTCGCCCCGGGCGCCGAGGCCGTCGACCAGGCGTACGACGGCCGGCTGGCCGGCGTCCTGGAAACCCTCGGGGCCTCCGGCGCCGAGGGCGAGGTGACGAAGCTGCCCGCCCCGGCCGGCTTCAAGGCACCGCTCGTGCTGGCGGTGGGGCTCGGCGCGGAGCCCGAGAAGGACGCCTCCTTCGACGCCGAGGCCCTGCGCCGCGCGGCCGGTGTCGCCGCGCGCACCCTCACCGGCTCCAAGAAGGCCGCCTTCGCCCTGCCCCTGACGGACGCCGGTGACCTCGGCGCCGTCGCCGAGGGCGTGGTGCTCGGCGCCTACTCCTTCGACGCCTACAAGGAGAGCGCCAAGGACGCCAAGGCGCGCAACGGCAAGGCCCCCCTCGCCGAGGCCGCCCTGCTCGGCGGGAAGCCGCGCGACGCCGCCCACAAGGCCGCGCTCGCCCGCGCCGTCGCCGTCGGCGAGGAGCTGAACCGCGCCCGCGACCTGATCAACATGCCGCCGAACGACCTCGACCCGGCCGCCTTCGCCGCGCTCGCGCAGACCGCGGCCAAGGAGCACGGCATCAAGGTGCAGGTGCTCGACGAGAAGGCGCTCGCCAAGGGCGGCTACGGCGGCATCCTGGGCGTCGGCTCCGGCTCCGCGTCCACCCCGCGTCTGGTGAAGCTGTCGTACACCTCGGGCAAGGCGGACAAGCACCTCGCCTTCGTCGGCAAGGGCATCACCTACGACTCGGGCGGCATCTCGCTCAAGCCGGCCGGCCACAACGAGACGATGAAGTGCGACATGAGCGGCGCGGCGGCGGTCTTCGCCGCCGTCGTCGCCGCCGCACGGCTGGGTCTCGACGTCAACGTCACGGGCTGGCTCGCCCTCGCCGAGAACATGCCGTCCGGCTCCGCCACCCGCCCGGGTGATGTGCTGCGCATGTACAGCGGCAAGACGGTGGAGGTGCTCAACACCGACGCCGAGGGCCGGCTGGTGCTGGCCGACGCCCTGTGGGCCGCCTCGCAGGAGAAGCCGGACGCGATCGTCGACGTGGCGACCCTGACCGGCGCGATGATGCTGGCGCTGGGCAGCCGGACGTTCGGTGTCATGGCCAACGACGAGGCGTTCCGCACGGCGGTCTTCGAGGCCGCCGAGGAGGTCGGCGAGCCGGCCTGGCCGATGCCGCTGCCGGAGCACCTGCGCAAGGGCATGGACTCCGGCGTCGCCGACATCGCCAACATGGGTGAGCGGATGGGCGGCGGCCTGGTGGCCGGGCTGTTCCTGCGCGAGTTCGTGGGCGAGGGCATCACCTGGGCGCACCTCGACATCGCGGGTCCCGCGTTCAACGAGGGCGGCCCCTTCGGATACACGCCGAAGGGCGGCACGGGGACCGCGGTGCGGACGCTGGTGCGGCTCGCGGAGCTGACCGCCGCGGGTGAGCTGGGCTAGTTCGCACGTCTGGCGCGGGGACTGTGCGCCTGATCACTCGGTTCCGTCCGCCGCGCGGCGGGTGCGGGCCGGATGTGGCTTGTCGCGCAGTTCCCCGCGCCCCTAGGGGCGCGATACGTGGGGCGTCTCACACAGGTGCCCCGCGTCTCGTCTAGGTGCCCCGTGTCTCGTCGGCCTCCGACAAGTGCGAGGATGGGGCTCGGCAGGACAGGGCCCCCACCACAGGGCCGAAGAAAGAGCGGCCGGACACCAGCCGCCGGCGGTCAGCGACGACCGGCGCACGGCGCACATGCATGGAGGACGTGACGTGGCGAACGACGCCAGCACCGTTTTCGACCTAGTGA
>NZ_JAANNX010000138.1:0-3989 GCF_013363615.1 Streptomyces sp. CAI-85 | reverse complement strand
GTACTCCGTCTCGATGCCCATTACTCGCCGTACGGTCATGCGGCCCTCCTTGCCCGGCGGCACCCTCGGTCGTGGGCGCCGCTCAGATACCGGTGGTGCTCCGGTGCGTGTGCGGTGCCCGTCCCCGCGACTGGCGACCCGGCGGTACGGAAGAGCCTAGAACGCCTCTGCGCTGGTGGGGAGATCATTTGCGTCATTGCCTTGGTCCAGCGGTGGCCTGAAAAGCGGGCGGCTGCGGGTGCCCGGTGTGGGCATCCGCAGCCGCCCCTGGTTTTTACAGGTACTGTCCGGTGTTCGCCACCGTGTCGATGGAGCGGCCGGTGTCGGCGCCCTGCTTTCCGGTGATGAGGGTGCGGATGTAGACGATCCGTTCGCCCTTCTTTCCGGAGATGCGGGCCCAGTCGTCGGGGTTGGTGGTGTTGGGGAGGTCCTCGTTCTCCTTGAACTCGTCCACGCATGCCTGGAGGAGGTGGGAGACCCGGAGGCCCTTCTGGTTCTTTTCGAGGAAGTCCTTGATCGCCATTTTCTTGGCGCGGCCCACGATGTTTTCGATCATGGCGCCGGAGTTGAAGTCCTTGAAGTAGAGGACTTCCTTGTCGCCGTTGGCGTAGGTGACTTCCAGGAAGCGGTTCTCCTCGGATTCGGCGTACATGTGTTCCACGGCCGTCTGGATCATGCTCTGGACGGTGGTGGTCTTGTCGTCGCCGTGTTCGCCGAGGTCGTCGGAGTGGAGCGGGAGGCGTTCGGTGAGGTACTTGCCGAAGATGTCCTTGGCCGCTTCGGCGTCCGGGCGCTCGATCTTGATCTTCACGTCGAGGCGGCCGGGGCGCAGGATGGCGGGGTCGATCATGTCCTCGCGGTTGGAGGCGCCGATGACGACCACGTTCTGGAGGCCCTCGACGCCGTCGATCTCGGCGAGGAGCTGGGGGACGATGGTGTTCTCCACGTCCGAGCTGACGCCGGAGCCGCGGGTGCGGAAGAGGGATTCCATCTCGTCGAAGAAGACGATGACGGGGGTGCCCTCGCTGGCCTTTTCGCGGGCTCGCTGGAAGACGAGGCGGATCTGGCGTTCGGTCTCGCCGACGTATTTGTTGAGGAGCTCGGGGCCCTTGATGTTGAGGAAGAAGCTCTTGCCCTGGGCCTGGCCGGTGACTTCGGCGACCTTTTTGGCCAGCGAGTTGGCGACGGCCTTGGCGATGAGTGTCTTGCCGCAGCCGGGGGGCCCGTACAGCAGGACGCCCTTGGGCGGCCGCAGTTCGTGCTCCTTGAACAGGTCGGGGTAGAGGTAGGGGAGCTCGACGGCGTCGCGGATGGCTTCGATCTGGCCGCCGAGGCCGCCGATCTGTTCGTAGCCGATGTCCGGGACTTCTTCGAGGACGAGTTCCTCGACCTCGCTCTTGGGGACGATCTCGTAGACGTACCCGGAGCGGGGTTCGAGCAGGAGGGCGTCGCCGGGGCGGATGGTGACGTCCAGCAGCGGCTCGGCGAGCCTGACCACCCGTTCCTCGTCGGTGTGCCCGACGACCAGGGCGCGCTCGCCGTCCTCGAGGATCTCCTTGAGGGTGACGATGTCCCCGACCCGCTCGTACTCCATGGCCTCGACCACGTTGAGCGCTTCGTTGAGCATCACTTCCTGGCCGCGTCGTAGCTCTTCGAGCTCGACGCCGGGGCTGACGTTCACGCGGAGTTTGCGGCCTCCGGTGAAGATGTCGGCCGTGCCGTCCTCGTTCGCCGTGAGGAAGACACCGAAGCCGGCCGGCGGCTGGGCGAGCCGGTCGACTTCTTCCTTGAGGGCCACGATCTGGTCGCGGGCCTCACGGAGCGTGTTCGCGAGTCGTTCGTTCTGGGCGGACACGCCGGCCAGGTTGGTCTGTAGCTCGACGATCCGCTCTTCGAGAATCCTCGTGTGCCGCGGAGAGTCGGCGAGCTTGCGTCGCAGGACGGCGATCTCCTGCTCAAGGTAGGCAATCTGCCCGGCGGGGTCGTCGGACCCTCGTCCCGGGCGGATGCCGCGGTTCATGTCGTCGTCGTGGGCTGCCACGGTCCTCACCTCCTCCAAGGGGAGCTGGACGCTTCCAGACCCTACCTGGGTGGGTGTCGATTGAAACCCCTAGATCACAAAGACTGTAGGGGTGTGTCCGATCTTCACCCTTGCGCTCTCCCTCACGCCAGGGGAATACCCACCGAACATGATTGGAAAGCGGCCGGGGGTAGGGTCGAAGTGTTCAACACCCGTCAGAGCCTGCATCGTTCCCGTGCGGCTCGGCAACTATCGGCAACTATCGGCAGGAGACATGGGCGTGCAGCAGGAGGCCGGGGCCGGCGGTGAGGCGCTGGAGGTCTGGATCGACCAGGATCTCTGTACCGGTGACGGGATCTGCGCGCAGTACGCGCCCGAGGTGTTCGAGCTGGACATCGACGGGCTGGCGTATGTGAAGAGCCCGCAGGACGCGCTGCTTCAGGACAAGGGGGCGACGGCTCCGGTGCCGTTGCCGCTGCTGACGGACGTGGTGGATTCGGCGCGGGAGTGTCCGGGTGACTGTATCCATGTGCGTCGGGTTTCGGACAGGGTCGAGGTGTACGGCCCGGACGCGGAGTGAGCGTGCGGGTACGCCTCGTGACGGTTGTCTGATTTCTCACAACCGTGGGTGGCCTGTTTCAGGCGCTGCGGGCGCCTGCGGGTGTCGAGCGGACGAACACGCTGTCCTTCCACTGCCACTTGGCGGTGTCCTTGAGGTCGGGGCAGCAACTGGGCACGTCCGCCGTGGAGTAGCCGAGGAGCGTCGCGTGCACGGCACCGTCGGTGACGGTGAGACTCGTGACGGTGGTGCGGTCCTTGGGGTCGACGAGGGTGGCGACCACGCGCGCGTGGGTCTGGGTGGGGCCCTGGGTGAGGACGTAGACGCCGTCGGGCGGGGTGCCCATGGGGGCGTCGCAGTGGACGGCGGCGACGGTTTCGGGTCTGCCGTCGCCGTCGAGGTCGCCGCTCGCCCGGTGGACGACGAGTTCGTCGACGGGGCCGCAGTCGAGGGGGAAGTCGATCCCGGTGGTGGCGGGGGCGGTGGCTGTCGGCCGGTCGTCGGGGGTGCCGGCCGCGGTGCCGGGCTGGGCGGCGGTGGCCGGTCTCGGCTGGAGGAGCGAGGAGAGGACGACGACGCCCGCCACGGCGGTGGCGGTGGCGACCCAGTGGATGGGCCGGGTGTGGCTGTGGGCCAGTTCCGGTACGGCGGACTGCTGCACTAGGAGCGTCTCCTGGGGTGGCTGTGCCGGTGGGGGTGGAGTGGCCAGCATCGTGCCATACGTCACAGGGCGGCGGAACGGCGGGGGTGCGGGATTTCGGACGGGTGTGCCGGGGGTGAGTCCGGTCGGTTCGTGCGGGTGAGCGGGTGGCTGGGGTGAACGTGAGGGCGCCGTGCCCGAGTTCCCGGGTGGTGCGGGGAACTCGGGCACGGCGCCCTGTCGTTGGAGGGGGTGCGGGCCGGGTCAGCGGCCGGTGCCGCCGTCGGCGTTGGGGCCGGCGTAGTCCTCGCCGTAGGCGCCCTTGGCGGGGCGGCGGCGGCGCATGGGCGGTTCGACGCCGTCCGCGAGGCGGCGGGCGGTGAGGAGGAAGCCGGTGTGGCCGATCATGCGGTGGTCGGGGCGGACGGCCAGGCCCTCGATGTGCCAGTTGCGGATCATCGTCTCCCAGGCGGTCGGCTCGTTGAAGCTGCCGATCTCGCGGATGGACTCGACGGTCCGGGCGAGCTGGGTGGTGGTGGCGACGTAGCAGCACAGGATGCCGCCGGGGACGAGCGCCTTGGAGACGGCCTCCAGGCATTCCCAGGGGGCGAGCATGTCGAGGATGACGCGGTCGACGTCGGTGTCGCTGAGGTTGTCCTGGAGGTCGCCGACGGTGAGCTGCCAGGCGGGGTGCGGGCCGCCGAAGTAGCGCTCCACGTTCTGCTGGGCGATCTCGGCGAAGTCCTCGCGGCGCTCGTAGGAGTGCAGCA
>NZ_JAANNX010000057.1:0-32804 GCF_013363615.1 Streptomyces sp. CAI-85 | reverse complement strand
GGCCGACGGCCTTGCCGATCGCGGCGTAGGGCCGGCGGCCGTCCTCCTGGAGCTGTTCGATGATGGCGAGGCTGACGGCATCCGGGGAGCCGTTCCTGGACTCGCGGGAGTCCCGCTGCTCTGCGCTTCGACTGGCCACGACCTCACTGTGCACGACGTCTCGACAGTTCCGCAAGGTCGCTGCGATGAAATTCGTTGTCTACGTGACCGAAGTCTACGGATTTCGCAGTCTTGGCGGGATCGGGGGTGTTGAAAACGTGGGGCGGCGGATTAGGGTGGATGTCTCAGCCCTTGGACACCCGCCACGGGGACCAGTCATGGGACACCCTGCGAACTTGGAGGAGCGGCAGTGAGCACCGAGCTGCGTCGTCTGCGCAACTACATCGACGGTGAGTTCCGGGACGCCGCCGACGGACGGACCACCGAGGTGGTCAACCCCGCGACCGGCGAGGCGTACGCGACCGCGCCGCTGTCCGGACAGGCGGACGTCGACGCCGCGATGGCCGCTGCCGCCGCGGCCTTCCCGGCCTGGCGGGACACCACGCCCGCCGAGCGCCAGAAGGCCCTGCTCAAGATCGCGGACGCGTTCGAGGAGCGGGCCGAGGACCTCATCGCGGCCGAGGTGGAGAACACGGGCAAGCCGGTCGGGCTGACCCGCTCCGAGGAGATCCCGCCGATGGTCGACCAGATCCGCTTCTTCGCGGGCGCGGCCCGGATGCTGGAGGGGCGCTCGGCCGGCGAGTACATGGACGGCATGACCTCGATCGTGCGCCGTGAGCCGGTCGGCGTCTGCGCGCAGGTCGCGCCCTGGAACTACCCGATGATGATGGCCGTGTGGAAGTTCGCGCCGGCGCTCGCGGCGGGCAACACGGTCGTCCTCAAGCCGTCGGACACCACTCCCGCCTCCACCGTCCTGATCGCCGAGATCATCGGCTCGATCCTGCCCAAGGGCGTCTTCAACGTCGTCACCGGCGACCGCGACACCGGCCGGCTGATGGTCGAGCACCCGACCCCCGCCATGGCCTCCATCACCGGGTCCGTGCGCGCGGGCATGTCCGTCGCCGAGTCGGCCTCCAAGGACCTCAAGCGTGTCCACCTGGAGCTGGGCGGCAAGGCGCCGGTCGTCGTCTTCGAGGACACCGACATCGCCAAGGCCGTCGAGGACATCTCCGTGGCGGGCTACTTCAACGCGGGCCAGGACTGTACGGCGGCCACGCGCGTGCTGGTGCAGGAGTCCATCCACGACGAGTTCGTGGCGGCGCTGGCCAAGGCCGCCGCCGAGACCAAGACCGGGCAGCCCGACGACGAGGACGTCCTCTACGGGCCGCTCAACAACCCCAACCAGCTCCAGCAGGTCTCCGGCTTCATCGAGCGGTTGCCCGCCCACGCCAAGGTCGAGGCCGGCGGTCAGCGGGTCGGCGACAAGGGCTACTTCTACGCCGCGACGGTCGTCTCCGGGCTCAAGCAGGACGACGAGATCATCCAGAACGAGGTCTTCGGACCGGTCATCACCGTCCAGTCCTTCACGGACGAGGACCAGGCCGTGGAGTGGGCCAACGGCGTCGACTACGCCCTCGCCTCCTCGGTGTGGACCAAGGACCACGGCCGTGCGATGCGCATGTCCAAGAAGCTCGACTTCGGCTGTGTGTGGATCAACACCCACATCCCGCTGGTCGCCGAGATGCCCCACGGCGGCTTCAAGAAGTCCGGCTACGGCAAGGACCTCTCGGGCTACGGCTTCGAGGACTACACCCGCATCAAGCACGTGATGACGTCCCTGGACGCGTAGCGCTCCGCGGGTCCACCCGCACTGTCCGGCCCCGGACGGGATCAGGATCCCGGTCGGGGCCGGTGTGCGTGCCGCGTTCCTGTCGGGGGCGATGCGTGTGCTGAGTTGCTGAGCGGGGGCGGCGCGTGCGTCGAGTTTCTCTCCGGGGGCGGCGTTCCGCTGGGGGCGGGGGAGCGTACCCGCGGCTCTGTCCGGAGCCGCGTGCGTGCTGGGTTCCCGGCGCGGGCTGGTGCCGGATGTCGCGCTTCTGTCCAGGGCGATGCGTGTGCCGCGTCCCCGTTCGGGGTTGGCGTGTGTGTCGACTTCCGGTGCGGGCTGATGTGCTGCGGTTCTGTCCGCGGGCGGCGCGCGTGTGGAGTTTCTGTCCGGGGCGTGTGCGCTGGGTTCCGGTGCGGGCGGGTGAGCGTGCCGCGGACCCGTCCGGGGACGCGTGTGCGGGGGTTCTGGTGCGGGCTGATGGCGTGTGCTGCCGTTTTGTCCGGGCGGCGGTGTGCCGAGTTTCCGTCCAGGGTGCGACTCGCGTGCCGAGTTCTCGTTCCGGCTGATGCGCGTGCCGCGGTTCTGAACGGGGCGGTGCGCGTGCCGGGTGCCCTTCTTGGCTGGTGCGCGTGCCGGGTTCCCGTTCGGGCCGATGTCCGTGCGCCGTGTCCCGTCCGGGGCGATGTGCGTGCGACCGTGTCCCGCCCCGGGGCGATGTGCGTGCCTCATGTTTCTGTTCGGGGTCGCCAGGAAGGGCGGACCGGCGGGGGCCCGTGATCGACAGGGTGTCGGGTTCCTGGTGGGGGGATGGACGGTGCGTCGATTGTTCCGGGGTGGGGGGCGGGGCATGCTGGCCGCGTGTCCCAGACTTCCTCGCTTCAGCGCGCCGTGTCCCGCCGGTCCCTGCTGCGTGCCCTCGGTGGTACCGCCGCTCTCGGCGCCCTCGCCGGCTGCGGGGTGCAGGCCGCGTACGTCCAGCCCGGTGACCGGGCCGGGGTCGATCTCTCCGCCACCGACAAGCGGCTGACCTGGGCCAACTGGCCGCTCTACATCGACACGGACGACGAGAACTCGACGAAGCGACCTACGCTCGACGCCTTCGAGCGGAGCACCGGCATCAGCGTCGACTACGTCGAGGAGATCAACGACAACGACGAGTTCTTCGGGAAGATCAGCCCCGCGCTGATGAACCACCAGCAGACCGGCCGCGACCTCATCGTCATCAGCGACTGGATGTGCGCGCGGTTCGTCCGGCTCGGCTGGGTCCAGGAGATGGACCGGTCCGCCCAGCCCAACATCGCCGCCCACCTGGACCCCTTGCTGCGCTCGCCCGCCTTCGACCCGGGCCGCGTCCACACCGTGCCCTGGCAGTCCGGCATCACCGGCATCGCCTACAACCGCCGCAAGCTGGGCCGCGACATCCACAGCGTCTCCGAACTGTGGGCCGACGACCTCAAGGGCCGCGTCACCCTGCTGTCCGGCCTCGACGAGGCGTTCGCGCTGCTCATGCAGGGCAACGGCGTCGACATCACCCGCTGGACCGCCGACGACTTCCACACCGTGTGCGACCAGGTGGAGAAGAACGTCGACAAGGGCCAGATCCGCCGCTTCACCGGCAACGACTACACCAAGGACCTGGTCAGCGGGGACGTCCTCGCCTGTCAGGCGTACTCCGGTGACGTCATCCAGCTCCAGGCCGACAACCCCGACATCCGCTTCGTCGTCCCCGAGGAGGGCGCGGAGCTGTGGTCGGACTCCCTGATGATCCCCGACCTCGCCCGGCACAAGACCAACGCCGAACGGCTCGTCGACTACTACTACGACCCCGAGGTCGCCGCCGAACTCGCGGCCTGGGTCAACTACGTCTGCCCGGTACCCGCCGCCCAGGCCGTCCTCGCCGACTCCGACGACGAGGACACCGCCGCCCTCGCCGAGAACCCGCTGATCTTCCCCGACGCGACGATGCGCGGCCGCCTGGCGATCGCCCGGGACATCGAGTCGACGGAACGCGTCGAGTTCACCAAGCGGTGGAACTCGATCGTCGGGCTCTGAGAGCAGGGCTTCGCGTCCGGCGGGCGGAAATCCGCTGGAGGGTCCCATTCGCCCCGTCCTATAGTCCCCGCATGCGTGTCCCCTACCCCCGAACCCCTCATCTGCCCTGGTCACCGGGTGCCTCCGCCGACGATGTGCGGGTCGGCGGGCTGGGCGGGTTCGTGGGGCGGGAGGTCGTGGTCACCGAGAAGCTCGACGGGGAGAACACCACGCTGTACGCGGACGGGCTGCACGCGCGGTCCGTGGACTCCGCGCACCATCCGTCCCGGGCCTGGCTCAAGGCCCTGCACGGGCGGATCGCGGACCGGATACCGGCGGGGTGGCGGGTCTGCGGGGAGAACCTCTACGCCCGGCACTCAATCCCCTACGACACCCTGGACGGCTACCGAACGCTTGCCCGGTGCTCCACCCTTCAGGGTGGCGGTGCCGGGGATCGCGTCCAGGGCAGTGACAACACCGCTAAGGTCGCCTTGTCGGGTGACGAAGTTGCCCGGCCTACCGCCGGACGGGCGGGAAGTCAGGCCTGCGGAGGCCATGTAAGACCGACCCTTACGGGTCGGCAGAGGCCTGTGAAACAGGAACCCGTGGTGGTGCTGCGGAGCAGCGCGGACCGGAATCACGTGCTCTCGGGCAGGTGAGGACGTCAATTCTACGGCTTCTCCGTGTTGTTGCGGGCCGACCCCGCAAGGGCCGTACGGTCGAACCAGTCCAGGCAGCGGTCGGGCCCGTCTTACTGACGGGCTGTCTGGGCCTGCCCGACCACGACGCGCTCGGGCGGCACGGCGACGCCCGCCTCGCCGGTGTGCTCGCCGCGCTGCTGCATCGCACGCCCCGCGCCCGGCTCGCGGCCCGGACCGCCGCCACCCTGGGCGTGCCACTCGCGCGGCGGGTCGCCGACCTGGTCGGGCTGCACACCGCGCTGCACCGGCCGTACCCGGACGCGGAGCGGCGCGCCGGGCTGGTCCGGATGTCGTTCGCCGCCGACCTGGGCGTCCTGCACGCCGTCGCCGGAGCGGTCGCGGCGGAGCAGGACGCGCGGGAGCAGGTGGAGTGGTCCGCGCTGCACGCGGAGGAGGCCGGGCTGCTCGGCACGGCTCCGCTCGGGCCGCTGCGGGCCGGGCTGCGCGAGGCGCTGGAGCGCGACGGGATCCGCGGCGCGGCCGCCGACCGCTGCTGGGCCGAGACCCGCGAGGCGTACGCGCGCGGGCGGGCCGCCACGGTCGAGGAGGCCGTCGCGGCGACCTGGCGGTGGCGCGCCGGGGACTTCCCCCGGCTGCTGCACCTGGTGGGACCGTCCGGCAGCGGCAAGAGCGCCTTCGCGGGACGCGTCGACGGCACGGTCGTGTCCCTGGACGGGCTGCGCGCGGCACGCGGCTCACGGGCCGACCAGAAGGCCAACGGGGAGGTGCTCCGGGAGGGCCTGGACCGGCTGGACGGCGCCCTCGCCGCGGGCGGCACGGTCGTCTGGGACGCCACCTCGCTCAACCCGCACCAGCGCTCCCTGGTGCACGGCGTCGCCCGCCGCCGCGACGCGCTGATCACGCACGCCGTACTGCTCACGGACGAGGACGAACTCCTACGGCGCAACGCCGGCCGCGCCCATCCGGTGCCGTCCGACGTCCTCAGGGACCAGCTCCGCCGGTTCGTGCCGCCGTACCCCGGCCAGGCGCACCGCACCTGGTACGCGGGCGCGGACGGCACCGTCGCCGACCGCGACGGCACACTGGAAGCGGACGGGGAGGACGTCTGATGCGCACCAGCGAGGAGATCTACCACCGGGTGCGCTGGGACGCGCGGTTCGACCCCGCGCGGTTCGTGCTCGGCGTCAACCAGCGCGGCGCCGCGCCCAAGCGGGTGCCGCTGCCCGCGTTCGTGCCGGGCGGCGAGATCCCCTGGCACCGGGTGCTGTTCGTGGAGGCGGACGGCGAACTGGTGTGGGACCGCGCGACGGGCGTGGACCGCATCGACGAGTCCCGCGCCGGCCGGGTGCGCGACCCCCGGCGGCTGACGGCACCCTTCTTCACCGCGCGCGTGCCGCACGCCTGGGACCCGGCCGCCGGACGCTGGACCCCGGCGGAGCCCGCCACCCGGGAGCCGGGCCCGGCCGGGGTGCGGGTGCTGACCTGGAACACGCTGTGGGACCGCTACGACAGCCACCGCATCGACACCGCCCTGCGCCGCCCGCTGCTGCTGGCCGCCCTGGAGCGCGCCGACGCGGACGTGATCGCCCTCCAGGAGGTCGAGGCACCGCTGCTCGCCCTGCTCCTGGCCGCCCCCTGGGTACGGGCCCACCACACCCTCGGCACCGACCCCTACGGCAAGGACGTCGACGGCCACGGGCTGCTCCTGCTCAGCAGGCTCCCCGTAAGGGAGGCGGCCGTGCACGCGCTCGGCCCGCACAAGGGCGTGACCGCCGTCGTCGTCGACACCGCGTCCGGGCCGCTGACCGTGGCCGCCACCCATCTGACGAGCGACCACTCCGAGGCCGGGCCCGCCCGGCGCGAGGCCGAACTGAACCGGCTCGCCGAGGGGTTGGCCGGGGTGCCGGGCGGTCTGGTGCTGGCCGGCGACTTCAACGACGGCGGCCCCGGCCCGGCCCGTACCCTCGGCCTGCTCGACGCCTGGACCGAGACGCACGGCCCGCACGACGACACGCCCACCTTCGACCCCGGTGCCAACCCGCTGGCCGCCGTCTCCTCGCTGAGCGGCCGCGTCTCCCGCCTCGACCGGATCTTCGTACGGCCCACCGACGCCCACGCCCCGGCCGGCGCCGACGGGCTCCAGGTGACGGGTGCGGCGCTGCTCGGCGACACCCCCACCCCGGAAGGGCTGTTCGTCTCCGACCACTACGGGGTCGTCGCCGACCTCGGCATCGGCGCGAGCACCGGCACCGGCACGGCGACCGACGTCCTCGACGTGGCGCAGACGCCCCGCACCGCCCTGGCGTGGATCCCGCCGCGCGCGCTGTGGCCGGCCCTCCAGGACGTGCGCCGGGACCACGACGTGCAGATCCGGCGCTGGCCGCCCCATGTCAACGTGCTGTTCGGCTTCGTCCCCGAGGCGGACTTCGAGCGGGCGGCACCGCTGCTCGCCGCGGCCGCCGCGCAGGTCGAGCCGTTCACCGCAAGGCTGGAGGGGCTGCGCACCTTCGCCCACCGGCACGGCACCACCGTCTGGCTGGACCCGGCGGCGGACGACGGGACGCCGTGGGCCGAACTGTGGCGGGCGCTCGCGCGGCGCTTCCCGCGCTGCCGAGGCCGGCATTCCGCGTTCACCCCGCATCTGAGCCTCGGCCGCAGCGGCGATCCGCAGGCCGTCCTCGTCGACTGCGCGGCCCGTCTCGGCCCCATGACGGCCCGGGTCGGCGAGCTGGTCCTGCTGTCCCGGCGGGGCGACGAGCCGATGCGCCCGCGTGCCACGGTCGCCCTCGGCACCGGCGAGGTCCGGTGGCTGCCCGAGCCCGCCGTCGGCCGCCCCGACCGGGACTGGGAGGACTGGGCCACGCCCGCCGCCGGCCGACGGGTCCTGGCCGCCACGGACGACGCGGCCGCCGACCGGGTCGTACGGGCTCTCGCCGACGCGCTCGCGCCCGACGGCGGCGTGGTGTGGCTCGCCGGGTCGCGGCGCATGAGGTGCGCCACGGCGGGAGCCGACCTGGACCTGGTCGCGGCACTGCCCGGCACGGCGGACCTCGCCGCCGTGGGGGAGCGGGTGCGGGCCGCGCTGCCGGGTGCCGAGCGGGTGCGGGAGGTCGTCGGCGCCCGGGTGCCGGGGCTGCGGTTCCGTGCCGAGGGGCTCGACGTGGACCTGGTGGTCGTGGCCACCGGGACGCTGCCCGCCCGGGACGCAGTGGCCCGGAGGGCCGGACTGGGCGAGGCGGCGGCGGTCGCGCTGAGCGCGGTGTCCGACGCGGACGCGATCCTGGCGGCGACCGGTACGGCGGCCGTGTCGGCCGTGTCGGCCGTGTCCCGGTTCGCGGAGCTGGCGCGGGGCGTGAAGGCGTGGGCGGCGGCGCGCGGGCTGGACGGGGCGCCGTTCGGCGGGCTGCCCGGTGTCGCGTGGGCGGTCCTCGCGGCCCGTACGGTCCGGGAGGCGCCCGCCGACACCGCCGCGGGGGAGCTGCTGCGGCGGTTCTTCGGCACCTGGGCGGCGTGGGACTGGCGCGAGCCCGTCGCCCTCACCGGCGACGCCGACGCCACCGGCGCGCCCCTGACCGTGCTGACACCCTCCTCGCCCGTCCGCTCCTGCACCGAACAGGTCGGCCCGGGCGGCCGGGACCTGCTGAGCCAGGAGCTGTACCGGGCCTGGGAGACCGTCGAGGACGCGTCCGCCACCGGCACCGATCCGTGGCCCGCGCTGCTGTCCCCGCCGCCCCTGCACCGACGGCACGCCGCCTGGGCCGTGGTGACCGTGACGCCCCGTCGTCCGGAGGACTCCGACGAGCTGAACGGACGGGTCCGCGGCCGGATGCGCGCACTGCTCGGCGCGCTGGAGGAGGCGGGCGTCCGGGACGCGCACGCCTGGCCGAGGGCGCTGCCCGCGACTCCGGAGGGCGCCCGCTGTCTGATCGGGCTCGGCCGTACGCCTCCCGGCGCGGAGCGGCTCGCGGAGATCGCCGCCCGCTGGGGCACCGGGCTGCCCGGGGTCGAGGTGACGTACGCGGAGGGTGGAGCGGTCTCCACCCTGCCCTGATCACCCGCGTCCGGCGTCGTCCCCGTGCGCCCGCTCGTTGACCACCCCGAACGGGATGTGGACGCTCGGGGTCGTCGGCGCCGTGCCCTCCAGATGGCTCACCTGGTCGTCGAAGAAGATGTGCGGCCGGAGCACCTCCATGATCGTGCCCTTGTCGATGCCGCCCAGGAAGAACGCGTCGTTGACGGTGACGCCCCAGTTGTCCAGGCTCAGCACGGCGCGCTCGTGCGAGGGCGCGTTGCGGGCCGTGACGATGGAGACGTGCACACGGATCGCGTACTCCGGGTCGGTCCTGCGCCGCGCCTCCTCCGCCCGCTGGAGCTTGTTGATGTCGCGCAGGAAGTCCCGCAGCGGGCCCGCGTCATGAGGGGTCGCCACGTTCACGGTCTCGTGCGTGCGGAAGCCCTCCAGACCGCCCTGCTGGAACACCCGCTCCGACTCGTCGCCCGCCAGGACGCCGTCGAAGTCGAAGGCGATCCGCAGATCGTGGTCGTCGGGGTCGTCGTCCACGGCGGACCCCAGGACCCGGCCCGCGGGCAGCCCCCGGGCCACCGCCTCCCGTACGTCGTCGGCGTCGGCGGAGAGGAAGAGGGACATGTGCAGCGCCGGCATGAACCGGAACGGCGCCCGGCCCTGCATGAAGACGGCACGGGTTATCGGCAGGCCGTGGGCGTTGATCGAGCGCATCACCCGCAGGCCCGTGTCGGGGTCGTTGCGCGACAGGATGATCACCTCGACCAGCGGATCGCCGTCCGGGCTCAGGTCGTTGAGGGACAGCAGCCGGCGGATGAAGGGGAACGCGACCCCGGGCCGCAGCGTGCTGTCGAGGTGGGCGCGCTGGTAGGCGCGGTAGCTCTCCTCGCCCTCCTTCCGGAACACCCCGTCCGACTCCTTGAGGTCGAACAGGGCGCTGGAGGCGATTCCGACGACCAGCCGGTTCTCCAGGCTGTACCGCGACATGAGGGCTCCCCGGGACGTCCTCGCACGTCAGCGACGCGCGCTCGCGCCGACTGTAGCCGCCCGCACACTTTGCCAGCTCTTTACAACGGGGTCCGGGGCTGTCTCGTCTCTCCGTCCGATCCGCACCACGGCCCGTGGAGACCCTCCCGGCCGCCGGGGGTGCGGACCGACGAAGGAGAGCGACTGATGCGCCGAACCGTCCTCGGATCCCTGGCCCTCGCGGCCACGGCCGTCCTCGCGGGCGCGCTGCCCGCGTTCGCCGACGGGACCCGCACCCCGAGCCCCGTCCCCACCCCCTCCGAGTCCCGCCCCGCCGAACCCCGGCCGAGCGAGACCCGCCCCGCCCAGGACGACGCGACCCCGGTCCCGGCGCCCACCCGCCCCACCGACTCACGGTCCGACCAGGTCACCGCCGTCCCGCGCGGCGGCGCCGACACCGGCGAGGTGGACGAGGCCGGGTCCGGGACCGGGGGCTCCGCCGGGCACGGCGGGCTGATCGGCGGGGGAGCGGCCGTGGTGGCCGGCGCGGCGGGCGCCGGCTTCGTCCTCGTACGCCGCCGGAGGACGACCGGCGCATGAGCCCCCTCTCCAGGCGCGTCCTGGCCGCCACGGCCCTGACCGCGCTGCTCACCACCGGCTGCGCCGGGAACGGACCGGCCCATGGACCGGCTTCCCCGCACGGACCCGCTGCCACGACCGCCCGGGACGCGCCTCCCCTCGCGCGCTCGGAACCGGTCCGGCTGCGGATCCCGGCCGTCGACGTCGACACCCCGGTCGTCCGGCTGGGACTGGCCGCCGACGGGACCGTCGAGGTGCCGCCGGTCGAGGCGGACGACCGGGCCGGCTGGTACCGGCACTCGCCGACCCCGGGGCGGACCGGCCCTTCGGTGTTCCTCGGCCATGTCACGGTCGGCCCGTACGGGGACGGCGTCTTCCGCCGGCTCGACCGGCTGCGCCGGGGCGACGCGATCGAGGCGCGCCTGGAGAACGGCACGACGGCCCGGTTCGCCGTCACCGAGGTACGGACCGTGGACAAGGCGCGGTTCCCGACGGAGGACGTCTACGGGAACGTGGACCGGCCGGAACTGCGTCTCATCACCTGCGGCGGCCCCCGCACCGGGGACGGCTACCGCGACAACGTGATCGTCTTCGCCGCCCTGGACCAGCCGGGCGGCACGGCGCCGGACAACTCCGCGGGAGAACGTTGAAACGCCCCGTCAGGTCCCGGGAGAGGGCGGCGTCCGAACTGTTCGCCGCCCTCTACCCACGGCTGGCCGGCTGGTGCCGCCGGCTGGTCGACGACGACGGGACCGCCCACGAGATCGCCTCGGAGGCGTTCACCCGGCTCTGGGCCCGCTGGACGTCCGTCGCCGAACCCCAGGGCTTCCTCTACGTCACCGCCGCCAACCTGGTCCGTGACCACTGGCGCAAGCTGGAGCGCGAGCGGCGGGCCGTGCGCCGGGTCACCGCCGAGGCCGCGGTGAGCCCGCACGCCGAGCAGAGCGATCCCTCGGTCCGGCTGCTCGTGCAGTCCCTGCCGGACCGGCTGCGCGTGCCGATCCTGCTGCACTACTACGCTGACATGCCGATCCGGGAGGTGTCCGTGCTGACCGGGCGCAAGGAAGGAACCGTCAAGGCGGATCTGCACGCGGCCCGCGAACTGCTCCGCGCCCACCTGAGGAGAAGCCTTGATCACACCCGCTGACGACTTCGCCGACGGCCCGGACCTCGACCCCGACGACCCGCTCACCGTCGTCCTGCGGCCCCCGCCCGCCGGCCGGCTCGCCCCGCCGCCCGGCCGGTACGAGGAGATCCGCCGCGGCGCCGCCCGCCGCCGGGGGCTGCGCGCGGCCGCCGGGGCCGCCGCGACCTGCGTGATCGCGGGGCTCGCGGTGCTCGTCCCGTTGCGCCTGGCCGCGGACGACACCCCGGGCGTGCCCACCGCGCCCCTCGCGCCGCCCCCGGCCACCAGGCCCTCGGTGTCGCCGCCCCCGTCGCCTGTGCCCGACGACCGGGCCACGGCGGTCCCTTCCCAGGGGACCGGGGGCCGCGATGCCCGCGCCGCCACCGATGCGCCCCGCCCGGTCCCGAGCCGCACCACGCCACCGAGCCCGACTCCGAGCCCTGAGGACGCGTCGGGGCGGGATCTCCGCCGGGCCACGGCACCGGCGGAGCGGTCGCCCACCGCCTCGGAGGCGCGGTCGGAGCGCTGAGGCGGCCCGGTCAGGGGTGCCCGTGCGCGCCCTCGTCCTCGCCGTGGCCGGCCGGCGGTGCGGTCGGTCCCGCCCCGGCGGTCACCGTGAACGCCGCCGTCCGCACCTCGCCGGCCACCTTGAAGTCCAGGAACAGCCGGTAGGTGCCCGCGCTCGGCGTGGTCGCGGCGAAGGACACCGCCGGTCCCGAGGTGGCGTCGCCCTCGGCCGCGTCGTGCGGGTGGACGTGCAGATAGGCCAGGTCGCCGGAGCGCAGGGCGACCAGATGGCCGTAGGCGCCGAGATAGGGCTGGAGGCGGGTGACCGGGTCGCCGTGGGCGTCGCGGACGGTGAACGTCAGGTCGCTCTCCCGGCCGGGGGTGAGCGAGCCGTCGAGGGTGACGGTGTAGCCGTCCACCGTGGCGGTCGGTGCGGGCGGCGGCAGCTCCCTGGCGGTGTACCGGCCGGTGACCGTCAGGTCGGCGCCGAGCGTGAGGCCCTTCTCGGCGCCGCTCGGCACGAAGTCCGCGAAGACGCGGTACGCGCCCGCCGCCGGGAGGGCGACCGGCGTGCTCCAGGTTCCGTCGGCGGCCCTGACCGGGTGCAGATGGCGGTACGTCGTCAGGTCGCGCGAGGCGACGATCAGGTGGAGCTGTTTGCCGTGGGCCCGGTCGAAGGCGGTGACCGCGTCGCCGCGGGCGTCCCGGACGACGAACTCCAGCGTGCCGGGGCGGCCGGCCGCCAGCGCGGTGGTCCGCAGGTCCAGGGTCAGGCCGCGCTCGGAGACCTGGAGCCCCGCGGGGGCCTCCACGCGGGCCGGTGGATCGTGGCTCTCGCCGTGCGCGGCGGGTTCGGGGTCCGTGTCCAGCGGCCCGATCCCCACGCCGATGCCGTAGGCGGCGCCGAAGGCGACCCCGAGCGCCGCCGTGAACAGGCCGATCCTCTGGAGGGAATTCATCGCGGGCTCCCGTCCTGGCTCTATACCCATGGGGGGTATCTGTTTCGGTAGGGCACAGCCTATACCCCATGGGGGTATGGCGAAAGCGGAAAGATTTTTGAACGCGTTCAATTACTGGCGTAGGGTGATCTCCATGAGCGACAGAGCCGCCCTGCTGAAGGGCATCCGCGCCTGGCTGGTCTTCTTCGTGGTGTGCCTGGTGCTGAGCGGCGCCACGGCCTTCCCCCTCGTCCATGAACTGCGCTGGACCGAGGACCTGTTGCGGGCGCTGTCCGTGCCGGAGCATCTGCCCGCCGCCATGGACTGGATCGTGCGGGTCCGTCAGGGACTCGACACCGCCGACGCCGAGTACCCGTTCCTGCTCTACGGCACGGACTGGCTGGCCTTCGCCCATCTCGTCATCGCGGTCGCCTTCTACGGGCCGTACCGCGACCCGGTCCGCAACATCTGGGTGATCGAGTTCGCGATGATCGCCTGCGCCGGGATCATTCCGCTGGCGCTGATCTGCGGACCGGTCCGGGGGATCCCCTTCTGGTGGAGCGTGATCGACATGTCGTTCGGGGTCTTCGGGGTGATCCCGCTGTATGTCGTCCGCGAGAAGATCAAGAAGCTGGAGCGGCTCGGGCCGAACTCCTGGGCCGTGGCCGCCGCTTGAGTCGTTGTCCGAGCTTTCCTCGGAGGGCTAGCCCTCCTTGCGTACGGCGGTCAGGGTGTCGATGCGGTTGGTGGTGATCGAGTCGACGCCCAGCGCGACGAGGCGCCGCATCGAGCGCCGGGTGTCCGGTGTCCACACGGAGAGCAGATGACCGCCGTCGTGGACCCGGGCCGCGAGGTCCCTGTCGGCCAGGGAGAAGCGGTAGTTGAGCCAGCGCGGCTGCACCGCCGCCAGCAGGACGGGGCGCGGCGGCGCCAGGCTCGTCCAGGTCAGGGCGATCTCGGCGGACGGGTCGGCCGCGCGCACGGCGAGCATCGCGGTGGCGTCGGCGCAGTAGTAGACGCGGTCGGCGGCCCCCGCCTCCCGTACGGCGTCCACCACCCGGCGGGCCATGCGCGGCTCCCGGGTGCCGGGCAGGTCGATCATCACCCGGGCACCCTCGGTCGCCGCGAGCGCCTCCGCGAGGGCCGGCACCCGGCCGGCGGTCAGCCCGGTCACCTCGGCCGCCGACAGCGAGGTCAGCGGCCGGTCCAGTTCCCACAGCCGCTTCAGCGTCGCGTCGTGCAGCAGCACGGGCACGCCGTCCCGGGTGAGCCGTACGTCGATCTCGACGGCGTCCGCGCCGCGGTCGAGCGCGGAACGCAGCGAGTCGATCGTGTTCTCACGGAAGCGGTACGGGTCGCCGCGGTGGGCCACGGCAGTCACGGTCTGCATGGGGCCATTGTGGCGGTCAGGGGGCGAGCCAGCGGGCCGTGTAGGTGTCGATCTCGTCCCTGATCCGGGCCTTGCCGGGCGCGTCGAGGAAGGACGCCTCGACCGCGTTCTTCGCCAGGCCGGCGAGGCCGCGCTCGTCGAGGCCGAGCAGCCGGGCGGCGACCGCGTACTCGTTGTTGAGGTCGGTGCCGAACATCGGCGGGTCGTCGGAGTTGATCGTGACCAGGACGCCGGCCCGCACGAACTCCTTGACCGGGTGCTCGTCCAGGGTGCGCACCGCGCGGGTGGCGATGTTGGAGGTCGGGCACACCTCCAGCGCGATGCGGTGCTCGGCGAGGTGCGCGAGCAGCTTCTCGTCCCGCGCGGAGCTGGTGCCGTGTCCGATGCGCTCGGCCCGCAGATGGGTGAGCGCGTCCCACACGGTCTCCGGTCCCGTGGTCTCGCCGGCGTGCGGCACGGAGTGCAGCCCGGCGGCGATGGCCCGGTCGAAGTAGGGCTTGAACTGCGGGCGCGGTACGCCGATCTCGGGGCCGCCGAGCCCGAAGGAGACCAGGCCCTCCGGGCGGATCCGGTCGGAGGTGGCGAGCCGCGCGGTCTCCTCGGCGGCTTCGAGGCCCGCCTCGCCGGGGATGTCGAAGCACCAGCGCAGTACGGTCCCGAACTCCGCCTCGGCCGCCTTGCGCGCGTCCTCGATCGCCTCCATGAACGCCCGCTCGTCGATCCCGCGCCGGGTCGAGGAGAACGGCGTGATGGTCAGCTCGGCGTAGCGCACCTGCTGCCGGGCCAGGTCGCGGGCGACCTCGAAGGTGAGCAGCCGGACGTCCTCCGGGGTGCGGATCAGGTCCACGACCGACAGATACACGTCGATGAAGTGCGCGAAGTCGGTGAACGTGAAGTAGTCGACCAGGGCCTCGGGGTCCGTCGGCACCTTGGAGTCGGGGTGCCGGGCGGCCAGCTCGGAGACGATCCGGGGGGAGGCGGAGCCGACGTGATGGACGTGCAGTTCGGCCTTGGGCAGCCCCGCGATGAAGCCGTGCAGATCACGGGCGCCGGCATCCGCGGTGGGGCCCGCGGGCACGGCCGGCACGTCGGAGGCGTCGAAACGATCGGTCAAGGTGGTCCTCCCCGGGACAGCGCCCCGGGCCAGGGGGGCCGGACGGGACGCGGATGATCGGCTGATCGATGGGTCGGGATCATCGTAGGCGCCGACGGCTCACGACACGGGCCTGCCCCGGACGGGGCCCGCCCCCCTCCGCACCCGGCCGTCCCGGGGCCGTAGCATGACGGAACGTACGACTGAGGGACTGAGGGAGGGGACACCGCGCATGTCCGACGACACGTCGACTCCGGCCGGGGACGCCGGCCGCGATCCGTGGCCCGCGCCCGCGTCCGACGGGGCGGCTCCCGAGGTGACGTTGGGCAAGGCGGACCCCTGGGCCGCGCCGGGCGGGCCCGGTGCCACCGTGGCCTCCAACGAGCCGTTGGCCCCGGCGCCGCCGTCCGTGCACGACCAGATGACCGTCACCTCCCTGCCGAGCGTCACCCCGGACACCCCGGCCCAGCCGTGGGCCAGTCCGGTCGCCCCGGTCTCCCCGCAGGTCCCGGGCGGCGGCCTCGGGTCATCCGCGCCGCCCAACCCCTTCGCGCCGCCCCCGCAGGCCGGCCCGGTTCCGCCGCCGCCCCTCTCCCCGGACGGACCGGGGCAGGTCCAGGTGCCCTACGGCTATCCCGGTGGTTACGGCTACCCGCATCATCAGCACGGCGGGTACCCCGGCTGGCCGGGTCCCGGCGGGGAGAGCAACGGCATGGGGATCACCGGGCTGGTGCTCGGGATCGTCTCGGCCGTGGTGTTCTGCCTCTGGCCGGCGGCGATCGCCCTCGGCATCATGGGCGTCGTCTTCGGCGCGATCGGCCGCGGCAAGGCGCGGCGCGGTGAGGCCACCAACGGCGGTCAGGCGCTGGCCGGGATCATCTGCGGCACGGTCGGCATCGTCCTCGGCGTGGGCCTCGGCGTCGTGTTCTTCTTCGCCCCCGCTGCCTGACACCTCCTGAGAGGTGACGCCTCCCGAGCGTCACCCCTCTCTCAGCCGCCGCCTCGCCTCCATCAGCGCGAAGCCCAGCAGGTTCGGGCCGCGCCACCGCTGCGGGTCCAGCGCGGCCTCGTCGTCCGCCGCGAGGCCGATGCCCCACACCCGGTCCACCGGGCTCGCCTCCACCAGCACCCGGTCCCCGGTGCTCAGCAGGAACGACCGCAGACCCGGGTTCGACGCGAACTTGTGGACGCTGCCCTCCACCACGATCCCGAAGCGCTCCCGCTCCCAGACCGTGTCGTCGAAGCCGCGGACCAGCCGCCCCGCCTTCTTCGCCTCCGAGGGATGCCCGGCGGCCAGCGCCGCCCGCTCCGCCTCCGCGTCACCGAAGAGGCGCGCCTTCCGCGCCATCATCCAGTGCTCCGCCGTCGCATAGGCGACCCCGTCGGCCACGAAGGGTGACGGCCACCACTGGCTCAGACAGCTCGGGCCCAGGCGGCCGTCCGGCAGCGGCCGGTGACCCCAGAAGAGCAGGTACTCGACCCGCGCCCCCGACCGGACCGCCCCGACCAGGCTTTCCGTGTCCTTGATGTCCGTGCTGTGCTCGGTCCGCTCCATGACACGCCAGCATGGCAGGCACCACTGACACTGCGTCCTGCCTTTTCCGTCCCGACTCGACACCTGGTCGACAGATTCCGTCGCGTAACCAAAAGGCAACAACGGAATCACTTGTTGGAGTGCTATCGCTCTGTCAGGATCGTCACTCAAATCGAGCTGGAGCTACGCACCCGCCCCTGTGGACAGTGGGGGCGAAGGCGGAGGAGAGGGACATGCAGGACCGGTTCCCCGCACAGGAACGATTCACGGACGGCGCCCAGTACATCGCGGGCCGTCTCACCCACGGCACCTCGGGCCGCACCCACGCGGTCGTCGACCCCGCCACCGGCGAGGAGGTCTTCACCTACGCACTCGCGTCGACCGCCGACGTGGACGCGGCCGTCGCCGCCGCCCGCGCCGCCTTCCCCGGCTGGGCCGGTACCACCCCGGGCGAGCGCTCCGACGCCCTGCACCGCTTCGCCGCCGTCCTCGCCGACCGCGCCGAGGAGTTCGCCCGCGCCGAGTCCCTCCAGTGCGGCAAGCCGCTGAAGCTGACCCGGGAGTTCGACGTCCCGGGGACGATCGACAACACCGCCTTCTTCGCCGGCGCGGCCCGTCACCTCCAGGGCCAGTCCGCGGGCGAGTACTCCGGCGACCACACCTCCTACGTCCGCCGTGAGCCCATCGGTGTCGTCGGCTCCATCGCGCCCTGGAACTACCCCCTCCAGATGGCCGCCTGGAAGATCCTCCCGGCGATCGCCGCGGGCAACACGATCGTCCTCAAGCCCGCCGAACTCACCCCGCTGACCTCCCTGCTCTTCGCCCAGGCGGCGACCGACGCCGGGATCCCGGACGGCGTGATCAACATCGTCAACGGCACCGGGCGGGAGGCCGGAGAGCACCTGGTCGGCCACCCCGACGTGGCCATGACCTCCTTCACCGGCTCCACCGGGGTCGGCAAGCGGGTCGCCGAGGTCGCCACCGCCACCGTCAAGCGCCTCCACCTGGAGCTGGGCGGCAAGGCGCCCTTCGTCGTCTTCGACGACGCCGACCTGGAGGCCGCCGTGCACGGCGCGGTCGCGGGCGCCCTCATCAACACCGGCCAGGACTGCACCGCCGCCACGCGCGCGTACGTGCAGCGGCCGCTCTACGAGGCGTTCGTCGAGCGGACGGCCGCGCTCATGGAGACCGTCCGGGTCGGCGACCCGTTCGTCCCGGGCACCGACCTCGGCCCGCTGATCTCGCACGTCCAGCGGGACCGTGTCGCCGCCTTCGTCGACCGGGCGCGCGGCTACGCGCGCGTGGTGACCGGCGGTGAGACCCCTCTGGGAGAACTCAAGAACGGCGCGTACTATCTGCCCACCCTGATCGCGGACGCGGCACAGGACAGTGAGGTCGTCCAGTCCGAGATCTTCGGGCCGGTCCTGGTCGTCCTGCCCTTCGACAGCGACGACGAGGGCCTCGCGCTGGCCAACGACACCCCCTACGGGCTCGCGGCCTCCGCGTGGACCCGGGACGTCTTCCGGGCGAACCGGGCCACCAGGGAGATCGCGGCCGGATGCGTCTGGATCAACGACCACATCCCGATCATCAGCGAGATGCCCCACGGGGGCTACAAGGCGTCCGGCTTCGGCAAGGACATGTCCGTGTACTCGTTCGAG
Organism: Streptomyces sp. CAI-85; assembly: GCF_013363615.1. Taxonomy (NCBI): domain Bacteria; kingdom Bacillati; phylum Actinomycetota; class Actinomycetes; order Kitasatosporales; family Streptomycetaceae; genus Streptomyces; species Streptomyces sp. CAI-85. The sequence continues at coordinate 14,525 of NZ_JAANNX010000057.1, read as the reverse complement.
GAGTACACGCAGGTCAAGCACGTCATGTTCGACAACACCGCGGTGGCCCGCAAGCCGTGGCACCGCACCATCTTCGGGGACTCATAAGCGACGACGACCGGCCGCTCACCCCGGCCGGACCTCCCGAAAGGGCACCACGCGCATGGAGCAGTACGAGCCCGACCGCCTGAGCCCGGCCCAGGTGGCCGCCATACGGCGCAGCTTCCGCAACGGCAGGGCGGCCCTGACCCGCCGGTCGCTGCTGCGCGCCTCCGCCGGCGGCGCGCTCACCCTGGGCGGCGTCGGGGCGCTGAGCGCCTGCGGCATCCCCGCGGCCGGCAAGACCGAGGGCGGCACGTCCGCCGAGGACCACTCGGCGAAGGAGAAGACGGTCAGCTTCTCCAACTGGACCGAGTACATGGACGTCGACGACAGCGGCAAGAGCCATCCGACGCTCGACGGGTTCACCGAGCGGACCGGTATCAAGGTCAAGTACACCGAGGACATCAACGACAACAACGAGTTCTTCGGCAAGATCAAGCCGCAGCTCGCCGCGGGCCAGGAGACCGGCCGCGATCTGATCGTCCTCACCGACTGGCTGGCCGCCCGGCTGATCCGCCTGGGGTGGGTCCAGAAACTGGACGCCTCCAACCTGCCGCACGCGTACGCCAACCTCACCCAGCAGTTCCGCAGCCCCGACTGGGACCCGGGCCGGGCGTACTCCTACCCCTGGCAGGGCATCTCCACGGTCATCGCCTACAACAAGAAGGCGCTGGACGGCGTCGAGGTGAAGTCGGTCTCCGACCTCCTCGACAACCCCAAGCTCAAGGGCCGGGTCGGCTTCCTCACCGAGATGCGCGACAGCATCGGGATGACCCTGCTGGACATGGGCAAGGACCCGGAGAAGTTCACCGACGACGACTACGACGCGGCCGTGGCCCGTATCCAGAAGGGCGTCGACAGCGGCCAGATCCGCCGCTTCACCGGCAACGACTACACCTCCGACCTCACCAGCGGGGACTTCGCGGCCTGTATCGCCTGGGCCGGCGACGTCGTCCAGCTCAAGGCGGACAGTCCGGACGTCGACTTCGTCATCCCGGACAGCGGCTACATGACGTCCAGCGACAGCATGCTGATACCCAACAAGGCGCGCCACAAGACGAACGCCGAACGGCTCATCGACTACTACTACGAGCCGGAACCGGCCGCCGAACTGGCCGCCTACATCAACTACGTCTGTCCCGTCGACGGCGTGAAGGACGATCTCGCCAGGATCGATCCGGATGCGGCGGAGAATCCGCTGATCATCCCCGACAAGGCCATGCAGGCGAAGTCCCACTCCTTCCGCTCCCTGAGCTCGAAGGAAGAGACGGCCTACGAGGCGAAGTTCGCGAAGCTCACTGGGGCGTGACGACGATGAAGACCACCGACAACGGCAGCGGCGACGTCCGCCTCACCGGCATCAGCAAGACCTACGGCTCCTTCACCGCCGTCCATCCGCTGGACCTGACCGTCCCGCAGGGCTCGTTCTTCGCCCTGCTCGGCGCCTCCGGCTGCGGCAAGACCACCACCCTGCGCATGATCGCGGGCCTGGAGGAACCTTCCTCCGGCACCGTCCACCTCGGCGACCAGGACGTCACCGTCCTGCCGCCGTACAAGCGCCCGGTGAACACCGTCTTCCAGTCCTACGCCCTCTTCCCGCACCTCGACATCTTCGAGAACGTCGCCTTCGGTCTGCGCCGGCGCGGCATCAAGAGCGTGAAGAAGCAGGTCGAGGAGATGCTGGAGCTGGTCCAGCTCGGCGAGCAGGCGCGCAAGAAGCCGCACCAGCTCTCCGGCGGCCAGCAGCAGCGCGTCGCCGTCGCCCGCGCGCTCATCAACCACCCCAAGGTGCTCCTCCTCGACGAGCCCCTGGGCGCCCTCGACCTCAAGCTGCGCCGTCAGATGCAGCTCGAACTCAAGCGGATCCAGACCGAGGTCGGCATCACCTTCGTGCACGTCACCCACGACCAGGAGGAGGCCATGACCATGGCCGACACGGTCGCGGTGATGAACGCGGGCCGCGTCGAACAGCTCGGCTCGCCCGCGGACCTGTACGAGAACCCGCAGACCACGTTCGTCGCCAACTTCCTCGGCACCTCCAACCTCATCGAGGCCGAGGTGGACACCCGGAGCGGCGACGACATCGTCCTGAAGGCCGGCGGCGGCAAGCTGGTGCTGCCCGGCGCCCGATGTTCGGCGCCCGCCGCCACCGGCGGCAAGGTGCTGGTCGGCGTCCGCCCGGAGAAGATCACCCTCAGCCACGCCGACGACGCCAGCGAGATACCCGAGGGCCGCAACCGCATCACCGGGAAGATCGCCAACTCGTCGTTCATCGGCGTCTCCACGCAGTACGTCATCGACAGCGCGGTCTGCCCCGAGTTCGAGGTCTACGCCCAGAACGTGGAGCGTGACGCCCGGCTGGTCCCCGGCGCGGACGTGGTCCTGCACTGGAGCCCCGCGCACACCTTCGGCCTCGACGCCGCGCAGGACATCGACGCCGGTATCCAGGAAGAGGCGGCGGTCTGATGGCGACACTCACCGAGGCGCCCCCGCCGCTCGCCCCGGCCGCCGCCAAGGGGAAACCGCCCCGCAAGCGCGGCCGCTGGACGCCGTATCTCCTGCTGCTGCCCGGTCTGCTCTGGCTGGTCGTGTTCTTCGCGCTGCCGATGATCTACCAGGCGTCCACGTCCGTGCAGACCGGCTCCCTCGAAGAGGGCTACAAGGTCACCTGGCACTTCGCGACCTACTGGGACGCGATCGGCGAGTACTGGCCGCAGTTCCTGCGCTCGGTCTCCTACGCGGCCGCCGCCACCGTCCTGTGTCTGGTGCTCGGCTATCCGCTGGCGTATCTCATCGCCTTCCGCGCGGGCCGCTGGCGGAACCTGATCATGATCCTGGTGATCGCGCCGTTCTTCACCAGCTTCCTGATCCGCACCCTCGCCTGGAAGACGATCCTCGCGGACTCCGGACCGGTCGTGGAGGCGCTCAACACCCTGCACGTCCTGGACGTCACGAGCTGGCTCGGCTGGACCTCGGGCGACCGGGTCCTCGCCACCCCGCTCGCGGTCGTGTGCGGTCTGACGTACAACTTCCTGCCGTTCATGGTGCTGCCGCTCTACACCTCGCTGGAGCGCATCGACGGACGGCTGCACGAGGCCGCCGGCGATCTGTACGCCCGGCCCATCACCACCTTCCGCAAGGTCACCTTCCCGCTGTCGATGCCCGGCGTGGTCTCCGGCACGCTGCTGACCTTCATCCCGGCGGCCGGTGACTACGTCAACGCCGAACTCCTCGGCTCGACCGACACCCGCATGATCGGAAACGTGATCCAGACGCAGTTCCTGCGCGTCCTGGACTATCCGACCGCGGCGGCGCTCTCCTTCATCCTCATGGCCGCCATTCTGTTCATGGTCACCTTCTACATCCGCAGGTCGGGGACGGAGGACTTGGTCTAAATGCCCTTCGTCAACTGGCTCAAGCGCCATCTCGTCGTCATCGCGGGACTGTTCACCCTCGGTTATCTGCTGCTGCCGAACATCGTCGTCACGGTGTTCTCCTTCAACAAACCGAAGGGCCGTTTCAACTATCAGTGGCAGCAGTTCTCCACCGACGCCTGGAAAGACCCCTGCGGGGTCGCCGACATGTGCGGCTCGCTGTCGATCAGCCTCCAGATCGCCTTCTGGGCGACGCTCGGCGCGACCGTCCTCGGCACGATGATCGCCTTCGCACTGGTCCGCTACCGGTTCCGCGCGCGGGGTGCCGTCAACTCGCTGATCTTCCTGCCCATGGCCATGCCCGAGGTCGTCATGGCGGCCTCGCTGCTCACCCTGTTCCTCAACCTGGGTGCTCAGTTGGGTTTCTGGACGGTCCTGATCGCGCACATCATGTTCTGCCTCAGCTTCGTCGTGACGGCCGTCAAGGCGCGCGTGATGTCCATGGACCCGAGACTGGAGCAGGCGGCGCAGGACCTCTACGCCGGCCCGTTCCAGACGTTCATCAGGGTCACCCTGCCGATCGCCGCCCCCGGAATCGCCGCGGGCGCGCTGCTCGCCTTCGCGCTCTCCTTCGACGATTTCATCATCACCAATTTCAACGCGGGCTCGACCGTCACCTTCCCGATGTTCGTCTGGGGCTCCGCACAGCGCGGCACACCCGTTCAGATCAATGTCATCGGTACGGCCATGTTCCTCATCGCCGTACTGTTCGTCCTGACCTCCATGGTCATCAGCAATCGCCGCAACAGACAAAAGGCATAAGCCCCTGTAGGGAGTTGAAATCATGGCCCCGAGCGCCATGAGCCGTGGTACTGAAGACAACACCTGGACGAAGTCGCTCTCCGAGGCGCAGCCGGTCCCGTACTGGCTGGAGGACCCGGGCAAGCCGCACCCCGAGCCCGCGCTGACCGGCACCGAGACCTGCGATCTGCTGGTCGTCGGCGGCGGATACAGCGGACTGTGGACCGCGCTCGTCGCCAAGGAGCGCGATCCGCAGCGGGACGTGGTGCTGCTGGAGGGCCGCGAGGTGGGCTGGGCCGCCTCGGGCCGCAACGGAGGCTTCTGCGCGGCCTCCCTCACCCACGGGCTGCCCAACGGGCTCGCCCGCTGGCCTGACGAGATCCACAAGCTGGAGGAGCTGGGCGCGCGCAACCTCGACGAGATCGAGGCGGCGGTCGCCCGGTACGGCATCGACTGCGACTTCGAGCGCACCGGTGAGATCGACGTCGCCACCGAGGAGTACCAGGCGCGGGAACTGCGCGAGTGGTACGAGGAGACCGAGCGCCGCGGCCTCGCCGACGGTGTCGAGTTCCTCGACGCCGACGCGGTCCGCGCGCAGGTCGACTCGCCCACCTTCCGGGCGGGCCTGTACGACCGCAGGGGCGTGGCGATGCTGCATCCCGCCAAGCTCGCCTGGGGCCTGAAGAAGGCGTGCATGCGGCTCGGCGTCCGCGTCCACGAGCACACCCCGGCGCTCGCGCTGAAGCCGTACGGCGCCGGGATGGCCGTCCGCACCCCGTACGGGCGGGTCCACGCCCGGCAGGTGGCGCTCGGCACGAACATCTTCCCGAACCTGGTTAGGCGGGTGCGGTCGTACACCGTCCCGGTCTACGACTACGCGCTGATGACCGAGCCGCTCACCCCGGCCCAGCTCGACGCGATCGGATGGAAGAACCGGCAGGGGCTCGGAGACTCCGCCAACCAGTTCCACTACTTCCGGCTGTCCGCCGACAACCGGATCCTGTGGGGCGGCTACGACGCCGTCTACCCGTACGGCGGGCGGGTGCGCGCCGAGTACGACGACCGGCCCGAGACCTACGCCAAGCTCGCCGGGCACTTCTTCACCTGCTTCCCGCAGTTGGAGGGGCTTCGCTTCACGCACGCGTGGGGCGGCGCGATCGACACCTGCTCGCGGTTCTCCGCGTTCTTCGGCACCGCCCACCGGGGGAAGGTCGCCTACGCCGCCGGGTACACCGGGCTCGGTGTCGGCGCGACCCGGTTCGGGGCGGAGGTGATGCTCGACCTGCTGGCCGGGGAGAGCACCGAGCGGACCCGGCTGGAGATGGTCCGCCGCAAGCCGCTGCCGTTCCCGCCGGAGCCGTTCGCCTGGACCGGCATCGCGCTCACCAAGTGGTCGCTGGCCCGCGCCGACGCGCACGACGGCCGCCGCAATCTGTGGCTGCGGACCATGGACAAATTCGGCCTGGGCTTCGACAGCTAGGTCGTGTGACCCGGTTCACTCCATAGAGGTTCCGAAACCCGCGTAATGCTCGCCGGGAACCTCCCTCTCCCTCTGCGTGGCGCGACCGCGTCACGTGGAAGCAGAGGGAGGTCTTCTCATGGCTGGGGCGAAGACGGCGGTCGAGTGGCTGACATCCGTCGCACCGGATCCCGAGTCCTGCCGCTGGGAGTGGGAGCGCAACCCCCTGGGGGTGGCGCTGCTGCCGGCGGGCAGGGCGTGGGACGTACTCATCCTGCCGGGTGAACTCGGCTACCCCACGCTCGACGTGCTCACCCGCATCCTCGACCGGCCGGGACCGGTGCTGGTCGACTTCGGCGACAACCGGATGGGGTTCTTCGTGCCGCCGGGCACCGCCGCCCGCTGGATCGGCACCGGCATCCGCACGGCCGGCGCCGGCACCTGGATCGTCGTCCCGTACCCCGGCCGGGCCACCGGCGGCGTCCGCTGGCTGGTCCCCCCGGACGGCTCCGGCACCCTGACCGACCCGTCCCTCCTGGAACTGGCCATGCACGAGGCGGCGGCGGGCCCACCCGGGAACACCCACGACTGACCCCCGGGCCGGCCGCACCGACGCCCCGAACGGGCCCCGCCTTCCCGACCCCCCGCGGGAAGGCCGAGCCTTACGGCATCGGCCCGCGCCCGCGCCCCGGACGACGCCGGCGCCGGTTCGCACGGCGGACGCGGTGTTCGTGCCCGCTCTTCCGGCGCCCCGGCCAGCTCCGACTTCCCGACCCCTGCGGGAACGCCGGCCCCCACGTGTCGGTGTCGGCTGCCTGGTGGGGCCCGGCCCTCGTCGGCTGACGCGGATCCCACAGCCGGACTGAGCCCCGACCGGACGATGTCGGCGCGGGCTCGCACAGCGGACGTGGTGCTCGTCGTGCGCCGTCCGACGATCCGGACGGGCCCCGCGAAGGTCGGCCCTCACGTGCTGGGTGGCTCGGCGAGACCCGGCCCGCGACGGGCCACGCGGATCCCGCCGTCGGCCCGTGCTCCCGCCCCCACCGCGGATTCGCGCGGCGGACGTCGTGTTCGTGCGCGCCTTCCGGCGCCCCGGGCGGGGCCTTGCTTTCCCGACTCCCCGCGGGAAGGCGGCCCCTACGCACGCCCGCCGCCGGTCTGTGGCCCCGCCCCGGACGACTCCGTCGCCGGTTCGCGGCGGACGTGGTGCTCGTCGTGCTGGGTCCGTCGGCTCGGCTTCGCCGCTCGCCCCGCCCCGGACACCGCAGTCACCGGCGCCGCCGCCGTCACTCGTCCGGGGTCGTCGCCTTCAGGGCCAGCCACAGTTCCATTCGGGCGTCCGGGTCGTCCAACGAGCGGCCCAGGATTTCTTCCACGCGGCGCATGCGGTAGCGGAGGGTGTGGCGGTGGACGCCCAGGTCGGCGGCTGCCGCGTCCCACTGGCCGTGGCGGGAGAGCCAGGCGCGCAGGGAGGCGACCAGGTCGCCGCGGCCGGTCGCGTCGTGTTCGTACAGGGCGCGCAGCAGACCGTCCGCGAACGCCCGGACCGCGTCGTCCGCCAGCAGCGGCAGCACCGAACCCGCCGCCAGCCGCTCGTGCTCGACCAGCACCCGGCCCCGGCGCCGGGCCACCGACAGCGCCTGTTCGGCCTGCCGGTAGGCCGAAGCCGCCGCGATCGGCCCGGCCGGCGCCGACAGACCCACCACCGGCTCCTCCTCACGGACCTCGCCCGCCGCCCGCGCGCCCTCCAGCGTCGACGCGTACCGGGTGGCCGCCGTCACCACCGCGCCCTCGTCCGCCGCCAGCACCACCAGACGTTCGCCCTCGGGCACCACCAGCACCGCCGCACCCGAGCGCGCGGCCGCCGACTCGACGACCTCGGCGAGCGCGCCGATCGCCTCCCGACCGGTGTCCGTCGGCGCGGCCGGCTCCGCCACGATCACCCGGAAGGGGGCGTCGAGCAGCTCGCCGTACAGGTCCCCGGCGACGGCCCGCGCATGGTCCGGTTCGCCCGCGAGCAGCATGCGCAGCACCGCCGAGCCGATCCGCTGCTCCGCCGCGTGCAGCGAGCGGGAGCGCTCGGTGGTCAGGGTGAGCAGCGCGATCGCCGAGTGCACGGCGTACCGCTCCGCCGTGCCCAGGGCCGCCGCCGTACCCACCGCCAGCGCGGCGCGCGGCCGCCGTCCGGTGCCGAGGGAGTGCAGCTCCACCCGGTCGTCGTGCTCGGTGTTCTCCTCGCCGCCCACCACCACCGAGGCCGGCGCCGACCGCTCCCGCAGCCGTTCCACCTCCGCCGTGAGCCGTGCCGCCCGCCGCCCCGCCCACTCCGGTGCGGCCGCGACGACGGCGCCCGAGGCGTCGTAGAGCGCCGCCCATCCGGCGACCTGTCCGGCGAGCGCGGCGAGCAGCCCCTCCGGGCCGTCCGACAGCATCTGCCGCGTCAGCTCCCGCTGGGCCGCGAACCCGGCGGTCACCGCCCGGTACTGGTCGGCCGCGATCGCCGCCGACACCGCCTTGCTGATCGCGAGGAACGGCGTGCGCCGGGGCACTTCGAGCAGCGGCAGGCCCTCCTGCCGGGCCGCGTCGACCAGCGCCTCCGGGATCTCCTCGTAGTTGACCCCGACGGCGAACCCCAGCCCGACCACCCCGGCGCCCGCCAGCCGCCGCACATAGCGCCGCATGGCCTGCGGATCCTCCGCGTCCAGCTTCAGCGCGGTGATCAGCAGCAGCTCCCCGCCCTCCATGTACGGCACGGGGTCCGCCAGCTCGCTGACGTGCGCCCACCGCACGGGTACGTCCAGGCGGTCCTCGCCCGCCCGCACGGTCAGCTTCAGCGCGGAGTGATGGACGAGCGAGGCGAGCGTGGGCGGCATACGGCCTTCAGGGGGAGTGGGGAACAGCGGGGCGATCACTTGGCCGCTTCGTATGAAGGGTCAGTGCCGATTCTGCCTCACTGGAGAGATCCCCGGCCCCGCTTCCGCACTTCAGCCCCGCAGGTCCACCAGCAGCGGCGGCGCGTGCTCGCCCCGTACGGTCGTCAGCGACAGCACGGCGTGCCCCGGCGGCACCTCGTGCGCCAGCCGGGACGCCGACCAGCGCTCCCGCTCGACCTGGCGCACGGTCACCGCGTCCGTGGTCACCGCCCGCCCGGTGACCAGCTTGCGCAGGGCGTGGATGGCCCGGGTCATCGGCTGGTCGGCGAAGACGGTGTGCTTGGCGACCTCCGTGGTCTCCACCCACTCGGTGCCCCAGGTCTGCGCGAACCGGGCGCCGTCCCAGGTGGTGATCCCCGAGAACGCCATCCGGCAGCCCACCGCCCCGTACAGCGGCCCGTGCAGCGCCTCCGGGACGTCCGCGACCGTGCGCAGCGCCAGCACCACGCCCGCGTTCTGCGAGCGCAGCCGCTGGATCCGGCGCACCGACCCCGCGGTGACCGCGCCCGTCGCGTCGTCCAGGACCAGACAGGCGAAGTGGCCGCGCCGCCCCTCCCGTACGACGGCCTGGAACTGGGCGAGGACCAGCCGGGTGATCAGCCGCCCCGCCTCCTCGTGCCCGTGCTCGGGCGGGTCGACACGGACCCGCAGCGGATGGTGGGCGACCGCCCGCAGCGAGAACGCGCGGTGCGTCTCGCCGCCCCCGCCCCCGCCGCCCCCGCCGAAGAACCCGGCGAACGCCGGACGGTTCAGCAGCGCCAGCCGGTCGGCCAGCGCCCGGCCCGGATCCCCGGCGGTGCCCGTCTGCCGGGCGCGGGCCTCCAGCTCACGGCGCATCACGTCGTCCCCGGCCACGGCCTCCCGCAGCGCGGCCAGCGCCCCCGGCTCGCCCTCCAGCAGTTCGCGCAGCTCGGGCAGACCCGGGAAGCGGCCGTACGCCGCCCGGTAGGGGCCGAGGAGCTGGGCGAGCGCGGTCGCCGCGCCCTGGGCGTTCACGGTGTCGAGGTCCCCGACCAGCGCCTCGGCGAGGATCGCGGCCGCCTCGTCGGCGTCCTCGGACTCCGCGTAGGGGTCCAGGTCGTGCACGGACGACGGGTCGCCGATCCGCACGATCACGTCGAACGCGTCGTCCGAGCCGAGCGGCCGCCCGCCGGGGGAGGAGACCGCGACGACCGCGCAGCCCCCGGTCAGCGCCTGGAGCGCCAGCGCCTCGGTCAGCGGCTCCACCAGCGAACGGGTCTTGCCGGACCCGGACGGCCCGACCGCGAGCAGCGAGGTGCCCAGCGCCTCCGGGCCCAGCGCGGCACCCGCGTCGTGATAGCTCGCCGGGGCGCGCTCGGCGGCCACCCAGCGGCCGACCCGCACCTGCCCGGCCAGCAGATCGTGCCGCGCCCCGCGCCGGGGCAGATCGCGGGCGCCCGACGGATGCGCCCAGGCCGCCCCGCCCCCGCGCAGCACGGTCTCCCGGAAGTCGGGCAGACCCGTCGTCCAGGCCCGCCGCACCCGCGCGCAGTCCACGTCGTTCATCCGCCCGCCGGCCACCTCGGCCGTCAGCAGGTCGGCCGCCTCGTACTGCCCGGCCTCGCGCAGCTCCGGCCACTGCGAACGCGGCCGCTCGACGGTGGCCGGCAGCGGCGCCGCCCCGGTCGCCGCGCGCCGGGCGGCGAGCCGCTCCTTCAGATACGGCACCCAGCCGCCGACCTTGGCGAACGGCCACACGATCAGCAGGGTCATCGCCGCGTACAGCGCGTCGGTGAACAGGACGGAGGTGAACACTTCGTAGCTGCCCGAGATCAGGACGATCAGTGAGAAGACCGGCTTGACGACCGGCAGCGCGTCCCAGTTGATGCCTGGGAACGCCTCGGGGAACACCAGGCTCAGCGCGCACAGCGCGCACACCAGGGCGAGCAGCGCGCGGGACGGCTGAGGCCTGCGACCAATGTAGTGGCGCACGATGGCTGGCCAGCCGCCCAATACGCCCACGGTGTAGGCAAGCACAGCGAAGAAGAGGCCGTTGTAGACCGTCAGGGCCTCGGAGCCCTCCGAGGTCTTCGGCGAGGCGATCGTCCCGCCCCACCACCAGTCGTCCGGGGTGAACGGCCGCAGCAGCGTGAACTGGTATGGGATGACGCCGCGCCGCCAGAACGACCACACCACGAACGCGACGACCAAGGGGATCAGCACGCCGACCACCGTGACCGGCGCGAGCCGCTCGGTCGGTTGAGCACCCTTCGGCAACCGGTACCCGAGGCGCCAGATCCCAGGCCTCGTGGCTGGCCGCTTCTCGTCCAGCCACGCGGCGACGGCTGACGCGGACGGCTGGTCCGGCGGGGACGCGGGCGGGGGCACGGCCCCCGGTCCCCCGGCCGGCCGGGGCGGTACCGCGGGCATCCGCGGCGGCCCGGCCGGGCGCGGTACAGGATTCGCGTGCGTACCCCGGGCGTCCTGCGTCCCGTCGCTGTCCATCGCCCCTGCTCCCTGACCAGCCGTTCCGTCCACCGTCAGCGGTCAATCTAACGCGCGGGCAAGGGGAGTTCACCGCTTACGCGGCCGGGGCGGCGGCGTTGTTCCCGTGGAGCCGCGGCGCGGCTCCCTGTCCACGGCCCTGTCTACGGCCCTGTCCACGGCTATGTCCACGGCGGACAAGCCGTCCGGCCGACACCGCCCACATGGAGCATGCCGACCCTCCGTGACCCGTCCTAGCCTGCGAGAAAAGAAGAAACGCGTCCGCATCACCGCAGGACACCCCAGAACCTCCAGAACTCCAGGAGCCCCTCATGACCGCCCTTCCGCAGGAGCGCCGGATCGTCACCGCCATCCCCGGCCCGAAGTCGCAGGAGCTTCAGGCCCGCCGCCTCGCCGCGGTCGCGCAGGGCGTGGGGTCCGTGCTGCCGGTGTTCACCGCGCGCGCGGGCGGCGGCGTCATCGAGGACGTGGACGGCAACCGTCTGATCGACTTCGGCTCGGGCATCGCCGTGACCTCGGTCGGCGCCTCCGCCGAGGCCGTCGTACGCCGGGCCTCCGCCCAGCTCGCCGACTTCACCCACACCTGTTTCATGGTTACCCCCTACGAGGGCTACGTGGAGGTCGCCGAGGCCCTCTCCGAGCTGACGCCGGGTGACCACGCCAAGAAGTCCGCGCTGTTCAACTCGGGTGCCGAGGCCGTCGAGAACGCGGTGAAGATCGCCCGCGCCTACACCAAGCGCCAGGCGGTCGTCGTCTTCGACCACGGCTACCACGGCCGCACCAACCTCACGATGGCGCTGACGGCGAAGAACATGCCGTACAAGAACGGTTTCGGTCCGTTCGCGCCCGAGGTCTACCGCGTTCCGGTCGCCTACGGCTACCGCTGGCCCACCGGTCCGGAGAACGCGGGCCCGGAGGCCGCCGCGCAGGCCATCGACCAGATCTCCAAGCAGGTCGGCGCCGACAACGTGGCCGCCATCATCATCGAGCCGGTGCTCGGCGAGGGCGGCTTCATCGAGCCCGCCAAGGGCTTCCTCCCGGCGATCCGCCAGTTCGCCGCCGACAACGGCATCGTCTTCGTCGCCGACGAGATCCAGTCCGGCTTCTGCCGTACCGGCCAGTGGTTCGCCTGCGAGGACGAGGGCATCGTCCCCGACCTGATCACCACCGCCAAGGGCATCGCCGGCGGTCTGCCGCTGGCCGCCGTCACCGGCCGCGCCGAGATCATGGACGCCGCGCACGCGGGTGGCCTGGGCGGCACCTACGGCGGCAACCCGGTCGCCTGCGCCGGTGCGCTCGGCTCCATCGAGACGATGAAGGAGCTGGACCTCAACGCCCGGGCGAAGCACATCGAGGCGGTCATGAAGTCCCGCCTCACCGCGATGGCCGAGAAGTTCGACGTCATCGGCGACGTGCGCGGCCGCGGCGCGATGATCGCCGTCGAGCTGGTCAAGGACCGTACGACCAAGGAGCCGAACCCGGAGGCGACCGCCGCGCTGGCCAAGGCGTGCCACCAGGAGGGCCTGCTGGTCCTGACCTGTGGCACCTACGGCAACGTGCTGCGTTTCCTGCCGCCGCTGGTGATCGGCGACGACCTGCTCAACGAGGGACTCGACATCATCGAGCAGGCGTTCGCCCGCATCTGAGCGGGGCGGCGCACAGCCGATTCCCACGTCAGGCAGAGCGTGTGAAGAACGTGTGCGAGGTGGATGGCGGGACGGGATTCCGTCTGTCGCACCGCCTGCCACTGCCGTACGTTCTACCCAGATGAGAGATACACCCCGCCCGCAGGGGACTGCGGGCGAACCGGGTGGGAGCCTCCCGGCTTCGACCTGGGCGTGCCCTCGCGCACACCACCGGAGCCCAAGGTTTCGGATTCCACACCGATCGGACGGTCGCCCGCCCCAAACCCCCCGGGGCGGCCGGCGTCCCGGTCCGGACGGCCACCCCGGAACCACCCCCCCCTGTTCCGGGGTGGCCGACCTCCTTCCGAGCACAGGCGCGTTCAGGCGCCGCCGGTCGGGCCGGGCTGAGAGGGTGTACCCCATGCCACCCCGCTCCGACCAGCAGAGCCCTGAGCAGCAGAAGTCCACACACCGGTCGCCGGTGCCCCTGCTGCTCACCCTCCCCCTCGCCCTCCTCGCGCTGATCACCTGGCAGGTCGTCGTCGACGGACCGCTGCTCCGGCTGGACGAGCGGATCAGCCGGACCCTCGTCCACCCGGACCGGGCCTCCGAGCTGATGTCCGACCTGGGGGACGTGCCCGTCGCGGTGCCGGTACTTCTGCTGGTCGCGGTGTACGTGGCCCGGCGGGCCTGGGTGGCCGGCCGAGGCGACTGGTGGGTGCCGTCGTTCGCCGCGATGATCCTCATGGCCCTGGTCCCGCTGATTGTCGTCCCCCTGAAAGCCTGGACCGCCCGGTACGGCACCCCGGTGGTACCCCCGGGCCCCGGCTACTTCCCCTCCGGCCACACCGCCACGGCGGCCATCGCCTACGGCGGCGCGGCCCTGCTCCTCCTCCCCTGGCTCCCCACACCCGCACAACGCCGCACGGCCGTGGCCACCGCGTCGGTCCTCATCCTGACGGTCTCCTACGGCCTGACCCGCCGCGGCTACCACTGGCCCCTGGACGTCCTCGCAAGCTGGTGCCTGTGCACGACGCTGCTGACGGTCCTCTGGCTGTTGCTGCGCCGCGCGCCCCGCTGAAGCCCGGCGGCCGCCGCCCGTGTCCTGATCCGGCGGCGTCCCGCCGCGGTCCGCGGGCGCGGTGGCTGCGCCGAACCGGCGGAGCCCGCTGTGGCCCGCTGCCGGGGCGATCCGGCGAGTCCTGCCCAGCTCCGGCGCGGCCTCGCTGAGGTCCGCTCGTGCGCCGAACCGGTGCCGCCCCGCTCACATCCGCCCCCGCGCCCAACCGGCCGGCCCCGCTGATCCCATCCACCCCGCCAATCCGGCGTACCTCCACTCCCCACCCGTACGAGTCGGACAAGCGCCCCGTTGCGTCGGCGCGCCTACCGTGGGAGCGAAAGCCATAGGAATCCCCAATGCGGAAGGGCCGGGAAATCGACATGACTTCCAGCCACGCCTTCTGGCTCGCCGGCCGTCAGGTCTCCGGCGAGGACAGCTTTGATGTCACCTCGCCCTGGGACGGGCGGCTCGTCGGTACGGTCGGTGTGCCGACGGACGCGCAGGTCGAGGAGGCCGTGGCCGCCGCGTACGCCGTCCGCGAGGACTTCGCCGCCACGCCGGCGCACGTCCGCGCCGCCGCGCTCGACCACGTCAGCAAGCGGCTCGCCGAGCGCACCGAGGAGATCGCCCAGCTCATCTCCGCCGAGAACGGCAAGCCCGTGAAGTGGGCGCGCGGCGAGGTCGGCCGGGCCGTGTCCGTGTTCCGGTTCGCCGCCGAGGAGGCCC
>NZ_JAANNX010000137.1:0-4013 GCF_013363615.1 Streptomyces sp. CAI-85 | reverse complement strand
CCTCGATGATCTCGTTGCAGAGATCGATGCACTCGTCGCAGATGTACACACCGGGCCCTGCGATGAGCTTCTTGACCTGCTTCTGGCTCTTGCCGCAGAACGAGCACTTGAGCAGATCGCCGCCGTCACCGATGCGTGCCACGGTGTGCTTCCCCTTCGCCTGGGAGACGACTGGACGCTTTCGAATCCAGCGGCTCCTGGTGCTGCCTTATTCCGACGGTACCTTGCCGGGACCCCCGTTCGGGCCCCCCTTGGCACGGTTCACTTCGACGTGGACCGTGTCACACCGTGCCAAGGGGTACGGACGAGAGCGCCCCGCGCGTCAACGCAGAGAGTTGTTGTTCATCTTCCGGGTGGAGATGATCTGGTCGATCAGGCCGTACGACAGCGCGTCCTCGGCCGTGAGGATCTTGTCGCGCTCGATGTCCTCGCGGATCTTCTCGATCGGCGTGGTGGAGTGCTTGGCCAGCATCTCCTCGAGCTGGGCACGCATCCGCAGGATCTCGTTGGCGGCGATCTCCAGGTCCGAGACCTGACCGCGGCCGGTCTCGCTGTACGGCTGGTGGATCAGCACGCGCGCGTTCGGCAGGGCCATGCGCTTGCCCGGCGTACCGGCGGCCAGCAGGATCGCGGCGGCGGAGGCCGCCTGGCCCATGCAGACCGTCTGGATGTCGGGCTTCACGAACTGCATCGTGTCGTAGATCGCGGTCAGCGCCGTGAAGGAGCCGCCGGGGCTGTTGATGTAGACCGAGATGTCCCGGTCGGGGTCCATCGACTCCAGGCACAGGAGCTGCGCCATGACGTCGTTGGCGGAGGCGTCGTCGATCTGCACGCCGAGGAAGATCACGCGCTCCTCGAAGAGCTTCGCGTACGGGTCGTACTCACGGATGCCCTGCGAGGTGCGCTCGACGAAGCGGGGGATGACGTAGCGGGACTCGGCGCGTGGGCCGGTGTACTCGGCCTCCGTACGGGCGTAGAGGCCGCTGCCGGGGAAGTCGTTCACGGTGTCTCCTGGAGAAGGGCTGGGCGGTGGCTGCTTGGGATTGCGATCACGGGCGGGCGGTGTCTACGGCGGGGGCGGGGCAGTCGGGCGGGCGGTGCGGGGTCAGTCGGTCGGGCCCGCGTGGCGTCTCCGGTCCGTCCGGCTCCGGGAGCCCTGACGAACCCCGCCGGGCCTCGTGGCCTCCGCGGGATCGGGTCCGGCTCCGCCGGGGCCGTGGAGCCTCCGCGGGGACCGTGGAGCCTCCGCGGGGACCGTCGGGCCTCGTAGGGGTCTCGCGGCCTCTGCCGGGCCTCGTGAGCCCTGTGGGGTCCGCGGGCTCCGACGAGGGCCCTGAGGCCCTGACGGACGCCTGCGGCGGCCTCACGGGGTTCGCGGGGTCCGGCGGGGGCTGCCAGGCCCTGACGGGACCGGCACGGCTTGGTACGGCTTCCGGTGACCGCGCCGCCCCGACGGGCTGCCGCGGCTTCCGGGGGCCGAGGCCCTGGGGAGAGCCTTCGCTCCCGGACCGAGTGCCTACCGGGGCCGTCGCCGACCCTTGCCGGAACCAAGCCGCTCCCGCCAGGAATCGACCCGCGCCCTCCGGCCCGGAACCGAGTCGCCCGGCCGAACCGGTCGGCCCGGCCGACCCTGTCGGAACCGTGAGCCCGGTCGCCCTGGCCGGCCCGGTCGGAGCCGCCTGACCCCGGTCGGAGCCTGACCCCGGTCGGGACCGTCGGCCCGGCCGGAACCGCAGACCCGTCGGAACCGAAGCCCCGGTCGGAACCGTGACCCCGGTCGGAGCCACAGACCCGGTCGGAGCCACAGACCCTGTGGGAGCCACAGCCCCGTCGGAACCACGGACCCGGTCGGAGCCACAGCCCCGTCCGCGCCACACGCACCCGGCAGGGACCCGGCAGGGACCCGCGCCGTCGGACGGGCTACGCCGCGCCCGTGCCGCCGCCGCCCGGCATGCCCGCGGCCGTCGGGATGACGTCGTCGATGAGGCCGTACTCCTTGGCCTCGAACGCGTCGAACCAGCGGTCGCGGTCCGAGTCGCGGGTGATCTGCTCGACCGACTGACCCGTGTGCTGCGAGGTCAGCTCGGCCATGCGCTTCTTGGTGTGCAGCAGCCGCTCCGCGTGGATCTTGATGTCGGAGGCCGAGCCGGCCAGGCCGGCGGACGGCTGGTGGATCAGGATCTCGGCGTTCGGCAGGGCGAACCGCTTGCCGGGGGTGCCCGCGCTGAGCAGGAACTGACCCATCGAGGCCGCGAGGCCCATGGCGATGGTCACCACGTCGTTCTTGATGAACTGCATGGTGTCGTAGATCGCCATACCGGCCGTGATCGAACCGCCGGGGCTGTTGATGTACAGGTAGATGTCCTTGTCCGGGTCCGCGGCAAGGAGCAGAAGCTGTGCGGTGATCTTGTTCGCGATGTCGTCGTCGACCGGCTGGCCGAGGAAGATGATCCGCTCGCCAAGCAGCCGGTTGTAGACCTGGTCGCCGAGGCCACCACCGATGGAAGGCTCGCCGGCGGCGGAGGGCATCAGATTCGTCACGTATCCACCTGCTCGTCTTACGACGGCGCCGGGCCGTCTCACGTGTACTGCCGGGGGCAACGGGGACTCCCCTGCCCTCGTACTCATGGACCCTAACGCGCGGGTCCCTCCCGAGAATCCCGGAGAGGTGGGTGTTCGCCGGGGGCGTAGCGCCCGGGGACGGGAACGGGCCCCGGAACACAGGGTTCCGGGGCCCGTCGCACAAGCGTCGGATACGGGGGCTCAGCCCTCGTTCTTCTCCTCGGCGGACTCGGCGGCGTCGGCGGACTCGGTGGCGGCCTCGGCGGCCTCCTCCGTCTCCTCCTCGTCGTCCAGGTCGACGATCTCGCCGTTGGTGTCCTTGACCGTGGCGGCCTCGACGACCGTCGCCAGCGCCTTGCCGCGGGCGACCTCGCCGACGAGCAGCGGAACCTGGCCGCCCTCGACGACGGCCTGGGCGAACTGGTCGGGGGACATGCCCGAGGAAGCGGCGCGGCGCATGAGGTGCTCGGTGAGCTCCTCCTGGTTGACGTTCAGCTTCTCGCGCTTGACCAGCTCGTCCAGGACGAACTGGGTCTTGATGCCCTTGACCGCGGCCTCACGGGTCTCGGTCTCGAACTCCTCGGCCGACTTGCCCTGGATCTCCAGGTACTTGTCGAGCGTCAGGCCCATCTGACCGAGCTGGTGGTGCTCCAGGTTGTGCTTGCGGGTGTTGATCTCGTCCTCGAGGAGCTTCTCGGGGACGGGCACCTCGACGAGCTCCAGCAGCTTCTCCAGGACGCGCTCCTGGGCCTGCGTGGCCTGGTCGTACTGCTTCATGTTCTCGAGGCGCTTGCGGCTGTCCGCCTTCAGCTCCTCCAGGGTGTCGAACTCGGAGGCGAGCTGCGCGAACTCGTCGTCCAGCTCGGGCAGTTCACGGGCGGCGACCTGGGTGACCTTGACGGCGACCTCGGCCTCCTTGCCCGCGGCGGAGCCGCCCTTCAGCTCGGAGGTGAAGGTGGCCTCGCCACCGGCCTCCAGGCCCTTCACGGCGTCGTCGATGCCGTCGAGCAGCTCGCCGGAGCCGATGGTGTAGGAGACGCCGCTGGCGACGCCGTCCTCCAGGACCTCGCCGTCGACCTTGGCCTCCAGGTCCACGGTCACGACGTCGCCGTCCTCGGCGGCGCGCTCGACCGGGGAGGTGGAGGCGAAGCGCTCACGGAGCTGCTCGACCGACTTCGCGATGTCCTCGTCGGTCACCTCGACGGCGTCGACCTCGACCTCGATGGAGGAGAAGTCCTCCGGGAGCTCCAGGGCGGGACGGACGTCGACCTCGGCGGTGAAGTTCAGCGTCTCGCCGTCCTTCAGCTCGGTGATGTCGACCTCGGGCTGGCCGAGGACGTCGATCGACGCCTCGTTGACAGCCTCCGTGTAGAACTTCGGAAGCGCGTCGTTGACCGCCTCCTCCAGCACCGCACCGCGGCCGAACCGCTGGTCGATGACCCGGGCGGGGA